>CAYPYF010000004.1:5464-58797 GCA_964414675.1 uncultured Dehalococcoidaceae bacterium
GTGTTCCTCGCGCGGTTGAGGCTCCCCACCACCATCGCCTTCCTCGCCGCCGGCGCGCTCGTGGGGCCGAACGGGCTCGGTGTCGTGCAGGAGAGCGAGTCGATCACGCAACTCGCCGAGTTCGGCGTGGTGATGCTGCTGTTCGCGATCGGGCTGGAGTTCTCGCTCAGCCGGCTCGCGTTCATCTGGCGTCCGGTCGCCATCGGCGGGACGGTCCAGGTTGGCCTGACGGCGGGGATCGGCTTCGCGGCCCTCTATTTCGTGGGTGGCGACACGGGCTCCCGCGCGTTCGTGTTCGCGGTCGCCTGCGCCCTCTCGAGTACCGCGATCGTCCTGCGCGCGCTGGCCGACCGCGACGAGATCGACGCGCCTCACGGGAAGTTCACCGTGGGGGCGCTGATCTTCCAGGACATCCTCGTCGTCCCGCTCACGCTGATCGTGCCCGCGCTGAGCGCGGACAGCGACACTAACCCCGCGATCGCGGCGGTGGTCGCCGTCGGGGAAGCGGCGGTTGCCGTTGTCGTCACGGTCCTCCTCGCGAGGATCGCGGTGCCCCGGCTGTTCCGGGAGGTCGACCGGACGCGCAGCCGCGAGTTGTTCCTGCTCGCCGTCCTCGGTGTCGGCCTCGGCAGCGCGGACATCATGTCCGAGTTCGGGCTCTCGCTCGCCCTCGGGGCGTTCCTCGCCGGGGTCGTCCTCGCGGACACGGACTACCGCGAGCGCGCGGTGACGGACGTCCTGCCGATCCGGGACGCACTGACCAGCGTGTTCTTCCTGTCGCTCGGGATGCTGTTCGACCCACGCGTGTTCATGGACCAGCCGGTGGGCGCGCTGGCGCTCGTCCTCGCGCTGGTGTTCGGCAAGTGGATGACCGGCGCCCTCGCTGCCATTGCCACGGGCTTCGCGGCGCGCGCCTCGTGGCTGGGTGGCATCTACCTCTCCCAGTTCGGGGAGTTCGGATTCGTGGTGCTCACGCTGGGCGCCGCTGCGGGCCTCGTGACGCCTGACGAGATGCGCCTCGTCGTCACCGCGGGTGTCGCAAGCATGGTGATCTCGCGCACGTTGATGTCGCTCGCCCCTCGGCTCCACGCGGGCGAGGTCGTGCTCCGCCCCCTGGAGCGCATCCTGCGGGCGCGCGGCATCGACGATCCGCGACGGCAGGAGCGTGACCTGGGCGACCACGTCATCCTCGTGGGGTTCGGGATCGCGGGTGCGCTCATCGGGCGCACGCTGAAGAAGGCCGGGGTGCGGTTCATCGTCCTGGAACTCAATGCGGACCGCGTCCGCCATGGGCGCGCCCAGGGCTATCCGATCTACTACGGCGACATCACCAGCCCGGAGGCCCAGCACCACGCGCGGATCCGCGACGCGCGCGCCATCGTGCTCGTGATCAACGACCCCGACGCCGCCCGTCGAGCGATCGCCGCGACGCGCGCGATCTCCGCGGACGTGCCGATCATGTGCCGCACGCGCTACGTCAGTGACCGCGAGTCCCTCATGGCGCTGGGTGCGACGGAGGTCGTCTGCGAGGAACTCGAGGGCGGCACGGAGATGGCGGCCCAGGTGCTGATCCGGTCCGGGGTGTCCCCGGACGACTCCCGGCCGCTGCTCGTGCAGGCGCTCGCCGACCTCGGCCACGCGCAGTTCTCGACGCGGCGCGACGAGTGGATCACGGCGCTCTCCCATGACCTCGAACACCACAACGGCGATCCGGCGGGCCCGCGCGACGATGTCTAACGACGGGCGGGAGTGCGCTACAGGCGCCCGATGGACGAGCCGCCGCTGACGTTCGTGTACCCCGAGACGAAGTCCTCGACGTGGTGATGGTCGGGGTCGAAGGCCTGCCGCTCGACCGTCCCGAGGTCGTTGCACAGCACGTGCAGCGACACGGAGGGGACGGCGGACGCCGTGATGACCTGGTGGATGTCTTCGTCCGGATGCCGCAGCGGGGTGAGCTCACCGAGGCCGATCCGGTCCTCTGACACGAGTTCGAGCTCGGCGTACCCGGGGCGGGAGCCGTCGTCGCGTCTCCGGAACTTGCGCTCGACCTGCTCGCCCTGGACGAGGCCGACCCAGCCGTCGGTCAGGTGGTTGTGCACCTTCGTCATGCTCATCGGCGGCACCACCATCGTGAAGATGCAGAGGTCCGGCTCCTGCGACCGATAGATCGCCCACGCGGCCGTGGTGTCCGGCACCGGCTCGCGAAACTCCTCGGTGATCCACGTCGGGTCGTACAGCAGTCGCTCGACGGGCGCCCTGAGCGCCTCAAGCAGCCCGGCGCGCCCCTCGCGGGCGACGAGGTTGCGCAGGTCCTCCACGAAATGGCGCAGGACGGGCTGGACCGGTTCCACGTAGAACGACTCGGGCATGGTTCGCCTCCTCCGGCAGCCTAGCGGACTGGCGGTCGCGCGGGTGGTCTGCGACGCTATCGCTCGCCTCGGACGGACCGCCCCGAGGGTGCCGATGGCGGATGGTGTAGCGGTAGCACAGGGGACTTTGAATCCCTTAGCCCAGGTTCGACCCCTGGTCCGCCAGCCAGTGCGAACGCGACGCGATCGCGCGTTGGATTCCGTCCCCACGAGGGCAGTGGTCAAGTGGTCGACGACGCGGTGGCTGTTGCTCGCTGGTCGTCCGTGCGGGAGACTGACTGTCGCCGTTCCCCGATAGCTCAACGGTAGAGCAACCGGCTGTTAACCGGTAGGTTCGTGGTTCGAATCCACGTCGGGGAGCCACTCCAAGTCGCTCGAGTGGTCCTCCAGGATCCGAAGCGCCCGTCTCCTCCGACCCGCGGTACCGTGGGTCCGACGGACAGTTCGCCGAGGCACCCGTCAGTCTCAGCGCCGGCCCGCCCTCACCGCTGCCGCAAGCATCCCGAGGAGCAATAACCATGTCACTTGTCCGCGTCCAGAACTTCGCCATCTCACTCGATGGCTTCGGCACCGGTGAACCTCAGACCCTGGAGGCGCCGTTCGGCCACGCTGGCGAGCGCCTGCATGAGTGGATGCTCGCCACCCGGTGGTGGCACGAGATGATGGGCGAGTCCGGCGGCACCACCGGCATCGACGATGCCTTCGCGCGGCGATTCGCCGAGGGCGTGGGCGTCGAGATCATGGGCGCCCGGAAGTTCGGACCGCCCGGATGGCACGAGGATCCCGAATGGAAGGGCTGGTGGGGGCCGAACCCGCCGTTCCACACGCCCGTGGTCGTCCTGACGCATCACACGCGCCCTCCGATCGAGATGGAGGGCGGCACGACGTTCCACTTCCTGGATGCGGCGCCGGCTGAGGCGCTTGAGGTCGCACGGGAGGCCGCCGGCGGCCTGGACGTACGCCTGGGCGGAGGAGCAACGGTCATCCGTTCCTTCCTCGCCGCGGGCCTCGTCGACCACCTGCATGTAGCAGTGGTCCCGATCCTGCTCGGCCGGGGTGAGTGCCTCTGGGACGGGCTCGAGGGCCTCGAAGCCGACTACGACGTGGAGTCGACCCTCTCGCCCACCGGGGTCACCCACCTGAACTTCACCAGGCGCTGAGCCAGTCGTCGGACGGGTCGCGAGTGGAGGGCCTGCCTACAGGCTCCCGCCGCGCTCGTCGTAACGCGCGCGGGCCGCATCCACGTCGTCCCGGTGCTCCTCGGCCCAGCCGACCAGCGAACAGACCGTCGCAAGCAACGTCTCGCCGAGGGGGGTGAGCGCATAGTCGACGCGCGGGGGCACCACGGGATAGACGGTGCGCGTGACCAGGCCGTCCCGTTCGAGCCCACGCAGGGTCACGGTCAACATGCGCTGACTGATACCGTCGATCCCGCGTCGCAGCTCGCTGAAGCGGCGCGTCTCGCTACCCAGCATGTGGATCACGTGCACCGACCATTTGTCGCCGACGCGGTCCAACACCTCTCGGACGTTGCACGCGTCCGGGGGCGCGGTGGGCATCTGCTGTCTCACGGTGGCCATCGGTTACCTCCCGGTGCCCGGGGCACTTCCATGTGCCGTCTTCACAACTCCGCCCAGGTCACTAATGATGGTATCAGTTCCCAATCGGAACTAACACCCCACTCGGAACCAAGAAGGAGACTCTGTCATGACCACCTGGACCCTCGACCAGCAGCACCTGGACCTCGGCTTCTCCGCGAAGCACATGATGGTCGCCACCGTGAAGGGACGCTTCGCGGGCGTCGAGGCAGCGATCGAGATCGACGAGGAGCGCCCGGAGGCCTCCAGCGTGCAAGCAGTTGTCTCGGCGGCGAGCATCACGACCGGCAACCCTGACCGGGACGCACACCTGAAGAGCGCGGACTTCCTGGACACCGACCAGTTCCCGGAAGTGAGGTTCTCCAGCACGTCCGTGAAGCGAGCCGGTGAGCACGACTTCGAACTCGCGGGCGACCTCACGATCCGGGACGTGACGCGGCCTGTCGTGCTGAAGGGCGAGTTCACCGGCCCGGTGGCCAGCCCGTGGGGCGACCGTCGCGCCGGCTTCTCGCTCACCGGCGAGATCGACCGCGAGGACTTCGGCCTCACGTGGAACCAGGCGCTGGAGGCTGGAGGCGTGCTGGTGAGCCGCAAGGTCAAACTGCACGTGGACGCCGAGGTCTCGGCCGCCGTCGCCGCGGCAGCGTAGGACGGCGCACGACCGGGCGGCTCGGTGGGCCTCTTGCTCACCGGGCCGTCTCCGTCGCAGTGAGCGGCGTCGCACCGTCCGGGGAAGGCGCCGGGAGGCTCAGGAGGACTCCGTCCGGCCCGACAGCCACCGGGATATTCCTCGTTATGCCCTGCGCTACTCGTCCATATGAAGTGAAGGGCTTCATGTGACGTGAAGGGCAAGTTGCAGGCGGGAGTAGCATTCGTGTTCAGCAGGTCAGCCAAGTGTCAGGTCACCCGCTTGCACAGCCACGACACCACCCGCGCTGAGATCGCCCGGGCCGCGATCCGAGCCTTCCTGCGGAACGGATTCGACGGCACCACCGTGGACGACATTGCTGCGGCCGCGGGCATCTCGCGGAGGACCTACTTCCGCTACTTCGGCAGCAAGGACGAGTCGCTGCTCTCCGGCATGCAGGAGTTGGGGATCCTCGTAGCGGAGGCGCTGCGACGCATGCCGACCTCGGCCCCCCCGCTCACCGCGCTGCGCGATGCCTACCTGGAGGTCGAGGCCTCCCTCGCGGAGTTCCCGGACCGGCAGCGCGCGCTGGGCAAGATGCTGCGCACGAACCCGCGCGTGCACGGCGCCCTCATGCTCGTGCAGCTCGAGTGGGTCGAAGACCTGACCGAGGTCCTGACGAGCCGCCACGACGGCGAGGAACTGGTGAGCGACCGTCTGCTGGCCCACATGGCGATGGATGCGTGGAACCTCGCCATCGACCGCTGGTTGGACGAGCCGGGATCGAGCCTCCACGCGCAGGCGGTCCACACGTTCGGTGCACTGATGGCGCTGATGCCGGGCGCCGGGACCGCCGACGGCACCGCCGAGTAGCACGCACCCCACCACAGCGGGCCGTCCTTCCTCGGCGGGTACTATGCTTGGCGTGCCACGCGGCGCGGAGCGATTCCGCACTCGCCCGCACCGACGACCGGGGGAACCATGGCGGACTTCGAGGCACTCCGGATTGCTCAGCAGCCGCACCTGCGGCAGCCGATCCTGATCGCCGGGTTCGCCGGCTGGAACGACGCCGGCGAGGCCGCGAGCAGCGCCGTGCGCTTCATCCAGCGCCGCTGGCGCACGGACACGATCGCGGAGATCGACCCGGAGTACTTCTACGACTTCACGCAGATGCGCCCCCAGGTCCGCCTGAAGGACGGTGAGCGCACCGTGGAGTGGCCCCCCAACATCTTCAGCGCAAAGCGCGTGGAGCACCTGGACCGCGACGTGATCCTGCTCTCCGGTGTCGAGCCTCACCTCGCGTGGCGCTCGTACGTCGAAGCGATCCTGGACATCTGCGAGCGGTTCCAGGTCGCCGGGGTGATCCTCCTCGGCGCCCTCCTCGGCGAGGCGAGCCACGCGAAGCCGGTCCGCGTGAGCGGGTCGGCGACCGCAGAGTGGCTCGGCGACGCGCTCAGCCTCGGCGAGCGCACGCGGTCCACCTACCAGGGGCCGACCGGCATCGTGGGCGTGCTGTCCACGATGCTGCGCGACAAGGGCATCCCGACGGCGTCGCTCTGGGCAAACATCCCGTTTTATGTCCAGCGCACCCCCAATCCAAAAGGCTCCCTCGCCCTGCTCGAGCGCCTCAACAGCGGGTTCGACCTCCAACTGACGCTCCATGACCTCGAGGTCTTCGCCGCCCGGTTCGAGGCGCAGGTCGCCGCCGACATCGAGCAGAACCCCGAGGTCGCCGAGTACGCCCGCCGCGTCGCGGACGCCGTCGACGAGGCGGAAGACGAGTCCGAGGTCCCGGAGGACGAACCGGACGAGCCCGAAGAGCTTCCGGACGCCGCCTCGATGGTCGAGGACCTCGAGCGGTTCCTGCGTGAGCAACGCGGCGGGGACGCCTCGTAGGCCTGATCTGCGTCCTCTTGCACAGAAATGCTCATGCTGTTCATCGGTAGGGGTTGAGCCTCCGCGTCGCCGCGGGTATGCTTCGAACCACTCGTCCGCGTTTGCTTTAAGCCGGTCCAGCGAGGCCGGGAAGGAACGCTCCGCATGGATACGCTGCGCCTCGGCGCCCTTCTCTCCACGCACCCGCCTCAGCGGTCCGATCGCGATTTCCCCTCCCCGATCCGTGGGAGGGTTTTTTGTGCCCCCGTCCAGTCGCGCCTCAGCGGGGACGGTGCCCGATGGTGAACAGCGCGCCGATCCTGGACACGCAGGCCGTACGCCGCACCCTGCGCCGCCTCGCCCACGAGATCGTGGAGGCCAACCAGGGCGTCGACGACCTCGTGCTGGTCGGCATCCAGCGCGGCGGCGCGGCCATCGCCCAGCGCATCGCCTCGGACATCGCGGAGATCGAGGGCGCCCGGCCCGGCCTCGGCACGCTGGACGTGACGCTGCACCGCGACGACCTGGACCGGCGGCGCCCGACCCCGCAGCCCTCCGCGCTCCCCGACATCGACGGGCGCGTCGTAGTGCTGGTGGACGACGTGCTGATGACGGGGCGCACCATCCGGGCGGCGCTGGACGCCCTCAACGACTTCGGGCGGCCTCGGATCGTCCGGCTCGCGGTCCTCGTGGACCGCGGCCACCGCGAGCTTCCCATCCGCGCCGACATCGTCGGCAAGAACATCCCGACCGCACGCGAGGACAACGTCCGCGTGCTCCTGCAGGAGGAGGACGGCCGCGACGCGGTGATCGTCCTCCCCGGGAGGATCGAGTCATGACCTCAACGGCGCCCGCGACCACCGCCACGGACGGCCAGCGTCCCGGCGGCGCCTGGAACCACCACCATGTGCTCGACCTCGACGACTTCTCCGTCGACGAGATCGAGACCGTCCTCCACCTGGCGGACCGGATGCGCGAGGTCCTCGATCGGCGCATTGCCCGGATGCCGGCGCTGCGCGGGTTCACCGTGGTGAACCTGTTCTACGAGCCCTCCACCCGCACCCGGGTCTCGTTCGAACTCGCGGGGAAGGTGCTCGGCGCGGACGTCATCAGCGTGACCGCCAGCACCTCCTCGGTGGTCAAGGGCGAGAGCCTGATCGACACGGTGCGCACGCTGCGGGCGATGCGCGC
Source organism: uncultured Dehalococcoidaceae bacterium (assembly GCA_964414675.1). Taxonomy (GTDB): domain Bacteria; phylum Chloroflexota; class Dehalococcoidia; order UBA2979; family UBA2979; genus W-Chloroflexi-9. The sequence goes on from CAYPYF010000004.1 coordinate 13,126, forward strand.
CGACGCGATCGTGATGCGCCACAGCATCGCGGGCGCGCCCTACCTTGCCGCGACGAACACGGACGCCTCGATCATCAACGCCGGCGACGGGGCACACGCCCATCCGACGCAGGCGCTCCTGGACCTCTACACCATCAAGAGCCGGCTCGGCGGCATCGCGGGCAAGCGCGTCGTCATGATCGGCGACATCAGCCACTCCCGGGTCGCACGCTCGGACATGTGGGGCCTCGCGGCGATGGGCGCCGAGGTGGTGCTCTGCGGCCCGCCGACGCTGCTGCCTCGAGGACTGCGCGCGCAGGACCGGCCCGTGCATGCGGAGTCGGCGCTGCCGCACGTCACCATCGAGACCGACATCGACCGCGCGATCGAGGGCGCGGACGTCGTGATGGCGCTGCGACTCCAGAGCGAGCGCCAGCAGGGCGGCCTCCTCCCCTCGATCCGCGAGTACGCCCAGCTCTACCAGGTCACGGAGAAGCGCCTCGCGAAGGCGAAGCCGGACCACGTGCTGATGCACCCCGGCCCGAAGAACGAGGGCATCGAGATCGCCGGCTCGGTCGCGGCAGGCCAGCACTCGATCATCGAGGAGCAGGTCACGAACGGCGTCGCCATCCGGATGGCGCTGCTCTACCTCCTGTCCGGACGCAACGACCTCCCCGGGGACAGCGAGGCGCGCGCGTGACCACCATCGCCATCCACAACGGACGTGTGATCGACCCGGCCCTCGGGCAGGACGGCATCGCCGATGTCGTGCTCGTCGACGGGCGCATCGCGCGCGTCGGGCCCGGCGAGGGCGACGCCGTGATCGACGCGGAGCGCATCGACGCGACCGGCCTCGTGGTCGCGCCCGGGTTCGTGGACCTCCACACGCATCTGCGCGAGCCGGGCTTCGAGGGCAAGGAGACGATCCGCACCGGCACGCTGGCCGCGGCGCGCGGCGGCTACACCACGGTGTGCGCGATGCCGAATACCAGTCCTCCCCTCGACAGCCGCGCCGCCATCGAGTCAGTGCTCCGGGAGGTCGAGGCCTCGGCGAGCGTGCGCGTCCTCCCGATCGGCACGATCACCGTCGGCCGCCTCGGCAAGGAGCTCTCGCCGCAGGGCGAACTCCAGGCGGCGGGCGTCGTGGCGCTCTCGGACGACGGGGATGCCGTCGCTGACCCGAGCCTGATGCGCCACGCCCTGGAGTACTCGACGCGGTTCAACCTCCCGGTCGCGCAGCACTGCGAAGACCCGAGCCTGGTGCGAGACGGCCAGATGCACGAGGGCTGGGTCGCGACCCGCCTCGGACTCCGCGGACGGCCGGCGAGCGCCGAGGAGACGATGGTCGCGCGGGACATCGCGCTCGCGGAGCTGGTGGGCGCGCACCTGCACATCTGCCACGTGTCCACGGCCGGCTCGGTCGCCCTCATCGCCGCCGCCCGCGAGCGCGGCGCGCGCATCACGGCGGAGGTCACCCCCCACCACCTGACGCTGACGCACGAAGAGGTCGCCTTCAGGGACGACTACGTCCGCATTGGCTACAACACGAACGCCAAGGTGAACCCTCCGCTCCGCGAGGAGGCCGACCTCGTGGCCCTCGCGAACGCGCTGCGCGACGGCGTGATCGACGCGATCGCGACGGACCATGCCCCCCACGGCGTCAACGACAAGGCGATCGAGTTCGACCTCGCTGCGCCGGGACTCACGATGCTGGAGACGGCATTCGGGCTGAGCATGCGGCTGGTGCACGACGGCACGCTGCGTTTGCCCACACTGATCGAACGCCTGACCATCGGGCCAGTGCGGACCTGGCGCCTCGACGAGATCCCTGGCCTCCAGGGACTCGGAACGCTGGCGCCGGGCGCCCTCGGTGATGTCACGATCCTCGATCCTGACGCGGCCTGGACCGTGGACCCGGAGGCGTTCGCGTCCAAGGGGAAGAACACGCCCCTGGGCGGGAAGGTGCTGAAGGGCCGGGTGGTCGCGACGATCGCGAACGGCCGCATCGTGCACGAGACGGAACGGATGGTCGCGCTGTAGCGCGACGGTGACGGCGGGAAGGCAACGCGTGAGTCTGCTGAACGGAACCACCAGGCCCCCGGCGCGACTCGTCCTGGCGGACGGACGCGTCTTCGAGGGCATCGGCGTGGGGGCTGAGGGCCACGCGACCGGCGAGGTGGTGTTCACCACCTCCATGACCGGCTACCAGGAGGCCCTGACCGACCCCTCGTTCCGCGGCCAGATCCTCAGCATGACGTTCCCCCTCCAGGGCAACTACGGCACCAGCGAGTTCTCCGACGAGAGCGCGGACATCCAGGTGCGCGGCTTCGTGGTGCGCGAGATGACGGACCTCCCGTCGCACTGGCGCTCCGTCCAGACGCTGCACGCCTACCTCGCCGAGCGTGGCATCCCCGGGATCGCGGAGGTGGACACGCGCGCCCTCACCCGCCACCTCCGCTCGCGCGGCGTCGTGATGGGCACTATCACGCGCACCGAGACGCCCGAGGCCGCCCTCGCGCGGCTCAACGCCGAGCCCGACTACGCGAGCATCGATTATGTCTCGCGCGTCTCGACGCCCGCCGCCTACGACTTCGAGGATCCACGCGTACCCCTCGGCGTGTCGCCGGACGGCAGCGCGCCGCACGTCGTCGTGCTGGACCTCGGCGTGAAGCGCAACATCATGCGCATCCTGCGCGGCCGTGGCTGCACCGTGACGGCCGTCCCGCACGACACCGACGCGGAGACGATCCTCTCGCTGCGCCCGGACGGGGTACTCCTCTCCCCCGGCCCCGGCGACCCGATGCTCCTCGACCATGTCGTAAGCACGGCGAAGGGGCTCGTGGGACGGACGCCGGTGATGGGCATCTGCCTGGGCCACCAGGTGATCGGCCGCGCGTTCGGTGCGGATACCTTCAAGCTGAAGTTCGGCCACCGGGGCGCCAACCACCCGGTCATGGACCAGCTCACCGGGCGCGTCCACATCACGTCGCAGAACCACGGGTTCGCGGTGGATGGTGACAAACTGGGAGCCGCCATCGAGGTGTCACAGGTGCACCTCAACGACGGCACCGTGGAGGGCCTGCAACACCGGGAGGAACCGGTGTTCACCATCCAGTACCACTCGGAGGCCTCGCCGGGGCCGAACGACACCGAGTACCTGTTCGACCGGTTCCTCGAGTCCGTGCGATCCTTGCGCACCACCGCGTGAGCGCCTGAGCGCAGGCGTCCGTCCATCCCGCGGCTCACCACGGAGCGCCGCAACGAGAGCGAAGATCCAGGAGGATCCCCATGACCGTCGACATCCGACGCGGCACCCGGCAGGACGCCGCGCAGATCGCGGAGATCATCGCGGAGCTGCTTCGCGAGCCGACGCCCATCACGTTCGCCCGTGCCCAGTCGACCGAGGAGGTCGAGCAGTGGATGGACCGCCAGGGCGACAGTGGCGCGTTCTTCGTCGTCGAAGACCGCGGGCGCATCCTGGGATTCGCCACGGTGGACTTCAACTCGGCTGAGCCGGACGCTGCCACCTTCGGCACGTGGATGCGCGCACAGAACCGCCGCCAGGGCCACGGCACGGCGCTGGCCGAGCACGCCCTCGGCTTCGCGCGGTCGAAGGGCTACAAGCGCATCAAGGCGCGCCTCCCGCAGAACAACGAGGCGGCGCTCTCCTACCTCTCTTCGATCGGCGCGATGGTGCCCCTGTTCAATCCCGGCACGAGTTTCGAGCTGCCCATCTACCAGGGCGGAGACCAGGACGGCGACTCATGACCTCTACCGACACGCAGGCGATCGCCGAGGCGTACGCGGAGCGTCGCGAGCGTGACTGGAATGACTTCGTCACTGGCACCGGACCGCTCCCCGACTGGTGGGCGCTCTGGGATCAGCGCTCGTTCGGCTGGCGCGTCCCGATCGAGTTCCTGCAGCCCGTCGGGCTCGAGGCGCCCGACACCTTCGCCAGCCTGGAGCCGGTGCTGGAGGTGCTCCGCGGCCTGCCGGAGGTGGACATCGTCCCGACCGAGTGGCTGCACATGACCTGGGTCCGCTGCGGGTTCCTGATGTCCACGGACATCATGTGGTCGCAGGTGGAGTCGTTCTACGTGAACGCGGCCCCGCGCCTCCGACGCATCGAGCCGTTCACCCTCAAGCTGCGCGGGCTCTCCGTCGCGGACGGTGAGCGTATCTACCTCGGCGTCGAGGATGGCGGCACCTACCGAGAGGCGCGCCGCCTCGCGAAGCTCGGCGTGCCCAAGGTGTGGGAGGTCATGAAGGACGACCCGCTGATCGACGCGGACGGGAACGACTCGTTCATCCCGGTCGTGGACATCGGCTACTTCACCGGCAAGGGCGATCGCGCGAAGGTCGCCACGGCGCTGGAGCCGTTCCGCGACATCGAGGTCGGTGATGTCTCGGTCACCCACGCCAAGCTGGCGCGACTCCCGATCCTGCCGCACAGCCACTACGAAATGATCGATGTCGTCGCCGAGATCCCGATGCTGGGTGCGGCTCACCGCGGGGGGTACCACAACTGACGTCGCCTAGCCCTGATCTCGCCGGCGCACTGGAGCCGGCCGCTACCACGCACCCTGATCGCCCCGCCAAGCCCACGTCCGTCCTGATCATCGGGAGCGGACCGATCGTGATCGGCCAGGCTGCCGAGTTCGACTACGCCGGGACGCAGGCCTGCAAGGCCATGCGCGAGGAGGGCATCCGCTCGATCCTCGTGAACTCCAACCCGGCCACGATCATGACCGACGAGGGCGTCGCGGACGTCGTCTACATCGAGCCACTGACCGTCGAGGTCCTCGAGCGGATCATCGCCCGGGAGCGCCCGGAGGCGCTGCTGCCGACGCTCGGCGGCCAGACCGGCCTCAACCTCGCCGTCGAGCTCGCCGAGGCCGGCATCCTCGACAAGTACAACGTCCGCCTCCTCGGCTCCAGCGTGCGCACGATCAAGCTTGCCGAGGACCGCGAGATGTTCCGCGACCTTCTCCGCGAGATCGGCGAGCCCGTCCCGCCGAGCGAGGTCGTCAGCACGTGGGAGCAGGCCCAGGCCGCCCTCGACACGGTGGGGCTGCCCGCGATCATCCGGCCCGCGTACACCCTCGGCGGCACCGGCGGTGGCATCGCCCGGACCGTGGAGGAGTACGAGCGCTTCTGCAAGAGCGGCATCGCCGCGTCGCCGATCAACCAGGTCCTCGTCGAGCAGTCGCTGCTCGGGTGGAAGGAGCTGGAGTACGAGGTGATGCGGGACGGCAACGATACCTGCATCACGATCTGCAACATGGAGAACCTGGACCCGATGGGGGTCCACACCGGCGACAGCATCGTCGTCGCGCCCTCGCAGACGCTCTCCGACCGCGAGTACCACATGCTCCGGAACAGCGCGCTGAAGATCATCCGCGCGCTGGGCATCGAGGGCGGCTGCAACGTGCAGTTCGCGCTCGCCCCGCGTCCTGACGTCGTCGACTGGCCGGACGCCGAGGACGCCCCGGTCCTCCCGTACCACGTCATCGAGGTGAACCCGCGCGTCTCGCGGTCCTCGGCGCTCGCATCGAAGGCGACCGGGTATCCGATCGCGCGCGTAGCCGCGAAGATCGCGATCGGGAAGCACCTCCACGAGATCGAGAACTCCGTCACGCGCCGCACGACAGCCGCCTTCGAGCCGGCGATCGACTACGTCGTGGTGAAGATCCCGCGCTGGCCGTTCGACAAGTTCGCCACCGGCGACCGTCAACTCGGGACGCAGATGAAGGCAACCGGCGAGGTCATGGCGATCGAGCGGACCTTCGAGGCCGCCCTCCAGAAGGCGATCCGCTCCCTCGAGTTCGGGCAGCGCTCGATCCTCTGGCAGTCGCCGGACTGGAAGGACGCGCCTCCCCTGGGCGCGACCGACGAGCGCATCTGGGCGCTCCTCGCATCGGTCCGCCGAGGCATCCCGCTGAGCGAGATCTCGGAGCGCAGTGGTGGCGTCGACCCGTGGTTCGTCGAACGCCTCGCCCGGATCGTCGAGATGGAGAAGCGCCTCCTCGCCGAGGACCTCGACCCTGCCCTGCTGCGCCAGGCGAAGCGGATGGGGTTCGCCGACCGCGACATCGCCACGCTCGCCGACCGCCTGCCGACGCAGGTGCGCGCGCTTCGCGACGAGTGGGGGATCCGGCCCGTCTACAAGATGGTGGACACCTGCGCCGCCGAGTTCGACGCCGTGACGCCGTACTTCTATTCCACCTACGAGGACGAGAACGAGGCGCCGCCGACCGGACGCCAGTCCATGCTCGTGATCGGCTCAGGCCCGATCCGCATCGGGCAGGGGATCGAGTTCGACTACTGCTCCGTACGCGCCGCGCGCGCGCTGCAAGAAGCCGGGATCGAGTCGATCATGGCTAACTCCAACCCGGAGACGGTCTCCACGGACTTCGACACCTCCGACCGGCTCTACTTCGAACCCCTCGACGAGGAGTCGATCCGTGACCTCCTCGAGAACGAAGCCGGCGACAGCGGCGAGGCGCCACCCTCGATCGTGCAGTTCGGCGGCCAGACCGCGGTGAACATGGCGCGCCCGCTCCACAACGCCGCGCTCCCCATCGCCGGGTCGTCCGCGGACGCGATCGACATCGCCGAGGAGCGCGGGCGCTTCAGCACGCTCCTCGCCGAGCTCGACATCCCCCAGCCGCCCGGCACGGCCGTCACGAACCTCGAGGACGCCCTCAGCACCGCACAGGCGATCGGATATCCGGTCCTCGTGCGTCCCTCGTACGTCCTTGGCGGGCGCGCGATGGAGGTGGTGCAGGACGCGAACGAGCTCGTGCGCTACTTCGCCGCCGCGCTCGCGGAGAACACCGGCTCCGTGCTCATCGACAAGTTCCTCGTCGGCCCCGAGGTCGAAGTGGACGCGATCTGCGACGGCGAGCGGGTGCTGATCCCCGGCATCATGGAGCACATCGAGCGGGCCGGGGTGCACTCGGGCGACTCGATGGCGGTATACCCGCCGCAGAACCTCACGACGCGGCAGCGCGATGCGCTGGTCGACTACACCACGCGGATGGCGCTCGGCCTCGGGGTGCGTGGGCTGATGAACGTCCAGTTCGTGATCGCGCCCGAGAGCGACCCGACCGGCCCCGGCGTGTTCGTGATCGAGGTGAACCCGCGCTCGTCCCGGACGGTGCCGTTCCTCTCGAAGGTCACGGGTGTGCCGATGGTGTCGCTCTCGGTGAACATCATGCTCGGCAAGTCGCTCAAGGATCAGGGGTACGAGGGCGGCCTGTGGCCGGAGCGGAACCTCGTGGCGGTGAAGGCCCCCGTGTTCTCGATGCAGAAGCTCGTGGATGTCGATACGTTCCTCGGGCCTGAGATGAAGTCCACCGGCGAGGTGATGGGCGTCGACCACACCTTCGAGCCGGCCGTCCGCAAGGCGATGATCGCCTCGGGCCTCGAGGTGCGTCCCGGCACGGGCTTCCTCCTGTCGATCTCGAACCAGACGAAGGCGCAGGCGACGCCCCTCCTCCGGCTCCTCCACGAGGCCGGCTGCCCGCTCTTCGCCACCGAAGGCACCGCCGCGCTCATCAAGCAGCTCGGGCTGCCGGTCCAGCTCGTCACGAAGCGCCTCAACGAGGGGCATCCCAACGTGGTGGACGTCATCCGCGACGGCACCGTGGGCGCCGTCATCAACACGATCGAGGGCGGCCGCGCCGAGGTCCGCCGCGACGGGTTCCACATCCGCCGCGCGGCCACGGAGATGCGCGTCCCCTGCTTCACCTCCATGGACACGGCGGCGGCGGCAATCACGGCGCTCGTGGTGGCCGGCGACTACGAGGTGGCGCCGTTGCTGGAGTACCGCGACGGGATCCGCGCATGACCGTCACGCCGCGCGTGAAGGCGGTGCTCTTCGACCTCGACGGGACGCTCGTCGACTCCCTGCCGACGATCGCCGAGGCGATGGCGGAGGCCGCCCGTCTCCACGGCCTGGACGCCACCGCCGAGCAGATCATCCCGTTCATCGGCGCGCCGATGAACATCCTGGTCGAGGAGATCTACGGCGTCAGCGAGGAGGTGGCGAACGCGGTGAACGAGGACTATGTCCGCCTCTATCACGCGGACTACATCCAGCGGACCCCGCCCCACGATGGTGCGGGCGCGCTCCTCGAGGCGCTGCGTGCTGCCGGCGTGCGGCTGGCCGTGGTCACCAACAAGCGCGACGAAGGCGCGCACCTGATGACTGGCATCCAGGGCTGGAACCGGCACTTCGAGGTCATCCACGGCCGCGAGTCCGGAGCGCCGAAGCCGCTGCCCGAGGCCGCCCACGCCGCCCTCCGGAAGCTCGGCGTGGCGCCCTCGGACGCGGCCTTCGTCGGCGACACGGAGTTCGACATGATCTGTGCGCGTGACGCCGGGGTCGCAGTCATCATCGGCCTGGTCGGATCCCGCGACGCCGAGCACCTCCGTGCCGATGGCGCGACGCACATCGTGCATTCACTCACCGAGGTCGCTCCGCTGCTGCTCGCCGCCGAGGTCACCCCGTGAGGTCGTTCGTCGCCGAGGTCACGGAGAGCGTGCGCCTCTACGGCGACACCCACGCCGTGTGGTTCCAGCGCCCCGACCACCTTGCATCGGCGGTCCCCGGGCAGTTCGTCATGGCCTACGCCGGCGAGTCGTTCGACCCGCTGCTCGGGCGGGCGTTCTCGATCTACCGGCTGCGCGAGGGCGCGGACGGCCCCGAGTTCGCCATCCTCTTCGATGTCGTGGGCCGTGGGACGGAGTGGCTCTCGCAGCGTCGCGTGGGCGACGAGGTGCGGATGGTCGGCCCGCTCGGACGGGGCTTCGAACCTCGCGCGCGCGTCCAGAAGATGCTGCTGGTGGGTGGCGGGATCGGGGTCGCGCCGCTCGTGTGGTTCGCGGACGCCCTCGTCGCGCAGGGCCGCGAGGTCACGATGGTGCTCGGCGGACGCAGCGCCGCCCAGATCTACCCGGCGACCCTCCTCCCGTCCGAGGTCGAACTCATCGTCGCGACCGAGGACGGCTCGCTCGGAGAGACGGGGCGCGTGACCGCGCCGTTCGAGCGCCTCCTCTCTTGGTGCGACCAGGCGTTCGCCTGCGGCCCGGAGCCGATGTTCGAGGCGCTGTACAACGTCACGCGCGACAGTGGCACCAACAAGCCCGTGCAGGGCCTCCTGGAGGCGCGCATGGCCTGTGGCCTGGGCATCTGCTACTCGTGCGCCGTCTTCCCCCGCAAGGGCGGCGTGAAGCTCGTCTGCCACGACGGCCCGATGTTCGACCTCCGAGACCTCTACGCGTGAGACGGCTGCTCCAGCCCTCGCTACTCCCCATCCCCCTCGGCCTCATCATCGGGATCGCGGCGGCAGCCACGGTCGTCGACACGCAGCCGACGATCCTCGGGTGGGTGCTCTGCGTCGGCCTCGGGCTCATGGGTGGCGCCTTCGTCGCGAGCCTCGCGAGCGGCGACGCAATGGTCAGCGGCCCCGCCCCGCGCCGCGGCGGGCGGAGCGAGGCCCCATGGCTCGACCCGCCGTCCGAGGACGACGACTGACCGGCCCGACCAACCGTCGGGCATGCAACGAGGCGGCCGGTCGGCCGCCTCGTTGGGTTCAGGACGCGCTCCGCCTCAGGATCTGCGTTACAGGATCTGCCTGACGACCCGGTCGAGCTCGAAGTAGTGGTCTGCGATCGCGCGCATCTCGATCGAGGTGCTCCCAGCGAAGGCGACGACCTCGACGCGGACGCCCTTCTGCTGCACCACCTCGACGGCGCGGGCGAAGTCCGCGTCCCCGGAGACGATGCAGATGACGTCCACGCGGTCCGCCATCATCACCATGTCGACGGCCATCTCGACGTCGAAGTTGCCCTTGATCGAGCCGTCCGAGAAGCGCTTGAGGGGCTTCGTGACGATGCGGTACTCGTGCGGGACGAACGGAGCGACGAAGCGCTGCTGCTCGACGGGCTCGCGCGGGTCGTCCGAGACCGGCGAGTACGCCGTCGCACGGACCAGGTCGCGGCCCTCGGTGATCATCTTGAGCAGCTTGCCCATGTTCAGGGAGCCGTCGCCCTCGTACCCGTAGATCAGGTTGGGGACGTCGACGAAGACGGCGACACGCGGGCGGTAGCCGCTGGACACGATCCGGGTACCGAGGTGCTCGATGCCCTCGCGCAGCTCGGCCAGCATCGCCTCCTGGCGCGCGACGGCCTCCTGCAGCGCGCTGAGGTCGCCGTCGGCGGCGGGAGCCGCCGCCCGGCGCGTCCGCGGCTTGGGCTTCTCCTCGACCACGGTCGTGTCTTCTGGCTCCTCGACCGCTTCGGCGGAGTCATCGGTCGACGCTGGCGCGTCGTCCTCGGAGCGGCTGCGCCCGCGGCCGCCACGGCGGCTGCGGCGGACCCGCGGCTTCTCGTCGCCGTCCACGTCGCTGTCGCCCTCGGCAGCAGCCGGACGGCGGGGGCGCTTCGGTGCGTCCTCGGACTCCTCGGCAGCAGGGGCCGGACGTGCGGCGCGTGCGGGGCGAGGGGTACGAGCGGGCTTCTCGTCGTCCTCGGAGGTCGAGGAGCGTCGCACGGCCGGTGCGTCAGAGGCCCGCCGGCGGCCGGCGATCATGGAGTCGAGCCGCCGCGACCGGGGCGCACTGCCCTCGTCGGACGCGTCCATGATGGGTTCGGGTGGGGTCACAGGGCGCCTGCCTCTCCGGCAAACTGGAGGACGGAGCAGCGCGCGGCCACTTGCTCGGCCAGGTGGATGAACGCCAGAGTCTGCTCGGACTCCGGCTCAGCGATGACGACGGGACGACCGGTGTCGCCGCCGATGCGGACAGCTGCGGACAGCGGCACCTCGCCGAGGAACTCGACGCCGAGGGCCTCGGCCGCCTCACGTGCGCCACCCCGCCCGAAGATGTCGCTGCTCATGTTCTCGATGACGCCGAAGATCGGGACGCCGAGGCGGTCGAACATCCCCACGGCCTTGGAAGCATCCTCGACGGACACCTTGGACGGCGTCGAGACGACGACGGCGCCGGCGATCAGCGCCTCCTGCGCCATGCTCATCGACGCGTCAGACGTCCCCGGGGGCAGGTCGACGATCAGGTAGTCCAGCTCGCCCCAGTCGACATCGTGCATCAGCTGGCGGACACCGGACCCGATCATCGGGCCGCGCCAGACGACGGGCGTGCCGGGCGGCAGGACGAAGCCGAGCGAGACGGCCTTGATGCCGTGCGCCTCGATCGCCCTCAGGCCCTGCTCACCGGAGGAGAGGATGCCGCCCTCGATGCCGAGCATCGTCGGGATGTTCGGGCCCGTGATGTCGGCGTCCAGCAGTCCGACCGACGCACCGAGCCTCGCGAGCGTGACCGCGAGGTTCACGGAGACGGTGGACTTCCCGACGCCGCCCTTGTTGGAGGCGACCGCGATCACGTTCCGGACGCCGGTGATCGGCTTCGGGCCGCCCTCGCGGGTGGTCGAGCGCACCTCGGCGCCCCAGTCGATCGCGATCTCCTGGATACCGAGCGGGGCGAGCGCAGCGCGGACATCCGTGTCGATGGTTTCGCGGAGCGGACAGGCGGGGGTGGTGAGGATGAGTTCCATGGCCACGCGATCCCCCTCGATGGAGAGGTTCCGGACCATGTTCAGCGAGACGATGTCCCGGTGAAGTTCTGGGTCGTTGACGGTCTTGAGCGCCGTGAGTACGGCAGCCTGTTCGACCATAGTTGCGAATCCTTACGTCAAGTAACTACGTGCCGCGCCCCTCGGCGGCCGGTCCTGCACAGCCAACCGGAGGAGGCTGGGGAACCATCAGAGCGTCCCGAGCGTTATCTGGGCACACAGGCCTGCTGGGCGCTCAGCGGGTGGTGTCTGACGGGTATAGGGGGTCGCACACGAGAGCGGCCAGAATGCCCGGCACATCGAGTATAGGGAGCCGTCCCGCTAGGGCGAAACGGCGATAAACGGGTTCTGTGATGCGGACTTCACTGCGAATTATCGAAACGCAGCAGTTGCTTAACACCCACACATTGACCCGCTACGCCGTTGGCTTGGATGATCTGCGGGCTGGACGTGCAGGTTCGGTGCGGCCCTCAATGGCCGCTACGGCGCGGAGGCGACGACAGGCTGCACCCTGCGGGGTGTCGTCACCGCCATGAAGGAACTGAGACCGGTTATGACGACTACTGAACAGATTGAAACGAAGCCCGTGGCGAAGGGCAACTGTGTCCACCACTGGTTGATCGAGACTCCGAACGGCCGCGAGAGCACCGGCGTCTGCAAGCGCTGTGGTGCCACCAAGGAGTTCGCGAACTCGACCGACCAGGTCATGTGGGAGCAGACGAACACCCTCCGCAACGACCTCGCCCGCCCGACGCGTTCGTCGAAGGTGGACGAGTACTCGCTGGCGGACGAGTCCTAGGACTCACCCGCTGGTCGGCCTCACCTCCGGGTGATCAGAGGGGCGGTGCCGCAAGGCACCGCCCCTCTTCGTCGCATGCCCCCGCCGCGCCTGCCCCGTAGCCCGGCCGGCGGTACGATGGACACCCCATCGAGGAGTCGCATGGACCTCACGGTCAACCTCGCCCCCCACCACAAGACGGAGCTGCGTCTCCGCAATCCGATCATGACCGCGTCCGGCACGTTCTCGAACGGCGTCGAGATCGCGAAGCACTACGACGTGAGCCTGCTGGGCGCGCTCGTCTCCAAGGGCACCACCCTGCGCCCGCGTCGCGGCAACGCCACGCCGAGGACGGCCGAGACCCCCGCGGGGATGCTGAACTCCATCGGGTTCCAGAACGTGGGCGTCAGCGCCCTCATAAAGACGCTGGCTCCCCTCTGGGAGCGGTGGGACGTCCCGGTCATCGTCAACATCATGGGCGAGACGCTGGAGGAGTACGGCACGCTCGCGGCACGCCTCGAGGGCGTGGCCGGCGTCGCCGGCCTCGAGGTGAACGTGTCCTGCCCGAACGTGGAGGCCGGGGGCCTCGAGTTCGGACAGGTGCCATCGCAGGCCGCGGCCGTCGTCCGCGAGGTCGCGGCGAAGTCTTCGCTCCCGCAGATCGTGAAACTCACCCCGAGCGTCTCCGACATCCGCCCGATCGCGGAGGCCGTCGCCGACGCGGGTGCGCAGGCCATCACCGTCTCGAACACCATCCCCGCGATGGCGATCGACGTGAAGCGCCGGCGCCCGGTCCTCGCGACGGGATTCGGAGGGCTCTCCGGCCCCGCCGTGAAGCCAGTGGCACTCCGGAACGTCTACCTCGCCTCGTCGGTCGTGGACATCCCCGTCGTGGCCTCGGGCGGCGCGATGAGCGGGCTCGACGTGGTCGAGTTCGTCATGGCCGGCGCGACCGCCGTCCAGATCGGCACCGCGACCTTCCTCGACCCCAGCGCGCCCTGGCGCATCCTCGATGAGTTCGAGGCCTGGTGCGACGCCGAGGGCGTCACCTGTGTCGACGAGATCCGCGGCGTGGCGCGCCGGCGCGACTGAGTCGGTCGCCCTACAACTGTCTGGGCCGCAACTGGCGTTTCCAGCCCACTCAGCGCAATGATGTAACCGTCCGGTTGGTCGTCGGGGCGTAGCTCAGCCTGGCAGAGCGCTGCGTTTGGGACGCAGAGGCCCGCGGTTCGAATCCGCGCGCCCCGACCATTCCTCGACCGCTAGGGCCTCGTCGCGTGGACCATGGCAAGCAGTTCCTCGTGGAGCGCCTGCGAGGCGGCCGCGAGCATGGTGTCCGACTCAACCGTCCATGGCTCCCCATCGATGTCCGAGACCGTGCCGCCAGCCTCGCTCACCAGGAGGTTCCCCGGCGCGCCGTGCAGGCTGGGGACGCGGAACACCGCGTACGCGGCGACCCGGGCGGTCGCGACGTAGGGCAGGGCGAGCGTCGTCCCGAAGGCCCGCACGTCCCAGCGGTCGGCCCGGGTCGCATCTGCCATGAACCGCGCGGCATGTTCCCGTCGGTCCGCCTGCGATCGGGCGTCGTCGATCACGATCGTCTCGCTGTCGACGCCTGTCACGAGGGGGTGCGCGGTCCCTGACCGGATCACCCAGGCGCCTCGGCCGCGCTCCGCGTAGAGGATCTCGTCGGTGGACGGATCGCCGACGGCAGCGGCAGAGACCTCGCCACCCTCGACCAGGGCGACGTTGACGCAGAACAGCGGCATACCCGAGGCGAAGTTCCTCGTCCCGCAGATCGGGTCGACGAGCCAGTACGCGCCCTCCTCGGGGAGGTCACCGCCACGCTCCTCGCCGATCACGGGCAGGCCCGCCTCGGACAGAGCCGCGCGCACTGCGTCCTCAACCGCCACATCGGTTGCCGTCACCAGGTCGCGCTCTCCCTTGAAGGTGACCTGACTGGCCCCCACGCGGCCCAGGGCGATCTTCAGACCGGCACGTACGGCGTCCAGCGCCATCGAGGTCTCGCGTCTGACGTCGTTCGGCATGCACTCGCTCCTCGCTCGGCGATGAGCATACGAGGGGATACGGACGCCCAGGACGGTCCTACGCGGCCTGGCGCTTCCGTCGCTCGCCGGTCGCGCGCACGGCCTCCACGATCACGGGCCAGATCGGGAGGAGCGTGGCGTCCGGGAATCGCTGCCCGACCCGCTCCAGCGCTTCCTCCGCTCCGCAGCCCTCGCCCTCCGGCGCAGGGATCCGCAGCCAGGCCGTCTCGAGGAGCACCTGCGCGAGGACACCCAGCGGCTCGCGGACCTCGATGTCCTCGATCTCGTCCCATTCACGACGCACCTGGGTCACGAGGTGCCGCGCGAGCAGCTGGTCGCGGTCGTTCCGGGGCGTCGAAAAGCGAGCGGACGCGTCGCCCGCGAGTACGAGGCGCAACTCCGGGAGGTACTCCGGCGGGAGGTTGACCCGGCCGAGGACCGCCCCGGCCCACCGCTGGGCGAGGGAGAGCGCCCGGATCTCGTCCTGGCTCGCGCCGGCAACCAGCGCACGGATGAGCGTGTCCGCGAGGCGCGTCCCGCGTGCACGGAGGGCGAGCGGTTCGACGACGTCCACCCGTTCACTGACCGTCCGTGTCCGCTGTCCGCCGGCGAACTTCGCCTCGTACATCGCCTGGTCGGCGGCATGCAGCAGGTCCGCCGTGGACGTGGCATCGTCGGGCGCGACCGCGACCCCGACGGAGACCGCGATGCGCGTGGGCGCGCCATCGATCTCGCGGTGGGCCTCGGCGAGGGCAGCGTGGACGCGGTCGGCGACGGCCACGGCGACGTCGGTGTCGGCGTCCTCCATGAGGATCACAAACTCGTCCCCACCGGTGCGGGCGACGAAGTCCTCCTGTCGACAGGCCGCGCGCAGGACACCCGCCACCGTCTGGATGACGCGGTCGCCTACCTCGTGGCCCAGCGTGTCGTTGAACAGCTTCAGGCTGTCCATGTCCACCACGAGGAGCGCCGAACGTCCCGACCGCGAGATGCCGCTGCGGAGGTCGCCGAGACGTTCCTGGAGGTACCGGTAGTTCGGGAGTCCGGTCAGCAGGTCGTGCTTCGCGCTGTGGTCGGCGTGCTCGTAGAGGCGGAGCCGTTCGATGGTGACCGCAAGCAGGCCGGCGACCTCGTCCAGCGCCGAGAGCTCACTGGCACCGTAGGAGCCATAGGTGTTCGACACGAGCGCGAAGACGGCGGAGGTGCGGCTGCCCTGGCGTACCGGCACCGCGGCCACCTCGCGGACGTCCTCGCCGAGGAGGCTCCAATCGAGGTCGGCGAAGCGGGCATCGTCGCGGCGGAACGTCACCGCCGTGCCGCTCTCGATCGGCACGCTCGCGAGCGACCTCACGAGGGGTGCGGAACCGGAACGCTCATCGACGTCCGGGTAGGTCGCATAGGGCTCCACGCGCTGCTCGGCCTCGTCCAGCAGGAACATGACGGAGCGGTCGAACGGGATCAGCCAGCGGACCTCCTCGGAGAAGGCGGAGAACGCCTCGCGGAGGTTGACCACGGACGCCACGATGCGCGCGAGGTTGCTCAACGCCTGGATGTGGGACGCGCGCTCCGTCGCCTGCTGGTACAGCGCCGCGCCGTCGAGGGCGAGCGAGAGTTGCTCCACAGCCTGCTCGACGATGCGCAGCTGATCCTCGCGGATCAGCCGGGTCAGAGTGACGACCGCGAGCCCGAGCATCTGGCCCTTCGGGCGCATCGGCACGACCACCGCGTATCGGGTATCGGCCGGCAGGAACCCCGGCGGATCGGCATCGCCCCGCCGCCAGAGGAGGGGCGCGCGGAGGGCGAACCACGGGTGCCGGGAGTCGCCGCGATGGTGCGGGGGCGCCTCGATCGGGCGACCGCGGGATCCGTAACTCGGGACCTCCGTGACCTCGCCCAGGTCGTCCAGGCGCGGGACATAGAGCGCCTCGTACGGGAGCAACCGCTGGAGGGCGAGCGCGAAGCCGTTGTACAGCCGCTCGACGTCGGCGCCGGACTGCATGGTCCGCGCGACCTCCGCGAGGCCCGTGAGCTCCCGGATGCGCTGCTGCTGGACCGCGACGAACTCGTCGGCCTGTACCCGGCGGGCGACGATGTCCGTCACCCGTTCGAGCAGGTCAGTCTGCGGCCCGTCCCATTCCTCGTCCGCGGTCACGCCGACGATGAGTGCGCCGGCAAGCGACGGCGTAGCCCGCACGGCGGCGTCCTCGTGGTGCTCGCGTGGACCGGCAGTCGCCTCCGGGCTGAGGCTCCCGCGGGTGGTGAGGATCGGCGCGATGGCGAGCGTGGTGTAGCCCTCGGCCGCGAGGCGGTCCGACAGCGGCGCTTCGCCCCCCACGCCGAGCACCATCGGACGGGCACGGTCGACGACGATGCCGATGAGCGACCGCCCGAGCCCCTCGAGGCGCGACTCGCCGCCCCCCTCGCAGGCGCTACCGGCGACGACCACGTCGCGGGAGCCCTCGGGCAGCGAGACGAGCACCGCCTCAGAGGCGGCCGTGTTCTTCAGCAGGAGGTCGAGGACGGCCGGGAGGGCGCGTTCGCCGCGGCCGGAACTGTTCAGCAGGCGCGTGACCTCGGTCAGGAACTCCTCGCGCGCGGCCTTCTCGATCGCCTCGCGGTAGAGGCGCGCGTTCTCCAGGGCGACGCCCATCTCGCGTCCGACGAGCAGCAGCAGGTGACGCCCGTCGTCGTCGTCGCGGAGCGACCCCGTCCCGATGAGGGCGAACGACCCAAGCACGCGGCCCTTCGCGACGAGCGGCACCACGTGGTACGGCTCGCCCAGGTCCGGCAGCGGCGCCGCGTCGATCGAGGCGACCGCCTCCGGGTGTGCGGACGAGACGGGCCGGCCGGTCCGGGCGACCTCCAGCAGGACGGCCTCCGGCAGCCGGGGGGCGTGCAGGTCCTCCGGCGCGACCGTGACGAAGAGGTCGATGACCTCGACGCCCCGCGGACGCGTGTACGCCTGCGCCGCACGGACGCCGAGCAGCCGCGCGACGAGTCGCACGGCCCGCTCAAGCGTGCGCCCGTCGTCCATCGGCTCGGCGAGGGCGAACGAGACCGCGTTGATGATCGAGAGGTAACGGTTGCGCTCGTCCAGCGCGTGCGTCTGGCGGTCGACCTCGGTGTTGAGTTCGCGGTTCCAGCGCTGGAGCTGCTGCTGGGAGCGCTGGAGTTCGTCGCGCGCCGCGCGCAGCCGTTCGGCATGTGCCTGCAGCATCCGCCGGCCGGTGCGCGTCTCCGCGGCCCGCGACGCGAGGACGACGGTCAGCAGCGGGAGGCCCACGAAGGAGATCAGGAGCGCCTCCGGAAGGCCGTAGACGCCCTCGGTCGTGGCGTTGCTATCGATCACCATGCCGCAGAGCACGCTCGCCGCGATGTTCGCGACCGATGCGGTCGCGGCGACGACGAGGCTGCCCCACGACCTCAGCCAGAGCGCAGCGTGGGCGACCAATGCCGCGAGGAGCACGGGCGCGACCCACGGCCAGTGCACGACGAACGCCGCAGCGACCACCACCAGCAGCGCGTACAGGGGCCGGAAGGCCACGCGCACCGCCAGGCGGTGCCCGCGACTGACGCGGTCGGCCATCCGTCCCTCTGCCTCGCTGGTCACGAGGTAGATCACGCCGAGGGCGACGAGTTCGAAGTGGAAGGTAGCGCCCGCCAGCGGGAGGAGGAACGGCAGCGCCAGGAGGAAGAGCACCAGGGGCCGCGAGCCTCGACCCGCGAACGCAACAACACGTCGAGCGGCGCCTGCGCCCCGCTCATCGACCGGTCCGTTGTCCCGGCCACGCCCCGTTGCTAGAATCCCGTTGAAGCTCATGCCTGACGGAATACCTCCCTACGTCCTCGTCGCCCGGATCGGCTCGATCCTCGGGATGTCCTTCTCGCTCGCCATCGGTCTGCTCATGCTGATCGGTGGCTGGTGGCTGGCATCACTTGCCGCGTTCGCGTTCTTCGTGCCGTCCTTCGGGATCATGGCCGCCGTGGAACGCAAGGCGTCGCGGGACCGCATCGCGGCCCGCGCTGACGCGTCCTAGGCCGCCTCACCCTTCTCTCCCACCTTCTCTGCACTGAGCGCGTCGGCAATCGCCAGGAGCACCTCCGGCGAGGCGTTCGCCGCGCGGGCCGCCTCCGCGACCGCTTCCACGCCCCGGAGCACGGCGACGTCCACCCCGCCCTGCGAGCGAGTCGACCAGCGCGTCACGGTACGACGGAGGACGGCCGCGAGCCGGCGCTCCGCGATGAGCCATCGGGTGCCCTCGGAGTCGTCAGAGTCGTCGTCTGCGGGCGCGATCGAGGACGTGAAGCCCCGAAGTTCCGCGATGTAGTCGCGGCGCGCCTCGTCCATGAGCCGGCCGAACGAATCGACCTCCAGGGGGTGGCGCACCATGGCGAAGGCCGCGCGGGCCACGAGCTCCCAGCCCTCCGCCTGCGCGTCATGGTCGGCGGGGATCAGGACGATCCCGCGGGTGGCGGGACGCCCTCGGCGTGCCGCACGCAGGAGCGCGAGCGCGTCCTGAGCCGAGCGGACGTCGGCGATCAGCACGCCGAACTCGCGCATCCGCATCGCCGCGACGGCCAGGCTGAGCCCCTGCGCCACCTCGGAGGGCAAGACGAGGCCGGCGCGGACGAGCGTGAGATCCGCCTCATCGTCGCCGGTCACCAGGACCCGGACATCTGAAAGTTCGGGCATCAGGCGTCTCCTCCACCGTAAATATCGGCGGAGACGCCCGGTTCCGTACCTGCGACCGGTTACGCCTCGGTAATGGTCACCGTGACCATCTGGTCACCGGGCTCCCGGTCCGCCTCCGGATTGCGGGGCCGGAGGGCCTGGACGACGTCCATCCCCTCCGTGATCCGCCCGAACGCGGTGTAGCGGTTCGTCAGATGGGGCGCGTCACCGAGCATGATGTAGAACTGCGAGCCGTTCGTGCCCGGCCCGGCGTTCGCCATGCCGACGATGCCCTCCACGAAGGGCGTCGGCGTCAGCTCGTCCTCGAAGCGGTAGCCCGGGCCACCTCGGCCCGTGCCGGTCGGGTCGCCGCCCTGCGCGACGAAGCCGGGAATCACGCGGTGGAACGTGGTGCCGTTGTAGAAGCCCTCACGCGCCAGGAAGACGAAGTTGTTCACCGTCTTCGGCGCCACGTCCGTCAGCAATTCGATGGTGAACGAGCCACGGTTCGTCTCGACGAGGGCCGAGTAGGCCTTGCTCGTGTCGATCACCATCTCGGGGGGAGCGTCATACTGGGTCGCCATCTGATCCTCCGGCTACTGGTTCGGGGTCGCCGAGGGCGTCCCCGTCGACTCGCCGGTCGCAGTCGCGTCCGGCGTCGTCTCGGGTGTCTCTTCTGGTGTGGGCTTCTCCACCTCGATGATGTCGATGCCCGCGATGACGTCGCCGCGCGACTGGCCGGACGCCTCCGGGTTGCGGGGCGTCAGGCCGTCCACCACGCCCATGCCCGCCGTGACCCACCCGAAGACGGTGAACTCGCCGTTCAGGTGGGGCGTGGGGCCGGTGGTGATGAAGAACTGGGAGCCGCTCACGCCGGCGGCCGACTTCGCCATCGCCAGCGCGCCCCGCTCGAACGTGATCGTGTTGCTCTCGCCCGTGAGGTAGTAGCCCGGCCCGCCGCTGCCGGTGCCGGCCGGGTCGCCGCCCTGCGCGACGAATCCCGGCAGGACGCGATGGAAGGTGAGCCCTTCGTAGAACCGGTTCTGCACGAGGAAGACGAAGTTGTTCACCGTCACCGGCGCTTCGTCTTCCAGCAGGTCAATGGTGATCTCGCCGCCGTTCTCGAGGCGGACCACGGCCTGGTAATCAATCCCGTCCTCGAGGGCCATCGCAGGCACCGCCGAGTACTGGCGGTTGATGACCTCCTGGGTCGGGGTGGCCTCCGCGGTGTCGGTGGGCGCCGCTGTCTCGGTCGGATCGGGCTCGTCGATCTCGTTCGGGGTGAGGTTGGACGCGAACGCCCCGGCGCCGACGCTGAGGATCATGAGGACGATGCCGAACAGGAACAGGACCCGGCCGTGGCGCCGCATCCAGCCCATGATGCCGGGGAACTCGACCTGCGACAGCGGCGGCTCGCTGGAGCCCTGCCGGCGCTGGCGCCGCGCAAGCTCACGTCGTTCTCTGCGGTTGTCCCTACCCAAGAGGCCTCCGTGCGCCAGACCGGTCCGTGACGCCCTCGGCGCGCTCACGATCGAGATCGACGGGCGCCTGCTTGAGGGCGACGACGGTCGCCCGGTACGCGAGATTGAACAGTGGTACCCCCGGCAGGATTCGAACCTGCGCCCCTGGCTCCGGAGGCCAGTGCTCTATCCCCTGAGCTACGGGGGCGTCCTTCGCAGTGTATCGACGCGATTCCGCGGGGAACAATCGAGCACGCCGGCGGCCCCTACAGGCCGGCCGCCGCGCGGTGCGTGTTCACGTACTGCATGAACCCGATCTCACCCGGCGACTGCCCGAGGCGCGTGAGCGCCCAGCCGATCTGAGCCGCGGCGTCGGACTGGTGCGTCACGATGTGCATCACGATCTGCCAGAGCTTGAACGGCTCCTCGCGCCACGGCGGCACGATCAGCCGATCGAGGTCGGCGTCGGTCCAGCCGGCGACGAGGCCGTTCAGTCGGACGTCCTCGGCGAGCCAGAAGGCACGCACACGCCCAAAGTCCTCGAGCGGTTCGACGTCCCAGACGAGCCCGGGATCAGGCAACCCCTCGGCGGCTCGGCGCCAGGAGAAGTTCACGTCCAGCACGTGCCGAAGCGCGTCGAAGATCGTCCCCTCGTTCAGCGCGGTGGCATGGAGCTCCTGCTCCGGGACGAGGCCCGCCGCATCGAGCAGCGCCGTCCCCTGCCACGCATGAAATGCCACCAGCAGGTCGAGGTCGTCGCGGGTCACTGGAGCCGCCGGAAGAACTGTGCGACATCGTCAGCGAACAGCTCGGGCACCTCGAACGCGGCGAAATGCCCACCCCGCGGTGGTTCGGCGTAGTGCACGATGTTGTACGCGCGCTCGACCATCGACCGCGGCGCGGCCCACGGCTCCTTCGGGTACCTCGCGTATCCCACGGGCACCTCGAGGCGTTCGAGCGCGCGAGGCGTCCGGTCCCGCTCGGAGTAGATGCGCGCGGCGGAGGTGATCGATCCGGTCAGCCAGTAGACCATCACGTTCGTCAGGAAGAGGTCGCGGTCGATCGACTCCCAGAGGTCGTCGCTGTGGTCGGACCACCCCCAGAACTTCTCCAGGATCCACGCGAGCAGCCCGACCGGGGAGTCGGTGAGGCCGTACCCGAGCGTCTGCGGCTTGCTGCGCTGGATCCAGGAGTACCCCGTCTCCACCCGCTCGAACCGGGCGCGGTACTCAAGGAAGGCGCGCTCCTCGTCCGTGGGGTCGTCCGGGGCGGGGGCCATCGCGAAGTTCACGTGGACGCCGACGACGGACTCCGGGTGGCGGCGGGCGATCAGCGGCGCGATCCAGCCACCCCAGTCGCCCCCCTGCACCCCGTACTGCTCGTAGCCGAGCGCGAGCATGAATTCATGGAGGCGGTCCGCGATCCGCTCCGGCGACATTCCGGGCGCCCTCGCCGGCTCCGAGAACGCGAAGCCGGGAAGTGACGGCACGACGACATCGAACCCGCGCTCGGCGAGGAGGCGCGACGATTCGAGGTGCTCCACGAACGAGCCTGGCCAGCCGTGGATGAGCATGATCGGGAACCGCGCCGCAGACCCCAGCGAGACCATCGCGTGGATCTCGCCGTCCTCGTCGGGGCCGCGGATGTGCGACCGCTGGTTGAGGCGCGCCTGCCATGCCGGCCAGTCGTACTCGCGCGCCCAGTACGCGACGAGGTCGCGGAGGACCGCGTCATTCGCGCCCGTGGTCCAGCCGGTGTCCCAGCCCACGTCCGGCCATCGCGTCGAAGCGAGGCGGCGCTTGAGGTCCTCGACGGCGCGGGGAGTGAACTCAATCCGGAAGGGGCGCAACTGGTCCATGCGCGGGATCGTAGTGACCCTGCGCACGTCGCTACGATGCGACGGGCGGAGGAGAGGAGCAGCCGTGGCGATCATCGACATCCCGACGCTCCGGACGGAGCGGCTCGTGCTGCGGCCGTTCAACGCCGACGACCTCGACGCCTACGCGGCGATGCAGGCGAACGCTGAGGTGATGCGCTACCTCGGCACCGGCGAGACCAGGACGCGATCCGAGACGTGGGCGGCGATGGCGGGCGGCCTCGGCCAGTGGGCGCTGCGCGGCTACGGGTCGTTCGCGGTCGAGGAGGTCGCGTCCGGTCAGTTCGCCGGCCGCGCGGGCATCCTCCATCCGTACGACTGGCCCGGCCCCGAACTCGCGTACGCGCTCGACCAGCCGTTCTGGGGGCGCGGCTACGCGCCCGAGGCGTGTCGCGCCGTCCTCGACTGGGCACGCATCGGCACCGGCCTCGGCGAGCTCGTGAGCTTCATCTTCCCGGCCAACGAACGCTCGAAGGCGGTCGCCCGCAAGCTCGGAGCAGAGCGCGGCGACGACGTTACGCTCCTGGGGTTCGAGGGCGTCGAGTGCTGGCATCACCGGACGCCGGTGGGCTAGTCCGCCCCACGACGGCGGTACTGGATCGCCTCGGCGAGGTGTGTCGCCTCGATACGGTCGGAGCCCGCGAGGTCTGCGACCGTCCGCGCGACCTTCAGGACGCGGTGGAAGGCCCGCGCGGACAACCCGAGTTGCTGCATCGCCCCCTGCAGCAGCGGCTGAGCCTCGGGTACGAGCGCATCCTGGCAGTACTCCCGCACCTCGTTCGGCCCCATCTCGGAGTTTGTGATGAGGCGGGTGCCGCGGAACCGCGCCGCTTGCCGCGCACGGGTCTCGACGACACGCGCACGGACCACCTCGGAGCGCTCCCCGGAGGGTTCCCCGGTGAGCTCCTTCAGGTCGACCCGCGGCACGTCCGAGAAGAGGTCGATGCGGTCCATCAGGGGCCCGGAGACGCGCCGCTGGTAGCGGGAGACGGAGGACTCCGGGCACGTACACGCCTTCACGGAGTCGCCGTAGTACCCGCACGGGCACGGATTCATCGCGGCTACGAGGAGGAAGCGCGCCGGGAACGTCACCGACCCGCGCGCCCGCGAGATCGTCACCGCGCCCGACTCGAGCGGCTCACGCATCGACTCGAGGGCGTTCGTCGAAAACTCCGGGAACTCGTCCAGGAAGAGCACGCCCCGGTGCGCGAGCGAAACCTCGCCCGGACGGATGCTGCTCCCGCCGCCCACGAGGCCTGCGTGCGAGATCGTGTGGTGCGGCGACCGGAACGGCCGGTCGCGTAGCAACGGGTTCTCGCGGCTCAGCAGCCCCGCCACCGAATAGATCTTCGATACCTCGATCGTCTCGCCGGGCGACAGCGGCGCGAGGAGGCCTGGCAACGCCCTCGCGAGGAGCGTCTTGCCCGAGCCCGGCGGGCCCTGCATCAGCACGTTATGTCCACCAGCAGCGCCCACCTCGAGCGAGCGCTTCACGTGCTCCTGGCCCTGCACCGTCGCGAGGTCGTGCACCTCCATCGGCGCCTCACACGCGGTGGGTGGCAGCGGCGCGGGCCAGCGCTCGGGCGGATCTTTCAGCTGCTTCAGCGTCTCGAGGCCGAGGACGCGCAACCCACCGACGAGGCCCGCCTCCGCCGTGTCCTCGTGCGGCACGACCGCCGCCGAGAAGCCCTCGGCGGCGCACATCGCGGCGAACGGCAGCACACCGGCGACGTGGCGCAGCCGCCCGTCGAGCGATAACTCGCCGATGAGCGCGGCCTCCGCGTAGTGGTTCGGAATCTGCCCGGAAGCGACAAGGACAGCGACCGCGATCGGGAGGTCGTAGAGCGGCCCCTCTTTGCGCACGTCGGCGGGCGCGAGGTTCACCGTGATCCGGCGGAGGGGGAACTCGAACCCCGCGTTCTTCACCGCCGCGCGCACGCGTTCGCGCGCCTCCTGCACGGCGGTGTCCGGCAGACCCACGATGTTGAACGCGGGCAGACCGCTTCCGATGTCGACCTCGACGTCGACCGGAATGCCCTCGATCCCTCGGAACGCGACTGACCGGACCTTCGCGAGGCTCATGCCGCGCCTTTCGTGCGCGCGCATCATAGAACGGATGTTCCGTACCTCTGCCGGGGATGTGTCACCGAGGTTGGAGCACCGCGATGCAACCCGCCTCGGGGACGCTCCGTCGTCGCTAATCCCGCGCGATCGCCTCGATCAGCACGCTCGCATCCGGGAGTTCGTCGATCGACCACACGAGGTCGATGACCTGTTGCGTGCGCTCCGGGCCGAGCTTCGGAGCGATGAGTTCCGTGCCCTTCGCCTGCACGTCCTCCCGAGTCATCGGGAAGGCTGGGAAGCCGCGGACATGCTCGACCCACTCCACGATCTGTGAGCCATCCTTCAGCGTGGCGGTGACCCGTGCGGACTCGATGCGCGGCTCCGCCTCCTGCGCCGGATCGTGGCGCGCTTCGACGAGTGGCTTGAGGCGAATGGCAACGGGATCGCTGTGCATGCGCTCCATCGACTGAGCGGCGTCGAAGTCGATCGTTTTGTCCGTCAGGATGATCGCGCAGAGGTACGGAAGGTTGAGCGCCGGCATCTTCGCGCCGGCGAAGATCTGCGGGTTCCCGGGCATCTCGATCAGGATGTGCGCGACATCGTCCGGGCCGACCTTCGTGGCGAGCCGGAGCACCGCCTCCACGATGGGCTGGGTCGGGCCGCCCACCGGATATCGCTTGTAGGCGACGAGCGGCATCTCGAAGCGCTCTCCGAGCTGGTCCGTGAGGTACTCCGGCATGTAGTCAGTACCCACATTGAACATCGGTCCTCGAAACCAACCGCCTGGCTGGTCGAACGCCTCTGGCACGCCCGTGAACCCGGCCTCCACGAGGAGCGCGGCATGGACGCCGTTCCGAGCCGGCATCCCGGCGAAGACGAACGACTTCTCGATGTGACGGACGTCCAGCAGCCACTGCATGGACCCGGACGCCTGCTGCGCGCAGTACGACATGACATCCTCGATCTGTTCGGGCGAGAACCCGAGGAGGGCGGAGGCCGTGGCGGCTGCGCCAAACACTGGTCCAAACCCGTGACTGGAGAGGCCGACCGCACGCCCTTGCTTCACCCCGGCCGCCTTCGGCATGCGGCAGGTCAGTTCGTATCCCGCAATCACGGAGCGCAGCAACGCGGCCCCCGTGGCGCCTCGACGCTCCGCGATAGCCAGCGCGGTGCTCAGGACGGGCGGCCCTGGCTGCACGAATGCCGACGGACAGAAGTCATTGATCTCCGCCCCGTGGCCGGTCATCGCGCTCGCGAACACGGCATCCGGGAGGGAGGCGCGCTCATGCGTCCCAAGGATCGTGGCGCCGTCCGCGACGCCGCCCGAGAGCGAGCGCGCGAAGGCGCGAGCCACCTCCGCAGTCTCGAGGTCGCGGCACACGACGATCGAGGCAAGCGTGTCGAGGATATGTCTGCGTCCGAGCTCAAGGGTGTCCTCCGGCCAGTCCGCCGAGGGCGCGCCCGCGACGAACTCACTGACCTGCCGCGTCCACGTCCCTGCTGCTGTCGCCACTCCAACCTCCTCAAACCCTGCCCGCGTCCGCGGACCGACTTCCGAGCGTTCCGCAGCTTCGAATCGAGGTGGTCGCGCAGAAGGGCGTCCCCCCGAATATGTTGAAGTCGAACACGATGGCGGTGATCACGATGCCCGGGCCAGAACTCCGGCAACGGTTGCCGACGCAGATATCCACGAACGGTGGAGCAGCCATGTGCGTCGTCCCCCTTAGTCAGCAGCGAACGCGCCCACGAACGCCGGACCCTCGAAGGGCAGGTTCACCTTCACGCCCTGCCACGCCAGCCGCTCCGACCGATCCCAGTCGGACTCGGCATGCGGCGGCAGGTCGAGGACCATCTGGTGGCGGGTGTCCGCGTTGAACTGCTCCCAGCGAGGCAGGCCCGCGTGGTTCGGATCGCCCGACCGCGCGAACGCGATCCACGTCTCGCTCATGAGCGCGGCAATGTCGACCCGCGACGGGTCAGTACCGGTCATGGGGCGACCGTCCGGATTGTCGAAGCAGAGCGCCGTGTCCAGACCGTGGCCTGCGCGCACGAGCCCGTCACCAAAGTTCGTCTCCCACGCAAACTGGTAGAAGTACGTCGGATTTCCCGCGGCGGAATGCCGCTCGGCGACCTGCAGGGACAACTGGCGTCGATCCTCGCTCGCGAGCGCGACGAGGAGGTCGTAGGAAGTGGAGCCGGGGCGGTTCTTCCGGGTGACCTCGATCACCTCTTCGGCGCGGTCCCGGAGCACCGGTCGCGCTTCCTCGAGGAGCCGCGCCTCGTCGATGCTGGCGTACTCGGCGGGACGGCGGGCCATGAACGTGCCCATCTCATGGCGGGTCGTCCCGATGATGATCGGCACGCCGGCGGCATACGGAGACGCCACCGGATCGAACGCGTGGTCCGGAATGTGGACACCGTCCACGACGGGTGAGAGCAGGCCCCCGCCGAACCCGGACTCACGGTCGCTCGCCTCGTCGAGCCACCCGTAGAGGGCCGCGTGGAGTTCCTCGATGGGCATGTGTTGCAGGCGGGAGATCTCAGACGGCTTGATGCCTAATCGAGCGAGCAGGCGCTCCGAAAAGTCGTTCGCGCGGTCGCGCGGGACGCCTCGAGGGTGGGCGCCGCTCTGGATGATGCCGCGGTGGAAGAGCCCCCGCGCCTCCGGCATCCCCAGCAGCTGCGTGATCTTCCGGCCGCCGCCGGAGACCCCGAACAACGTGACGTTCCTGGGATCTCCGCCGAACGCCTCGATGTTGTCGCGCACCCACTTGAGGGCCAGGATGATGTCCAGTTGCCCGGCCTGGCCCGATCCATCGAAGTCCGCACCGCACAGGTCCAGGAGGTGGAGAAAGCCGTAGACGTTCAGTCGGTGGTTGATCGACACCACGACCACGTCACCGCGTTCCGTAAGGCGGACGCCGTCCGTGGCGTAGGTTGAACTCACCCCGGTACGGAACCCGCCGCCGTGCAACCACAGCATGACGGGGCGCTTCTTCCCATCGCCCAGGCCACGGGTGAAGATGTTCAGGATGAGGCAGTCCTCGCTCATTGGCATCGGTGGCTGCGGCTGCCCGCCTGGTTCACGCGCGACGTAGGGGTCGACGAACGGCTTCCACTGCACCGTGGACGGGCCGTACGCCGTCGCATCACGCACGTCGGACCAGCGCTCGGGCGGCAGCGGGGCGCGGAAGCGTCGATCACCAGCGGTGGATGCGCCGTACGGGACGCCCTTGAAGACGAAGGTTTCGCGGACCTTCATCCCCTCGATCGGGCCGTTCGTGGTCTCGACGACCGGAGCATCGCTAGCAGCCATACAGGGCTCCTCCCTCCGGCACCAGTGGCACACGATCCCGCGGTCCCCGGGGTACACGAACATCGTGGATGCTGCACCAGCGCGGCAAAATCCGACACTAGATTGGTAGTAGACAACGTTTGCAAGAACACGGCTAACCTCCAGTTGGAGGTTCCGCACGATGCCTGACACCGGCCCCGTCTTCGCGTTCATCGCCTACGAGGTCAACCAGGTCCGAGGCGTCGCGACGGTCACGCTGAACCGTCCCAGGTACCGGAACGCCCTCAGCCGCCGGCTGTCCGAGGAAGTCGAGACGGCGTTCCACCTGGCCTCGCAGGACGCGGATGTCCGGGTCATCGTGCTGGCTGCCGCGGGCAAGTCGTTCTCCAGCGGCCATGACCTGGGCACCCCGGACGAACTCGCAGACCGCGAAGATCGCCCCGTCGGAAGCACCGTCCGGGGACGGTTCGACCACGCGACCGAGGTGGATGTCGAGCGGCTGCTGCGACTTCGCGCCACCCCCAAACCGACGATCGCGGCGGTTCAGGGGGACTGCATCTTCGCCGGGTGGATGCTCGCCTCCGCCATGGACGTCATCATCGCGACGGACGATGCGCGTTTCCTCGCCACTCACTTCCAATACCTCTCGGTGCCGTGGGACATCGGCGTCCGGAACGCGAAGGGGCTGCTCTTCGAGAATCGCTTCATCACCGCGCAAGAGGCTCACGCCCTGGGGCTCGTCTACCGCCTCGTCCCTGCGGCGCGCCTCGACGAGGAGGTCCGCAGCTATACGGATCGGGTGGCCTCCATCGATCCGTTCCGGGCTCGCATGATGAAGCGTGCACTCAACCACGTGGAGGACATGCAGGGCTTCCCTGCCCACGTCCAGGCAGCCCACGCCTTCATGACCGTCGCGATCGCGGATCCGGAGTTTCGGCCGCGCGCCGACGGAATCGTCGCGCAAGCCGGCGAGGCCTGAGCGTGCTCCACTCGCCCTTCTCCGAGCCGCTCCGTGGCCTGACCGTCCTGGAACTCGGCGCCGGCGTTGCTCCCGCGTACACAGGGTGGCTCCTCGCGAGCCTCGGCGCGCAGGTCGTGAAGGAAGCCTCGCCGACCGACCGGCTCCATCAGCAGTCCGGGGGACTCCTCTTCGCGGCACTGAATCGAGACAAGGAGATCGTCGCCGGCGGACAGTCCATTCGCGAGTTCGACGTCGTGCTCGAGGGGCTGGAGTGGCCCGCGTTCGCCGCGCGCGAGGACGAGTTCGCGAGAGCGATCGCGGGCGGGCTCATCGTGACGTCCGTATCCACCTTCGGGCGCCAGGGTCCCTACCGAGCGCGCCGAGGGTTCGCACTCCACGCGGTCGCCGGATCGATCGCGCCTCGGCTCGGCCGTCCGGGCGACACGCCCCTCACGATCCCGCTCGAGGCGCTCGACTACCTCGGTGGCGTCATGGCCGCTACCGGCACGATGCTCGCGACGCGCGCTGCACCGGCGCACGGCGGTCAGCATGTCGACGTCTCCACGCTGGACATCGCGTCCACGCTCTACAACCGCTCGGGGCTGGCGGACGCCGCCGGCGGTGGCAAGGAGCGGCACGAGCGGCACGGCCATCGCTTCGGCTTTGGCCTCGTGGGTGTGTACCCGTGCAAGGACGGCTACGTCTCCCTCGTGACGCAGATGGTGAAGCACTGGGAGTACTTCTTCGCCCATTTCGGCCGCGGCGAACTGTTGGACGATCCTCGGTACGACCTCCGCGGCGGGCACGTCGAGCAGCGCGACGAACTCGAGGAGATGATCACGGACTGGTTCTCGGAGATGACACGGGACGAGCTCTTCGACCTGTTCCGCGGGATCCGTGTCCCATTCCAGCCGTACCTGGAACTCAGCGAGGCAATGGAGGTGGAGCACCTTCGATCGCGTGGCTTCTGGGAGCCGCTGACCGTAGAAGGCGTCACGCTGAACGTGCCCGCCTCGCCGCTGCGACACCAGGATCCGGTGGTCACATGAATAGCGTTCGCAGTGGCCCCCTCGCGGGGGTCCGTGTCCTGGACCTGACCCAGGTGTGGGCGGGGCCGCTCTGCGTGCAATTGCTCGCCGACTATGGTGCCGAGGTCATCAAGGTGGAGTCGCGCGAGCGCGCGGTGGAGGAGTACTCCCGGAAGTTGCGCATCAGCGCGGGACGTCACACCGGCCAGCGCCCTCCGGAGGTGCTCGCGGTCGACTCGATGATGCGAAACCGCATCCCGCTGACGCTCGACCTCACCCGACCGGAAGGCCGATCCGTCCTGGCGCGCCTGGCCGTGCACGTAGACGTGATCGTCGAGAACTACTCGGCGCGTGTCACCAGGAAGTGGAAGCTGGACTATCCGACGCTCTCGGAGGTGAACGATCGCCTCATCGTCGTCTCGTTGTCGGCTGCCGGCCACCATGGGCCCTGGTCTGAGATCCTGACCTTCGGCCCGTCGCTCACATCGCTCTATGGCACAAAGTCACTGATGCGCTACCCGGACGATGACTCGCCGATGGAGGACATGTCCGAGTCAGATCCGGTAGGCGGGATGTATGGCTTCCTGGCCACTGCCGCCGCCCTCGCAGAGCGCGATGCGACGGGCCGAGGCCGCCACGTAGACTTCGCCCAGGGAGAAGCACCGCTGCTGCACGCGATGGAGGGCATCCTCAACACGCAACTCGGTTTGCCGATCCCCAGAGGGAACCGGCACAGCACGATGGCGCCACAGGGGATCTATCGCTGTCTGGGTGAGGACGACTGGATCGCGCTCACGATCGAACACGACACCGACTGGGCGGTACTGTGCCAGGCGATCGAGATGCCGGCGCTGGAGGCGCAGTATCCCTTCCTCGCCGACCGGCAGCGACACCACGACGAGATCGACGCGGCGATTACCTCGTGGACCTCGACGCGCACCGCCGAGGACGCCGATCGCATACTCGTGGAGGCGGGCCTCGCGTCGCTGCCCGTCCTCACCAACAAGCAGCAGTTCGAGGACGAGCATCTCCGATTCCGGCGAGGACTCGGGATGGAGGACGCCGTCCTCCCGCCTGGAATGCACGGTGGAGACGTCACGAACGCGTTCCCGATCAAGATGAGTGGCACGCCCGCGACGATCTGGTCAGGCGAGGTGCTCTTCATCGAGCCAGCGGTGGAACCGCTTCGGTCGATCCTCAGCATGCCGGAGGACGAGATCGCCGCGCTGGTCGCGAGCGGAGTCGCCTGACCACACCCGAGGCGCCGACCCCGCTCACGACCACGACCACGACGGGCTAGTCCAGGGTGAACGCCCCGACGAACGCCCGGCCCTCGAACGGCAGAGCCAGGTCCACGTCACGCCACGCGAGGCGCTCGATCCGGTCCCAGTCCTGCTCGGCGTGCGGCGGCAGGTCAAAGACCATCTGGTGACGGGTGTCCTCGTTGAACCGATCCCAATGGGGAAGGCCTTCGTGGTTCGGGTCTCCGTTGCGCGCGAACGCGATCCAGGTGTCGGCCATCAAAGCCGCGATGTCGTACCGCGTCGGGCTGGTACCGGTCATCGGGCGGCCGTCCGGGTTGTCGAAGACGAGGGTCGTATCCAGGCTATGGGCCGCCCGGAACCGTCCCTCGCGGTGATTCGACTCCCAAGCGAACTGGTAGAAATACACCGGACTCCCGGCGGCAGCGTGGCGTGACGCGATCTGCAGCGACAACCTCCGCCGGTCCTCGCTGCCGAGGGCGACGAGCACGTCGTACGGGGTCGCACCCGGTCGGTTCTCACGGACGGCGGCGATCAGGCTCGCCGCGTGCGTCCCCACGACCTTCTCGACCTCGTCGATGAGGCGATCCTCCCCAATCGCCGCCCAGGCGGGATCCTGCGACAGGAGAATCGCAGACTCGTGCCGCGTGGTGCCAATGATGATCGGGATGTCCTGCGCGGAGGGCGCGGCGACCTGACCGAACGCGTCCGCCGGCATGTGCTTCCCATCGATCGATGGTGACAGCAGGGCGATGCCGAATCCCGTGGCCGGGTCGCTCGCATCCTTCAACCAGCCGTACAGGCGGTCATTCAGCTCAGGCCAGGGCATCGCCTGCAGGCGGTGGATCTCGGAGGGCGCGATGCCCAGATGGTCGAGGAAGCGCTGCGCGAAGTCGGTCGCTCGCTGCTGCGGGACGCCGCGAGGATGCGCGCCGCTCTGGATGATCCCGCGTTGGAACAGGCCGCGGGCGGCCGGCATGCCGAGCAACTGCGAGATCTTGCGTCCGCCTCCGGACACGCCGAAGAGGGTGACGTTGTTTGGGTCGCCACCAAACGCCTCGATGTTCTCGCGTACCCAGTGGAGGGCAAGGATGATGTCGAGCATCCCGGCCTGGCCGGACCCGTCGAACTCCGGGCCGCAGAGTTCCACGAGGCTAAGAAAGCCGTAGACATTCAGCCGGTGGTTTATCGAGACGACGACGACATCGCCCCGTTCGGTGAGCCGGACTCCATCCGTGGCCACGGTCGCGCCGACGCCGTTCCGGAATCCACCGCCGTGCAGGTACATCATGACGGGGCGCTTCCCGCCATCCCCCAGCCCGCGCGTGTAGACGTTCGCGATGAGCGAGTCTTCGCTCATCGGCATCGGGTTCTGCGCGGGGAGATCGGGGTCGGAGGCCGCCGTCGGATCCTCAGGCCCGCGTTGCTGCACCGTCGCAGGGCCATGCGTCGTGGCGTCGCGCACGCCGCTCCAGGGGAGCGCCGGAAGAGGCGGCTTGAACCGTCGCTCGCCATCGGTCGCCTGCCCGTAAGGGATGCCGTAGAACACGGCGGTCTCTCGGACCATGGTTCCACGGACAGCCCCGGTCCTGAGCTGCACAACTGGTTCGGGCATGGCATCTCCCACTACATGACAACGTTGGCAATCCGCGCCAAGTAGACCACACCGCAGCCGCGCTCGACGACTAGGGACTTAGTAACGTCGGGCTATTCAGCAGAGCCTCTCTGCGGAGCCGGGCCGATGGACTCGCGGGCGTTCCAGTGGGTGACGTTCAGTCCAACCGTGTTTGGCGGCGGCACCCCGTCGATCCACGCTAGGAGGCGCGTCCCGACCTCTCGGCCAACGGCGAGCGCGTCAAACTCAAGCGACGCAATCTGCATGCGCATGTGGGACTCGTACGGCTCGAACCGTGCGAGCGTCGAGATCGAGACATCCTGCGGTACTCGGAGGCCTCGCCGGTCCAGTTCCGTAAGAAGGACGTGCAGGTTGCGATGAGGGACGAAGAGAAAGGTGGGGCGGATCGGATCGCTGAGGACTCGGTCCAGCGAAGAGAGCAGACGGTCCTGCTCACCGCCACCGCGGTCGAACTGGTCCGACACCCACTCGAGGCCTCGCGAATCGAGTTCAGCCGCAAGTTCTCCAGCCATCAGACTGGTCGCGGCGATCGCGCTCCACACCACGCCGACCCTTCGATGACCAAGCGCTTCGATCTCGGTGAGCGCCTCGGCGAGCGCCGCCTGCGCGCTGAAACTCACGAGGGGGATCTCGCGACAATCCTCGCCACGCGAGCCAGACGCGATGACCGGGACGCCCGTCGCCATGAGTTCGGTCGCCACGCTCCCAATGCCGATGGGCGTATGGAGGACCACCGCGTCGACCCGCCGCTCCATCAACTTTCGGAGCAGCACCCGCGCCTCAGCGGGATCGTTCCGGCTCAACGTAACCAGCGGCGTGTAGCCACCAGACTGGAGCACATCGAAGAGCCCGTCCAGGTGCCCCACCTGGATAGGAGAGGCGAGGTCCGGGAAAAGGACCCCGACGGTCATCGAGCGTTTCATGCGGAGTGATCGCGCGCCCTCGTGCGGCATATAGCCGAGCTCGTCCGCGATCTTCAGGACGCGCTCCGCCGTCTCGACGTGCACGAGGGAGAGCCCGCGGATCGTCCGGGACACGGTGCTCGCCGAAACGCCAGCTCGGAGCGCAACCTCCTGAAGCGTCGCGGCGCGACGCGGACGTCCGCTGTCGCGCTTCATCCGGCCAACACGACCGTCCAAGGGCCCTGGCGCGGGCGAGCAGGCCTCATCGACGCAGCCACACAGTCATGAGTATCCGCATCCTCCGCGCCGGAAGTCAGCGTCACGATGACCTCGTGGGACTGCCCCGGTCTTATTTATCGTCGCATCAATATTACCTACCGCGCATGCTGTCGAGTCGAACGCCCGACTGTCTCACCGCAGATGCTTGCTGAGGAACGCATCGACGACGCGATTGAACGTCTCCGGATCCTCCCAGTAGGTCGAGTGCCCCGACCCAGCGACCTCGGCAACTTCGGACTCGGGGATCAGGGCCGCGACCTTCCGCACGATCTCAGGGATCGCCCGTTCGTCCTCGGCGCCCACGAGGAAGAGCGCGGGGATGCGGAGCGCGGCCACCTCATCCGGACCGTAGCCAGAGGACACCCGTCCCGGAGAGGACGAGCCCGTGCCGTCCGGACGGTGGTGCGCCAGGAAATTCTGATTGAGGAGCAGCGCCATCGCCGGGTCACGGCGGTTGAACGAGCGCGCATAGGCGCGCCGCAGGATCGACTGCGCCTCGGCCTCCTCGGAGCCGGGCTGGAGTTCCTCGTTGAACATCGCCTCGACGGTCTCGTCAAGCGGCCAGCGCTCGGTCGCCTCGCGCTCGAGCACCCTGGAACGGTCGAGCATCTCAGGCCAGTCGAACCGCCCCCAGGTGTCGCACATCACCAGCGCGCTGACCCGCTCCGGGTGACGCACCGAGAACCCCAGCGTCGTGCGCCCCCCCATCGACTGGGCGACGAGAGCTGCACGCTCGATGCCGAGGTGATCCATGAGCGCCTCGAGGTCCTCATGGAATCGCGCTTCGCCTTCGCCGTTCGGGTCAGTGGAGCGTCCGAAGCCGCGGTGGTCGAAGACGATGTTGCGGTACTTCTGTGAGAAGTGGGGGACCTGCTGGAACCAGGAGACGTGGGACCCGCCGCCCCCGTGTGCCCAGATCACCGGCGGCCCCTCCCCATAGATGCGGTAGTACATCTCGATGCCGTTGATGGGCGCGAAGGGCATGCTTGAACTCCTCTGGTGTCACCGCGTCTACGGGACCCATTACTTCGAACCGCGGAGACGTGGATCCAGGATGTCCCGCAGGCGGTCGCCCAGGAAACTCGTGGACATCACGAACAGGAAGATGGCGAAGCCGGGGAATACCACCGGCCACGGCGAGAGTCGGATGCTGGGGAAGCCTTCCGACATGATGATTCCCCAGGTCGCGGCCGGCGGGCGCACGCCGATCCCGAGGAACGACAGGCTGGCCTCCGCCAGTACGGCGACACCCACCAGCAGCGATGCCTGCACGATCACTGGCTGGATGGCGTTCGGCAGGATGTGGGAGGCGATGATCCGTAACTCCGAGGCGCCCGTCGCCCGGGCGGCGATCACGAACTCTCGCTGCCTCAGCGAGAGCGTCTGGCCTCGGATGAGCCGTGCATACACGGGGAAGGAACTCAACCCGATCGCGATCATCACGCTCAGGACGCCACCCCCCATGATGGCCACGAGGCTCATGATCAAGATCAGCGCGGGGAGCGCGATCCATGCGTCGATAAAGCGCATCAAGACGGTGTCGATCCAGCCGCCGAAGCCACCAGCGGCCAGCCCGATCGGCAGGCCGATGATGCTGGCGAGGCCCACTGCCACGAAGCCGACACTGGCGGACGTCCGCGTGCCGTAGATCACCCGGCTCAACAGGTCACGTCCGAGGCGGTCAGTACCGAGGGGGTGCTCGAGTGACGGCCCATGCAGACTGACGGTCGTGTCCTGGTCGTTCTCGCCATAGGGCGCGATGAGCGGCGCGCCCACGGCGAACAGCGCAAACATCGAGAGGATCGCGACGGCGATGACCGCCTTGGGATCGGCAAAGAAGTGCTTCAGGCCGCCAAAGCGGCGGCGGCGCATCAAGGTGGTCGCGGCAACACCATCCAGGACGTGTTCAGTCATCGGTATCGAATCCTCGGGTCCAGGTAGGCGTACGCGATGTCGGCCAGCAGATTCCCAACAAGGACCGCGATCGTCGCCACGAAGACAATCCCCTGCAGCAGAGGGAAATCGCCGTTCGCAATGGCATCGAGCGCCAGCCGCCCGATCCCCGGGATCGAGAACACCCGCTCGATGACCACACTCCCGCCGAGGAGCGACGAGACCTGGAGCCCCATGATCGTGATCACCGGGAGCAGCGCGTTCTTCATCGCATGGCGGAGCACCACCTGACGCGACGCAAGCCCCTTCGCGGAGGCTGTCGTGATGAAGTCCTGGCGCATGACCTCCAGGATCGAGGAACGCATCTGCCGCATGATCGCGGCCGCGCCCACCAGCCCCAGCGTCAGGACCGGCAGCACCATGTAGCGGGCCGCCTGGATCGGATTGTCCATCGGGCTCACCCAGCCCGCTGGCGGGAGCCATCCCAGGTTCACCGAGAAGACGATGATCAGGAGGATGGCTAACCAGAAGCCCGGCGCGGCCACGCCGGCGACCGCGAGGAACGTGACGATGAGGTCCGTCCACGAGTGCGGCCTGAGTCCACCGATCAAACCAAGTGTGATCCCGATTGTCACACTCGTGAGCAGCGTCACGCCGCTGAGCCATGCGGAGACGCCGATGCGCTGCTGTAGCGTCTCCATCACCGGACGCCGGTTCACCAGCGAGCGCCCAAGGTCTCCGTGCAGGAGCCGCTCCACATGGCGGGCATACCGGACCGGCAGCGATCCCGTCAGTCCCATTTCCTCGCGCATCCGCTCGATCTCCTCGAGGGAGAGGTTGGAGACCGCGTTCTCGGGCGTGCCCATCCGCGTCGTCAGCGGATCGCCGGGGACGAACTCCAGTCCGGCGAAGGTAAGCATCGACACGATGATCAGCACGGGCACCGCGCTGACCGCCCTGGCGAGGATGAACGAAAGCATGCAGGCAGCCTCGCAACCAACTGGCTGCGTGGAGCGCGACGGGGGCTCGCGCTCCACGCATAGCCGTGACAACCGCCCGGAGGGAGCGGGGTCGTCCTCTAGGCGGTGATACCGACACCGTTGATGTACGGCATGCCTTCCGGCAAGAACTCGAGGCCGGTGATCCCCTTGCGGTAGTACATGTACCGGTTCGTGTCGAACTTCGGCACGACGCAGTACAACTGCTCCGAATGGATTTTCTGGATCTCCGCGTAGATGCGCTTTCGCTCTTCGATGTCGAATGTCGCGATCCCGTCGGCGACCATCTGCTCAAGGTCGCCGACGGTAGCCTGGCCAAGGTTCCAACCACCGGTGACCTGGAAGAACTGGGCCATGGTCACGTGCGGGTCGGCGCGGTGACCCCCGCCGAAGAACCCGTGCATGCCGCCTTCCTGACCGCGGCCCATCCACATCTTGGTGTTGCCGATCTCGTACGGAACCTCCTCGACTTTGACGCCGATCTGTTCCCAGTCCTTGGCGACCAGCTGGAGCGCCTGACTCGTCGTCGCCGTCGTCACGAACTTGAAGACGAGGTCCTCGGCGGGCACACCGGCCTTCGCGATGTGTTCCTTGGCCTTCTCCATGTCGAAGCCGAAGACGTCATGCGGTGAGTACGCCCAGTTGCTCGGCGTCAGCACGGACTGAGACAGCGCACCGCGCCCGGCGAAGAACGTGTCCATCACCGCTTGGCCGTTGTAGGCGTACGACAGCGCCTTCCGCACATCCACGTTGTCCATGGGGTAGATGCCGTGGTTCGGCCAGAAGCCCTGGCGGCTCACGCCGATGAACTCGCTCACATCGAGGTTGGGGTCGCCTTCGAGGAGGTCGAGTTGCGAATCCGGGGCGTCGATCATGTCGACTTCGCCCGACTGCACCGCCGCCGCCAGGACGACGTCGTCCGGGATTGCCACGTTGTGGATCTCATCCAGCAACGCGAACGATCCGCCGTCCTCGCGCCGTCGCCAGTAGTCCGGGACTTGCACGAACGTCGCGCCTGAACCGGCACGCCACTCCTTCAGGCGGAATGGCCCGCTGCCAACGGGTTGGACCGCGAGGTCATCGAGGAGTGTCTTCTCGACATGAGTCGGCGAGCTCTGCAGCGCCCCACGGTCGGACAGCGTCGTCAAGAGCGACGCGTCGATCTGCTTGAGGTTGAGACGGAGCGTCGTGTCGTCGACCGCATCGACCGACTCGATCCCACCCAGCGTCCCCGCCCAGATGACTGGGAGGTCGGCGTTCCGCGCTCGGTCGAGGTTGTACTTGGCCGCCTCGGCGTTGAAGTCCGTGCCGTCATGGAACTTCACGCCGGAACGGAGGGTGAAGACGAGCGTCGTGTCGTCCAGGATCTCCCACGACTCCGAGAGGCCAGCCGCCGCGTCAGGCTGGCCTGAGGCGTCCGAGCCAACCAGGGGATCGAAAACGATCCGCCACCAGGGCCCGGTGATCGGCGACACATGCGGGTCCAGGCCCGCCTCGCCCAGGAAGTCCCGCTTGTCGCCGACCTTGAGTATGCCGCCGCGCGAGAGCGTACTGGTCGACGTACCCGTCCCCGACGATGCTGGCGTGCCGGTCGCCGTGCCCGAACCCGGGGTTGCCGGACCCTCGTCCTCGTCTCCACAACCTACGAGCGCGGCCGCGGCGAGTCCCGCGGCCCCGATCCCACCCGCCCGCAGAAACCCCCGCCTGCTGACGGAGCGCTGCCAGTAAGACATGCCGTCCATATCGCCCTCCTCTGTGTGCCGCCGTGTACCCGGGCTACACCCCGCTCGGCGGGTCTGGTGGCGGCATATTGGTTTGTGATGACATCGTTGTCAATAAAGGACCTAGTAATGGGGTTACCCCCTAAGAATCGACGATTATGTCGAATGTGACCGCGAACTTGGGGCCTATTGGGAATGCTCAGGCCCAACGGGTGCGGCCGCGCTACCTCGGAGCCGCACCCCATGAGGGCAGCGTGACTTCGCCGTCCCACGCGTGGCGCTCTGACGCACGGTAGTCGTACTCCGCGCGCGACGGCAGGTCGAGGATCATTGCGGCCTGGTTCTCGGGAGTGAACGCGGGCCACTCAGGACGCCCCGTCAGGTTGGGATCGCCATACCGCGCGAACGCCGTCCAGTAGTCGGCCAGGACCTCGAACATCTCGTGCCGGTCGACGCGTCCCGCGACCGTGTCTCGGTCAAGCTCACCGAAGAGCAGCGGAACCTCGAGCGCGTGGGCGGCCGCCGGCACCCTGTAGAACGGGCTCTCCCACTCGAACCGATAGGTGAAGACCGGTGCTCCACTGCTCACTGCTTGCCGTTCCGCCAGCTCCAGTGCGGAGAGCCGCCGATCCTCGCTCGTGATCGCGAGTGCCAGGCGAAACGACGTCATGTCCGGATAGGCACGGCGATACGTGCCGACGATGGCCTCCGCGCGTGCTCCCAGGTCAGGACGGAGCTGCTCGATCAATTCGACGTCGGTGAGGCCCTCCAGTGCCTTCGCCCGAGGGTCCCGCGCCATGTACCCGACGGCCTCGTCCTTGGAGCAGCCCACCATGAGCGGAATGCCCTTCGCGGTCGGAGCGGCAACCGGGTCGAACGGGTGGACGGGGATATGCGTTCCATCCATCACCGGGCGAAGGCGGAGCAGGTTGCTGGGCGACCTCCGGCCGAGGCGAGCCGGGACGGCGGGCATTGGCACGCGGTTCACCTGCTCCATCAGGTGCGCCACCGGGATCTGCTGGAGGCCCGCAGCATCGCCCTGCTTCAGGCCCAGGTGGGCGATGAGCCGCTCCGCGAAGTCATGCGCGTAGTTGGCAGACATCATCTGCAGTCCTGCGCCACTCTGGATCACAGCCTTGTGGAAGAGCCCCTGGGCGGCCGGCATCGCCAGCGAGGCGGAGACCTTTTGCCCCCCACCCGAGCATCCGAAGATCGTGACATTCGTTGGGTCGCCGCCGAACGCCTCGATGTTGTCGCGCACCCACTCGAGCGCGAGGACGAGGTCCTGCATCCCGGCGGTTCCGGCGCCATCGAAGCGTGGGTCGATGCGATCCAGGAAGAGGTACCCGAAAACGTTCAGGCGGTGCGTGACCGAGACGACGACGACATCACCACGCTCCGCGAGCGCCGCGCCGCCTGGCTCCGCGAGGCTGCCGGACTTGCCGTAGAATCCCGCACCGTGGAACCAGACCATCACGGGACGCCGCGCAGAGTCGGTACCCGGCGTCCAGACGTTCAGCGTGAGGCAGTCCTCGTCCTCCGCACCGTCGGCGATGCCACGACGCCGCCCGACGGCGACCTCGAAGTCGATGTTCATGTCGAACTGGGGACAGGACGGGCCGTACCGCAGTGCGTCACGGACGCCGGTCCACGGGGTGACCGCGACGGGTGGGAGGAACCGACGGTGGCCCCCGGTCGGCTGCCCATACGGGATGCCAAGGAACGCACAGATGCTGCGTTGGTCCGGGCCGGCTCCACGCACCTGTCCGGATGCGGTCTCGACGACTGGGTTACTCATCAGGGTAACTCCTTGGTGCCTGGATGACGGCGCCCCACGGAGGGCGTGCGAGGCAAGTCGGTGCGCGGGACCAGTCGGTCAGTGGCCATCGAGAGCGTGCTCCAACCTGACATGGCACGTAGGACGAGGGATACCGGTGAGCATGGAGCGCGGTCAGACCGCGCTCCATGCTCACCGGTCAGCGCAGTCCAGGCACGCTGAGCTTCTCCCAGGCCAGCCGCTCCTCGCGCTTCGGATCCACCTCCACACGCGACGGGACATCGAAGATCATGGTGGCGCGGTCCTCGGCTGAGTAGGCGGGCCATTGAGGCAGGCCCGGGTGGTTCGGGTCGCCGGTCCGGGCGAACGCCAGCCACGCCTCACTCATCGCGTCCGCCATCTGCCGCTTGTCGGGACGGGTCCCGGCGAGCGAGACGGAGTCGATGTTGTCGAACATGAACGGCAGGTCCAGGGCGTGACAGGCCATCAGCGCGCCGCCGATGAAGTCCGACCGGTAGGTCATGAGGTACATGAACACCGGGTGGCTGCTCGCGGCAGCATGACGCTCCGCCAGCGCGATCGACCGCAGGCGGCGGTCCTCGCTAGCGATCTTCGCGGCCAACTCCCACGGCGACGCGCTGGGGTTCTGCTCCCGGTAGGTTGCGATGACCTCGTCAGCGGCGTCACGCGCGAGTGAGATCGCGGCCTTCCGCATCTCCTCCTCGGTGCACTCGTACGGGAGCCCCTTGCCTGCGCGGGCAATCGCCATCCCCAGTGCAGACTCGTGCTCATTCGTCCCGACCATGACTGGCACCGTGATCGCCGATGGCACAGCCGCCGGCTCGAAGGAGTGCGCCGGGAGATAGTCCGCGTCGAGCACGGGAAGGAACGTGGAGTCGCCGGGACGCTCCGCCTGCATCTGATCGACCGCCTCGGTGATGCGCTCATGCGGCAGCGCCTGGAGGGCGGCGACATCGCCCTCGGCGAGCCCGAGCGTCTTCATGAGCCGGGCGGCCAACTCCGTCCCCTGCTCGGGCGTCATCGAGCGCAGCGCGGCACCGCTCTGGATCACCGCCCGATGAAACAGGCCCTGCGCCCGCGGCATGCCGAGGAAGGTGCTGACCTTACGGCCACCGCCGGACTCTCCGAAGATCGTGACGCATCCAGGATCGCCCCCGAACGCGGCGATGTTGTCCCGGACCCACTCGAGGGCGAGTGTCGCGTCGAGCAATCCGACCAGCCCTGACCCCGCGAACGCTTCGCCGCCGATCTGGCGGAGGTTGATGAACCCGAACGCGTTCAGACGGTGGTTGATGGTGACCACCACCACGTCCCCGCGTTTCGCGAGGTTCGCCCCGTCGTACCAGCCCTCGGAGCCGGCTCCCGACGCCGTGCCACGTCCGTGCAGCCAGAACATGACGGGCCGTGGCTTGCCGTCCAGTGCCGGCGTCCAGACGTTCAGGACCAGGCAGTCCTCGCCCTGCGGCTCATGATGGAACGTGGGGTCCACGCCTGCGGCCACCTGGTCGCGATCTGCGTTGTCTGGATCCGCCACGATGCCGCTCTGGGGAGAGATCGGCCCAAACGCGGTGCACTCGCGGACACCCGACCAGGAGGGTGCGGGCAGCGGCGGGAGAAAGCGCCGCCCCTCAGTGGAGGCTCCGTAAGGGATGCCTCGAAAGACATTCACCCCGCGGTCGACGAAGCCGCTGACGGTTCCCGCCGTGGTCGAAACAGTCGGCGTGGTGGTTTCACTGGAGGTCATGAGCGGGCTCCATTCGGAGAGATCTCAGCACTTGCAATCGTTAGCACTTCGATCGTTGGCACGATGGCGAAGCGGGTAACGCGCCGCCAATAGAGATGTAATTTCGCCTGGCCGATGCCTCCGAAAACGCGGACCGACACACGAACCGCCATCCAAAGTCGGCGCTCGCCCCGGCATGCCCGCCGAGGCGCACCATTAGGACTCCAATAGCCCCGCCATCAGTTGCGGCCTACCGTCGCGGCGTTCCCGACGGGCATGCGGTGGGAGCCTGCTACGACGCGGCGGCGGCTGACTGCGGGGGCGCCAGGTCCGGGATCAGTTCGAACGGACGGACATCGAGCGAGGAGCAGATCTCGATCAGGACGGACAATGGGATCTCGCTGATGCCGTTCTCGTAGTTCGAGATCGAGCCCTGCGTCACGTCCGCCGCGAAGCCTACTTCCTCCTGCGACAGGTTTAGCGCGATCCGGAGCGACCGCAGCCGCTCTCCTAGCTCACGACGAAAGGCCCGCCGGGATACCGCTCGCGAGGTCATGCCGTCCCCTCCCTCCCCAGGAGAACTTCCGCGCTGGGGATGGGCGGACAGTAATGACTTGGGAGGACAGGGTTGTCTCCGCCTATGCGTAACGAACCCATCGAGATACGTAGTAGCATCCCGCCGATGGCACCTCCCGTGGCAATCGATACAAGTACGTATACGGGCCGTCAGGCGTTCGTCCCCTCGATCGCGTCGAGGGCGATCGAGGCATGGGTGTCCAGCGTCTCGCGTGGATCCTCGGTGGCCGCGCTAATCCTCGGCCCCCGAGAGGCGGGCCAGACGGTGACGGCGGACGCCCTCAACCGTGCAGCGCTCCACGCCGGGTTCGTGGTTGCGCGCGCGTCCGCGAGGCACGAGCGACAGCCGTTCGGCCTGACCGGACGCCTCGTCGATGCCATCGGCGCGGTTGCTACGAACCACGAGGCAGGCGAA
The DNA here is from genome assembly GCA_964414675.1 of uncultured Dehalococcoidaceae bacterium. Classification (GTDB taxonomy): domain Bacteria; phylum Chloroflexota; class Dehalococcoidia; order UBA2979; family UBA2979; genus W-Chloroflexi-9. Next base: position 56,085 of record CAYPYF010000004.1, read on the forward strand.
CTCTCGCGCAGGCTCCGCGCAGGCCTCGGCGTCGCCAACCGACGGCCCACGGTGCTCATTGTCGAGGACGCCGACGAACTACCGATCGAGGACCTCGCGCCGCTGCTTGGACTGGCGGTCGATCCTCCGCGAGCACCGATGCTGCTCGCGCTGACGGTCACGGAGAAGCCGTCTCCGGCGCTCGTGCAGATGATGAACGACATCGAGCGGTCGCGTGCCGGCGAGGTGCTCCGCCTCGGAGGCCTGGCGCTCGCGGACGCGAACGCGGCGATCGACGCCGTCCTCCCGGCAGGCATGGCATCACTCCGGTTCACCAGAGACTTGCTGCAGTTGACGGACGGCCGAGCCGGACTCATCGCAAAGGTCGTCGACGGGATAACGAGTCTCCCGCCCATCGACCAGTCCGACCTGTTCTCCGGAAGCCGGCTGCTGGAGTCATGGGAACTCCCGACACCGCTGGCGGACTCACTACGGGCTTCGGTCCTGTCGCTCCCGGAGCATTGCCGGCAGGTCGCGAATGCGCTCGCCGTGTGGGACGCGCCCGCCACCGTCAAGGTCATCGTCGAACTCCTCGACTGTCCGGATGAGGTCGTGGTGTCCGGGCTCGAGCAACTGGAGTCCGCGCGGATCGTCTGCGCAGAGTCTGCGGGTACGCGCACCATCTTCAGGTTCAACGAGCCGCTGGTCGGGCGCGCGATCACCGCCGCCATCCCCACACTCACCCGTCAACGCCTCCATCGGCGCGCGGCAGACATGGGTGAACAAAACGGTGCCGGGAAGGCGCTTCGCCTCCTCGCTGAGCACTACCTAGAAGGTCGGGTCGAACTCACCCGAGCCCGCGTAGAGACGGTCGCGGATGTCGCGCACGCCCTCGTGGACCGCTCACGCTACGCCTCCGCACGCCAGCTCCTGAGGCGACTTCTGGAGAACATGGGCGCTGACCTCACCGACCCCGATCGCCTCGCGGAGGTGGCGCCGAGCGAGATCCTCGTACTGCTGGGCGAGACGTTGTCACGCGCTGGTGACTGGCATGCTGCCGACGCGTTGCTCCGTGTCGCGACCGACCGCGCGCACCTCAGCGGCGCCGAGACCCTGCCCGGCGTTCTGCGGCTCGCGCGCGACCGGATTACGGTGGGAGGGCATCGCGAGGCCCTCCAGCTCTATCGATCGTTCCTCGACCAGGGTCACGATCTGGAACCGCGACATCGTGTCCGCCTGCTGATCGACATCGCGTACACGGAGGGATCGGCCGGGAACCAGCAGGTCGCGATGGCGTCATCAGATGAGGCGCTTGAGGCGGCGGTCCAGATCCGCGACAGCGCGCTCGCGACCGAGGCGTTGATCAGCAAGCACATCGTGCTGCTGGGAGCCGCCCGTCCGCGCCAGGCATTCGAGCATGTGAAAGACGCGCTGGGATATGCGCATCATGCCGGCAACCTCCGCCTGAAGGCGCGGGCGATATCCGGCGTGGGGAACGCACTCTGCGACGCTGACAATCTCACCCGTGGCGTGCGGTGGATCCGTCGAGCGCATCGACTCGCCGAGGAATGCGAGGACTACGCCACCGTCTCGTGGACGGGCGCTCGGCTGGCATCGGCCCTGGTGGAGTCCGGTGACTGGGATGAGGCACACGCCCTCGCAACGAGGATCGCCCGCGTGGACGCCAGCCTGCATCGGCCGCGCTCGTTCAGCAGGGCGTTAGCCCTGCTGAGACTGCTCGAATGTCTACGGGGGCCTGGCCACGCCGCGAGCACGATCGAGCCATCCGAACCTGTGCGCGAGTCGCTCGTCAACACGCTCGCGTGGTCCGAGGAGCTACGTCTGGACGACGACAGCGGTGTCCTCGAGATCATCGATGTCCTCGACAGCGAGTGGGATCGGCTGCGCGGGCGGCCCGGACGAGAACGCGCGGTGATGCTGGACGTGCTCCCACGCCTCATCCAGACGGCGGTCCGCGCCAACAGTGTCGAGCGGGTCGAGGCTGCCCTGCGCGCCCTCGACGACATCGTGCAACAGACGAACGGTGAGGTCAGGCTTGGCCCGCTGGAGGTCATCCGCGGTCGGGCCGCCCTCGCGGCGGTGGCCGGGCAGCACGAGGACGCGGCGCGCGGTTATCAGGAAGCTGCGGCGGGCATGGCGGCACTCGGGCATCACTGGCGAGCCGCGCAGAGCCGCGTCGCCGGAGCGATCGAATACGGCAAAGCCGGAGCACGTGACGAGGCAGTCGCGCAGATGAATGTCGCGTACTTGGCGCTGGCCGCAATGGGACAGGGGCATGACACCCGAGCGGCCCGCGCCTGGTTCGCCACCGTGGAGAGGCGTCCCCCACGACTCCGGGGTAGCGGGCCCGCACTCTCCAAGCGTGAGCTGGACGTCGCGAGGCTCGCGAGCGAGGGCTTCACCGATGCCGCGATCGGCGACGAACTTGGGATCGCGCGAAGGACCGTGACAACCCACATGCAACGCGTGCTGAGCAAGTTGCAGATCAATTCACGGGCGGACGTCGCGGAGCACCTTCATCAGATGACGTGAGATAGAGCTGCCTCGGCCGCGTACGCCTGCCCGAATCGACCCGCTTCGATCCTGGCGCGCCCTGCGGATTCCGGGTCGCCCCGACGCTTCCCCGAACGACCCGTCCGCGCCCGACCGGAGACACCGACTGACACCAGGTCCGTAGGCATAGCCGCGTCCCTGCGTCCGCGCCTCACAACGC
>CAYPYF010000004.1:58807-65453 GCA_964414675.1 uncultured Dehalococcoidaceae bacterium
GTGGCTTCCGCTGGAGGATTTGCCGACGTTCTAGGCATCACCGACCGATCGATCGTTGATCGACCCGTCACGGCGTCGTAGGCTCCGAATTGTTCATCCGCGCTATCAACTGCTCGGATCCAGTCCGCTCCGCTCCCCCTCGGAGGGCCTGACTATCAGGGGCACGATTACCCACCATCCGCCGCGGCGGTCTCGGACGTTGCTGCGCGCCCGGCGATACCCGGTCGTGGAGCGCCCCGCGTCGGGGAGCCTCCTCAGCCGCCTCCGACGGCTGCGCCAACTACTCCCGCTGGGGATCGTGGTCTTCGTCGCCCTCGGCGGACTCTCCTCGCCGGTCGCGCCCATGGGCGGCACAGCGGCGACCGAGGCCCGCGCCGGCGCGATCTCCCCGACGGCGGAGGCGACGATCCGTGCATCAGGGCCGATCGCGGGGATCGCGGGCCAGCCGAACCTGCGTGCGGCATTCGGTGGGAACGTGGGCGGGCCCGGAGCCGATTCATCCGGCGCCCCGGCGTTGGAGTCGGAGGACGGCGAGGCGAGCGAGAGCCTAGCACTCACGCAGGAGGGGCCGACCCCGGTCTTCGTGCAGTACGAGGTGCAACCAGGCGACACGGCCAGCGGGATCGCGGCCCAGTTCGGGATCAGCACCGACTACGTCGTCTGGAACAACGTCGACGTCATCGCTGACGCGAACGCGCTGGCGGTCGGCGCGACGCTGCAGATCCCCGGCGTCGAGGGGATCATCCACTCCGCTCGCGTCGGCGACACCGTCTCTGACCTCGCCGTGGCCTACGACTCCACGACCGAAGCCATCGTGAACTTCGAGGCGAACGGCTTCGGGGGAGACGCGAACAACCTGCAGGTCGGCGCGCTCATCCTCCTGCCCGGCGGCCGCCCGATCCCACCGGAGCCGGCCGTCGACACCCCGGGCGGATCGTCATGGACGCCTCCGCCGATCAGCACCGGCGTGTCATGGGCGTGGCCCGCGACCGGCCGGCTCACCAGTGTGTTTGGCCCGCGGCATCCCCTCGGGATCGACATCTCCATGGTGGTGAACACCCCGATCGCTGCGGCATCGGCAGGACAGGTCACGTTCGTCGGTGGCAACCCGTGCTGTTCGTACGGCTATCACGTGATCATCCAGCACCCGGACGGCGTGGAGACGCTGTACGCACACCTCAGCGCTGTCTACGTGTCGAGCGGCCAGTGGGTCGGCACGGGAGACGTCATCGCGGCGAGCGGGAACACGGGATACTCGACAGGGCCGCACCTGCACTTCGAGGTGCGCACGAACGGCGTGTATACCAACCCGCTGGGATGGCTCCCCTAGCCCGCTCGCCCTCCCGAGGCGCCGGCGCCGGGTATCCTCCCAACGCGATGCCCGAGTCCTACTTCGACGCCGACCCCGTCAACTACGACCGCGCCCGACCGTCGTACCCGGACGCGCTCTTCGAGGACCTCTGGGCCTACCTCGATGAGGGCGCGCGCGTGCGTCCGGACATCCTCGAGATGGGGCCGGGGACGGGACAGGCGACCCGCTCGCTCCTGGCACGCGGGGGGAGCGTCACCGCGGTGGAGCTCGGAACCAACCTTGCGTCCTACCTCGCGCAGAAGTACGCCGGAGAGCCCAGACTCCGCGTCGTGAACGCGGCGTTCGAGGATGCTCCGGTCCCCGAGGGCGCGTTCGACCTCGTGTTCGCCGCGACGGCGTACCACTGGGTCACACCCGAGGCGCGCTTCGCTCGTCCGCACGCGCTGCTGCGCGAGCGCGGCGTCCTTGCCGTCGTGGACACGGTCCAGGTCCGCGACGAGGCCGACCGCGGCTACTTCGAACGCTCGCAGCACATCTACGCGCGCTACTGGGACGACCAGGCGACCTTCCGCCCGGCACCCGAGCCGGACGCGGAGCCGCCGATCCTCGACGAGATGAGGGCCAACGGGCTCTTCGAGGATGTCCGACTGTGGCGGTACCTCTGGGACCAGCGGTACGACGTGGATGCGTACCTGAACCTCGTACGGTCGTACTCGAACACCGCGCAACTCCCGCCCGAGGAGCGCGCGCGCTTCCTTGACGATCTGCGGGAGTTCGTGGCCGCCGAGGAGGGCGGCATGGTGCTCCGGCCGCTCGTGGTCACGCTGGTCGCGGGGCGCCGGCGCTCGTAGCGCGGGCTAGCCGTTGCCGCCGGTGCGGCGGACGGAGATCACGCCACGCACCGAGTCGAGGTGCGTGAGGAGTCGCGCGAACTGGCTGCCGCCCTCGGTCTCCACGGTGACCTGCACGATCGTCGTGCGGTCGGCCTGCTCGATGGTGCGGACGCCGATCATGTTCACCTGGTACGAGGCAATGATCGTGCTGACGTCACGCAGGAGGCCTACGCGGTCCCAGGCCACGATCTCCACGCTGGCGGTGTAGATGTCGCCCGCCGGGCCCCAGTCGCAGTCGACGACGCGGTCGGTGTTGCCTCGGTGGACGTTGCGACAGTCCGAGCGGTGGACCGTGACGCCTCGGGCACGCGTGATGTAGCCCACGATGGCGTCCCCCGGCAGCGGGCGGCAGCAGCGCGCGACCTGCACCTGGAGTCCGGTCTGGCCGAGCACGCGGATGCCCTTGCCGCCCTCGGTGCCGCCGGGCCGGCTGGGCTGCGCGGGCGTCTGGCTGGGGGTGTGCGGCGCGTGTGACACCTCGTGGTCGGGGACGAGTTCGACGAGGCGGTTGGCGAGGCGCTGCGAGGAGTAGTCGCCAGAACCGAGGGCAGCATAGAGGTCGCGGACATCCGCGAACCCCTGCGACTTCGGGAACTCGGACGGCATCTCGCGGAGACCGAGGCGCTTCAACTCGCGCTCGAGGTGCTCGCGACCCTTCTCGACGTTCTCCTCGCGGCGCGAGCGGCGGAACCACTGCCGCACCTTCTGTCGCGAGTGACTCGATCCGAGGTAGCCGAGCGAATTGATGAGCCAGTCGCGCGAAGGCCCGCGCGGGGTCCTCGACCGCATGATCTCGACGACGTCACCGTTCCGCAGGACGGTGTTCAGCGGCACCATCCGATCGTTGACCTTCGCGCCGACCGTGTTGTGGCCCAGATCGGTGTGGACGCGGTAGGCGAAGTCGACGGGGGTCGAGCCGGCGGGGAGGACGCGGACCTCGCCCTTCGGGGTATAGATGAACACCTGGTCGCGGAAGACGTCAGTCTTGATCGACTCGAGGAAGTCGTCCGTGCCGGACGCCTCCTGCTGCCACTCCAGCAGGTGGCGGAGCCAGGACATGCGCTCCTCGTACTGCTGGTCGCGCTTCGAGCGCTCTTCTTTGTACTGCCAGTGCGCGGCGACGCCGTACTCGGAGACCTGGTGCATCTCGTAGGTGCGGATCTGCACCTCGAACGTGCGCATGCCGGGGCCGAGAACCGAGGTGTGCAGCGACTGGTAGAGGGACTCCTTCGGCGAGGCGATGTAGTCATCGAACGAGCCGGGGAGCGGACGCCACTTCTGGTGGACGATGCCGAGCGCGTTGTAGCAATCCTGCACGGTCGGGACGAGCACGCGGACGGCGAGGAGGTCGTGGATCTCGCTGAACGTCCGGCCGCCGGCCTGGTAGCGCTGCATCTTCTGGTAGACGGAGTAGAGGTGCTTCGCGCGGCCCGCGACCTCGGCCTGGATCCCGTCAGCGGCGAGGGCGCTCTCCAGCTCGTCCACGAGTTGCTTTACGTACCGCTCTCGCTCGCTGCGCTTCTGGGCCACCATCGCCGCCACGCGGCGGTAGTCCTGGGGCTGGAGATAGCGGAACGAGAGGTCTTCCAGCTCCCACTTGAACTGCCACACGCCGAGGCGTGTCGCGAGGGGGGCGTAGATGTCCATCGTCTCGCGGGCCAGCGCGCGCTGGCGCTCCGCGCTCAACCACTCCAGGGTGCGCATGTTGTGGAGCCGGTCCGCCATCTTCACGATGACGACGCGCACGTCCTCTGCCATCGCGAGGAACATCTTGCGAAGCGTCTCGGCGTCCGCCTGCGCGGTGTCGAGCGCGCTGTCCGGGAGCTGGTCGATCTTGGTCGCGCCCTCGACGAGCTGCTGGACGTCGGCGCCGAACTTCGTGCCGATGGTCTCCGGCTTCACGTCGCAGTCCTCGATCGTGTCGTGGAGGAGCGCGGCGGCGATGGTGGGCGGATCCATGCGCAGCGACGTGACGAGGCGCGCGACGGCGATGGGATGTGTGATGTAGGGGTCGCCCGAGCGACGCTTCTGCTCACCGTGGGCGGTGATCGCGAAGTCGAGCGCGCGCTCGACGAGGCCCACACGATCCTCGGGGAGGTACTGCTGCACCTCGTCGAGGAGTTCGCGGCCCCCTGCCGGAAGCGGCCTGGATACGACCATGGTTCAGTTTAACGTGCACGGGAACCTACACGCTCGGCCGGAGCCGGGCTGGGTCCCATCGTCGACGCTCCCCTCTCCTAGCGGCAGCGGGGGCGCACTCGTAGGATTCCCGCATGCCTTCCTACCAGGCCCCACGCGGCATGAACGACACCCTCCCGGAGGACGCCGCCCTCTGGCGGCATATCCGCGACACCGCCGAGCGAGTGGCGCGCCTGTATGACTACCGCCAGATCACGACGCCGATCGTCGAGGATGCGGGTGTCTTCCTCCGTACGGTCGGCGACGAGTCCGACATCGTGCAGAAGGAGATGTACGTCTTCGAGGACCGCGGAGGCGACCACCTCGCGCTCCGGCCCGAGGGCACCGCGGCGGTCTGCCGCGCATACATCGAGCACGGCATGGGCTCGCTCCCCCAGCCGGTGCGGCTGTTCTACATCGGGCCGTTCTTCCGCTATGACCGGCCGCAGACCGGGCGCTACCGCCAGTTGTGGCAGTTCGGCGCGGAGGCGATCGGGTCTGACTCTCCCGCGGCGGACGCCGAGCTGATCGAGCTACAGCACACGCTGTACGAGGCGCTCGGACTGCACGATGCCGTCCTGCGCATCAACTCCATCGGCAACAACGACTCGCGAGGGCGCTACATCGACGCGCTCCGCGAATACTTCCGGCCGCTCGTCCCCACGCTCTCCAAGGACTCGCAGCGGCGGTTCGAGACGAACCTTCTCCGCATCCTCGACTCCAAGGAGGAGCAGGACCGTGCGGCCGTCGAGGGTTCCCCGTCGATCCTCGACTTCCTCGACGACGAGGACGCCGCGCACTTCGAGGCGCTGAAGGCCGCCCTCGACGCCGTCGGCATTGCGTACGAGGTGGACCCGTTCATCGTGCGCGGCCTCGACTACTACTCGCGTACGGTCTGGGAGTTCGAACCGCCCGAGGCGCGCGGCCAGTCCACCATCGGCGCGGGCGGCCGCTACGACGGCCTGATCGAGCTCCTCGGCGGCCAGCCCACGCCCGGCGTCGGCTTCGCCACCGGCATCGAGCGGATCGCGCTCAACCTCAAGGCACGCGGCATCGAGGCTCCCGAAGCCGCCGCGGTCGATGTCGTCACGATCCCCCTCGGCGAGGCGGGCGCAGCGGCGGCCCTCCGCGTCGCCCATGACCTCCGCGCCGCCGGTATCACTGTCCGCGCCGGCTACCCTGGCCGCTCGATGAAGGCCGCCCTTCGAGGCGCATCCGCCGCGAACGCCGCGTACGCGCTGATCATCGGCGACCGCGAGGCCTCGGACGGCGTCGCGACGCTGAAGCCGCTGCGGGGCGAGGGCGAGCAGCGGGCGGTGGCGTTTGGGGAACTGGCGGCGGCGATCCGAGGCGCGGGTTCCTAGCGCCCTGCCTTATCCTCCGCGCCCCGATGCAAGACGAGGAGCACGTGGATGGCGAAGACCAACTACCAGTCCGTAGGCGAGTACATCGCCGCCCAACCCGAGGTCGTACGCCCCACGCTCGAGCGCGTCCGCGCCATCATCCACAAGGCGCTCCCCGGCGCCGAGGAGCGGATCAGCTACCAGCTTCCGGCCTTCCGCCTGCACGGGAGCGACGTCGTCTACCTCAACGCAGCGAGCAAGCACTTCGCGCTCTACCCCTCGACGGACGGACTGATCGAGGCACTCGGCGAGGAGCTCACGCCCCACCTGCACGGCAAGGGCACGCTCCGGCTCCCCTTCGCGGACCCGGTGCCCACGAAGCTCATCGAACGCATCGTGAAGTTCCGCGCGAAGGAAGCCGAGGCCGCCGCGAAGGCAAAGGCCGCGAAGAAGCGCTAGTGCGAGGCGGCTAGACCGGGTGCGGGATCGCGTTCAGCAGGGCAGCGATCTCATCGCGTCGCGGTAGCCATCCAGGTCAACTCCCAGGCTGACACCAAGGATCTCGACGCCGACATCACCCAGATCGTCACGGTCGACGAAGCGGCCCTCGTCGAGTTCGTGTGTGACGACGGTGCCCTGCGCCTCCTCACGGAAGGTGATGTAGAGGGCGTCCGCTTCGCGGTCGTGGTCGAGGTGCCTCAGCCCCCCACCCGCCGGAGTCCATCCTCCGCCGCCGCCACGTACCCCTCCCCCTCCGTGCCGAGGACGCGCGCGGCGTCGAGGGCGTCGCGGTAGGCCTCGGCGGCGCGGTCGGGGGAGCCGACGCCCTCCAGCGAGGCGGCGAACGCGAGGTGGAGCGAGGGCCAGAGTTCGCGGACGAGGCCCGGCTCGCCGAGGCCGACGACCCCGCCTCCGTCCGC
>CAYPYF010000004.1:65463-72299 GCA_964414675.1 uncultured Dehalococcoidaceae bacterium
CTCGGCGAGCCGGGCCTCGTCCATTGCGGTGCGGTGCCAGTGGTGGGCGCCGGCAGGGGCCGGCTGGATGCCGGCGACGTAGTGCGCGGCGACGGCGCGCTCCCATGGGGTCGCCGCGTCCTCCCAGGCCTGTCGGAGCACCTCGCGTGCACGGTCGAGGTTGCCCTCGACGCGGGCGGCCTCGGCCTCCATGCACAGGATCACGATCGGGTTGTCGATGTCGAGCATCGGTCGCTCCGGGCGCTACGCGCCGCCTCCGGCGGCTGTCCGTACGAGTATCGCTGATATCCTGACCGTCCCATGCTCGAACGACTCGCCGACCTCGACGCCCGCTACATGGAGCTGGAGCATCAGCTGACCGACCCCGAGGTCATCGCTGACCACCGGCGTGTCCAGGAGCTGGCGCAGGAGCGCTCAGACCTCGAGACGGTCGTCACCCTCTACCGCGAGTACCGCGCCGCCGCGAAGCAACTCGACGAGGCGCGCGTCCTCATGCGCGAGGGCGACGACGATGAGATGCGCAAGATGGCGCAGGACGAGGTCGAGGAGCTCAGCGAGCAGGTCGAGCGCCTCGACCAGGAGATGAAGGTCGCGCTGCTCCCGAAGGACCCGAAGGACGACCGCAACGTCCTCGTGGAGATCCGTGCGGGCGCGGGCGGCGACGAGGCGGGGATCTTCGCCTCGGACCTCTTCGGGATGTACCAGCGCTACGCGGAGCGCGTGGGCTGGAAGACCGAGGTCACGAACACCAGCGCGAACGAAGCCGGCGGCTACCGCGAGATCGTGTTCGAGATCCGGGGCCAGGGCGCGTACTCCCGCCTCAAGTTCGAGTCGGGCGTGCATCGCGTCCAGCGCGTGCCCCAGACCGAGGCGCAGGGGCGCATCCACACCTCCACCGCCACAGTCGCCGTCATGCCCGAGGTGGACGAGGTGGACGTGGACATCAACTGGAACGACGTCCGCATCGACATCTTCCACTCCGGAGGCGCCGGCGGGCAGAACGTGAACAAGGTGGCTACCGCCGTCCGCATGACGCACAACCCCACCGGGATCGTCGTGACCTGTCAGGACGAGCGGTCGCAGGCGAAGAACCGCTCGAAGGCCGAGGCGCAGCTCCGCGCGAAGCTCTACGCGCTGGAACGTGAGACGCAGGACGCCGAGGTCTCGGCGCTCCGCAAGTCGCAGGTCGGCACGGGCGACCGCGCGGAGAAGATCCGGACGTACAACTACCCGCAGGACCGCATCACCGACCACCGCATCGGCCTCACCGTCCACGGCATCCCGAAGGTGCTCGATGGCGACCTCGACGCCCTCATCGACGCCGTCGCGTCCGAGGACCAGGCGCGGCTGCTGGCCGAGACCGCATAGCCCCCGAGAAAGCGCACCTGGGTTAGCGCGCCGAATCCCGCTCGTACTCATCGCAGGACACACATGCCCACCCTCATCACCTCCACCGCCAACGAGCGGATCAAGCGCATCCGGTCGCTCCGCATGCGCAAGGAGCGCGACAAGACTGGCCTGACCTTCGTCGAGGGCATCCGCTCCGTGGTCGAGGCCGTCCAGGTCGAGGCACCCATCGACTGCCTCGTGGTCTGCCCGAAGCTCCTCAAGGGGAAGCCCGGCTGGGACGCCGTCTCGATCGCCCGCTCGCGCGAGGTCGAGGTCGTCGAGGTGGACGAGACGGTGTTCCGCACGATGTCGAAGCGGGACGGCCCTCAGGGCATCGCTGCGGTCCTCAAGCAGCGCTGGGAGCGCCTCCAGGACATCGAGCCTGACGCGGGAGCGACGTGGGTCGCCCTCGAGTCGGCCGCCGACGCCGGGAACATCGGCACGATCGTCCGCACCTGCGACGCGACCGGCGCCGAGGGCGTCATCCTCCTCGACAACACAGCCGACCCGTTCGACCCGGTCGCAATGCGCGCCAGCACCGGCGCCGTGTTCACGACACGCCTCGTGCGCGCCTCCTTCGCGGAGATCCGCGAGTGGGCGCAGACCTACGGCGTCACGATGGTCGGTACCGCCGGCGATGCCGCCGAGGACTACCGCACGGCCGACTACGGCACGAGCACCCTCATCGTCATGGGCAGCGAGCGCGCCGGGCTTCCGGCCCCCTACCAGGCCGCCTGTGACCTGGTGGTCTCGATTCCCATGCGCGGGCGCGCCGACTCGCTCAACCTCGCGGTCGCGACCGGCCTCGTGCTCTACGAGGTCCTGCACCAGCGCGAACGAGGCGAGGCGCAGGCGTGAGCCGCCCATGAGTCTCAGGGAGACCCTCCGCGAAGCTGCGCAGCGCCTCGTGGTCGGGCAGGCCGCCGAGGACCTCGATGATGCCGTGCTGCAGGCCGACCTGCTGTACGCCGAGGCCAGCGGCCTCGACCGGGCGCAGGTGATGGCAGCCTCCGAGGGCGCGACGGAAGCGCTCGCCGAGTTCGCCGAGCTGCTCGGCCGCCGCCTCAACCACGAACCGCTTGCGTACATCCTCGGGCGACGCGAGTTCTACGGACGGACGTTCGAGGTCGGCCCGGGCTGCCTCGTGCCGCGGCCGGAGACGGAAGAGCTCGTGGAGGCCGCCCTCGCCGCCGTGCGGGAGCACCCGCGGGCGAAACGCCTCGTGCGGGTCGCGGACATCGGCACCGGGTCGGGGATCATCGGGCTCTCCATCGCGGCGCACGCGCCGAACACGAAGGTGTGGTGCGTGGACCTCTCCACCGAGGCGCTCCAGTGGGCGGGAAAGAACATGCGCCGCCACGGACTGCAGGACCGCGTCGTCCTCCTAGCCGGCGACCTCCTCGAACCGCTCACGGAGCCGATCGACGTGCTCTGCGCGAACCTGCCATATGTCCCCACCGACGACTACGAGGAACTCCCGCCGCAGATCCGGAACCGAGAGCCGCGCATCGCCGTCGAGGGCGGCGTGACGGGCATCGAGCTCATCCGCCGGCTGACCGAGCAGATGGCGACGCACCTCGCGCCCGAGGCAGCCGTGCTGCTCGAGGTCGGCGCCGGCCAGATGAGCTGGGTCGAGGAACTCGCGGTCGAGGCCCTCAAGCAGGCCGGCCGCGACGTGACGAAGGTCGAGGCGCACCGGGACCTCTACGGCATCCGTCGCTGCCTCGAGGTGCGCACGGGCTACTGATGCCCGACCTCGACGCACTGAACCGCGACTTCGCCCTCGACGGCCTGCGCTTCGAGGCGGAACCGGGCGGCCTCGTGCGAGGCGTCGTGCAGGCGCCCGCGTGTGACGCCGAGTTCTACCTCCACGGCGCGCAGGTGACGCGCTGGCGCCCAACGGGACACGACGACGTGCTGTGGCTGAGCCAGACCGCGGTCTACGAGGACAGCCGCGCCATCCGCGGCGGCGTCCCGATCTGCTTCCCCTGGTTCGGCGCGCATCCCTCGGACCCGGGAGCGCCCTCGCACGGCCTCGCTCGCAGGCGAGAGTGGTCGCTCGTCGCCGCCGAGCGACTCGACGACGCCATCGAGGTGACGCTCGAAGCGCGCATCGAGCCGTGGGCGTGCCGGCTCACAGCGTCGTTCGGCAGCGAACTTCGAGTCGCGCTCGACGTGCGGAACGAGAGCGACTCCACTGCATCGTCCGAAGCTGCACTCCACACGTACTTCGCGGTCGCGGATGTCGAGACCGTCACCGTCGAGGGCCTCGAGCGGATCCCGTTCGTCGACCAGGCCGCGGGCGGTATCGAGCGTGACGCCGAGGGTTCGCCGGTCGCGTTCCGCGGCGAGGTCGACCGCATCTACCTCGGTCGCGACGACGCGACCGTGACGGTCCGGGACGCCGGTCGCCGCATCATGGTGACGGGGGAGGGTGCCCGATCGACGGTGGTGTGGAACCCCGGGCCTGAGCGCGCTCGTGCTCTTGCGGACCTCGGTGAGAGCGAGTGGCGTCGGATGGTCTGCGTGGAGTCAGCGGACGTGCGGTCGGACCGCGTCGTCCTCGCGCCGGGCGAGAGCGCGAGGCTGGGCGTCGCAGTGCGGGTGAGCGCCTCCTAGAGCGGGACGCGACCGGAGACGGTCATGGTGCGCGGGTCCTCGGCGCCTTCGGCCACCGTGAGCGTGACGGGCCACGCGACGCCATAGCGGGCCATGATGATGTCGTAGCGGCCGGGCATAAGCCGACGGAACGGGAGCAACCTCGTCTCGGTCCCGGCGCGGCCACCGCCGCCCGATCCCTCGGAGGTGGTCATCCAGCCGACCGAGAGCGCCTTCGTCCCGCGGTTGCGGAACACCCACACCATCCGGCTCGGTCCGTGTTCCAGCGAAATGCGTGCGCTCACCATGGGCATCTCCTTTCTTCGCCCCTCGATGGTATGCAGACCTGACATCGTTCCGAAACTGATAAGACGCCTTGCAGATACAGAACGGGCGCCCGATGGGCGCCCGTTCTGATGTCGACGACGGAGCGTTAGATGCCGGCGGGACGGGTCTGCGCCATCTGGTAGATCTTGCCTTCCGTCTTGATGGACGGAGCGATGATCATCCGCGTGGCGTGGAACTCCTTGATGTTCGTCGCGCCACACGTAGACATCGAGGTCCGGAGCGCGCCGACGAGGTTCTCGGTGCCATCCGTCCGCGAGGTCGGACCGAAGAGCAGGGTCTCCAGGGAGTGCTTCTGGCCGACGTTCACGCGCACCCCACGGGGGAGCTCGGCGTGCGGGGTCGCCATGCCCCAGTGGTAGCCGCGACCCGGGGCGCCCTCGGTTGCCGCGAACGGGGAACCGATCATGACGGCGTCGGCGCCGGCACAGATCGACTTGGAGACGTCACCGCCAGTGCGCAGGCCGCCGTCGGTGATGATCGGCACGTAGCGGCCGGTGCGCTCGAAGTAGACGTCGCGGGCGTAGGCGGTCTCGATCGTCGCGGAGACCTGCGGCATCCCGATGCCGAGGACCTCGCGCGAGGTGCAGGCGGCGCCGGGGCCGACGCCCACGAGCACGCCGTGGATCCCGGTCTCCATCAGCTCGATGGTGGCCTCGAAGTCCACGGTGTTGCCCACGAGGATCGGGACGCCGGCCATCTGCGCGACCAGCTCGTCGAGCTGGAGACCCTTCAGCGAGCGCGAGACGTGGCGGGCGGTGGTGACGGTGGAGGCGACGACGAGGAAGTCGACGCCGGCTTCCTTCGTGATCGGGGCGAACCGCTTCGTGTTCTGGGGGTTCACGGAGACGATGGCGGTCCCGCCGTTGGCCTTGATCCACTCGATCCGCTCGGCGATCAGGTTCTCCTTCGAGGGCTCCTGGTAGACGCGCTGGATGATGCGGGTGGACTCCTCGAGGTCCGCGGCAGCGATCTCCTGGAGGATCGAGTCGGCGTCGTCGTACTTCGCCCAGAGGCCGTCCAGGTTCAGGACGGCGAGGCCGCCGGCCTTCGACATCCGCACCGCGAACGCCGGGTCGACGACGCCATCCATGGCGGAGGCGAGGATCGGGATCTGGAAGGTGTGCTCGCCCAGCGTGAAGGTGGGCTCCACCAACTCGGGGTTCGTCGTGACTGCACCGGGGACGATCGCGACATCGTCAAACCCGTATGCATGCTCCAGGGTCTTCGGCTTCACCGTCGAAGACGACAGGTCGATATTGGTCCGCTCGCTCATCACCACGATGTCACCCCACCCGTTTCGCCATAAACGCGCAACCCCCTCAGGCGAGGGGGTTGTGATTGGACACACACTGCCCCGCAGAGCGGGGAAAGAAATGTTGTACAGGGACTCGACGCATGTAGATCAGCCTGAGTTGTGCCGCGACGAGGATTTCCAATCAGGATAGGACGGCTCCCCGCAGATGGTCAACGGGAACCGTTAAGGCTCGTATACGAGATCAGCGCGGAGCCCGAGATTCTCACACTCGCCCGACCGCGGCGTCCGTATCCGGGCCTCATGCTACGATTCCGCCTCCGATGCCCCAGCCCGACACTGCGCCCCGGCCCGATGGAACGTCCCCCACCGCGATCCTCGTGGCGGTCGCGTGGCCGTACGCCAACAACCACCTGCACGTCGGCCACCTCGCCGGCGCGTACGTCCCCGCCGATGTCTTCGCGCGATACCACCGGATGCGCGGCAACCGCGTCCTGATGGTCTCCGGGTCCGACTCGCACGGCACGCCGGTCACGGTCCGTGCCGAGCAGGAAGGCACGACGCCCGAGGCGGTCTTCCAGCGCTACCACGAGTCCTTCCTCCGTACGTTCGAGGGCTACGGCATCTCCTTCGACCTGTTCACCTCGACCGATACGGAGAACCATCGCGAGGTCGCCCAGGACATCTTCCTGCGGCTGCTGGAGCGCGAGTACCTCTACGAGGCCGAAGAGGAACTGCTCTTCGACGCAACCGTCGGCCGTTTCCTCCCCGACCGGTATGTCGAGGGCACCTGTCCGAAGTGCGGGTACGAGGGCGCCCGGGGTGACCAGTGCGACAATTGCGGCTCGACGCTCGACGCGGTCGACCTCATCAACCCGCGGTCGAAGCTCTCGGACGCGACGCCGGAGCGCCGGCGCACCTCGCACTTCTTCCTGAAGCTCTCCGCCTTCAACGACGCCCTCCTCGAATGGATCGAGTCGAAGGAAGGCTGGCGTCCTCACGTCAAGAACTTCACCGTCGGGATGCTGAAGGAAGGCCTCCACGACCGCGCGATCACGCGCGACCTGACGTGGGGCGTCCCGATCCCGCTCGAGGGATACGACACCAAGCGGATCTACGTCTGGTTCGAAGCGGTGATCGGGTACCTCTCCGCCGCGAAGGAGTGGGCCGCGAGCGTCCTCAACGCTACCGGGAACGCCGAGGACTGGCGCGACTGGTGGGAGGCTCCCGAAGCAGAGACCTACTACTT
>CAYPYF010000005.1:0-1335 GCA_964414675.1 uncultured Dehalococcoidaceae bacterium
GGGAAGCGGCCCGCGTCATGGCGCGATCTTCCGGAGCGGCGTCGTCCTTCGGGACCGCCCGAGCAGCGCGGCGCCCTCCTTCAGCAGTGGACGCGCGCTCCGACGCAGCCACGCTCCCAGGGCCAGCGTGGACCAGATCCGCTCTCGCAGGCCGGGGGGGACCGTCCACGCCGCATGCGCGTACGCGCGCATCAGGCGGAGATGTGGCAGCCGAGGTGCGCCAGGGGCAGCCGGAGCGAACCAGCGCGCCAGGCCTTCGGACGTTGGGTTGGCGCGCGTCGACATACCCTTGTGGATGCGCCGCCGAAAGAGGTACGCCGGAACCTCCACGAACTCGCCGAGCAGGGCCAGCTCCGCGAGGAGGACATAGTCCGACGACTCGTACGGGCGGATCAGGCCCGTCTTCAAGAGCGCGTCCCGGCGGATCAGGCCAAAGAGCACGTTGGCGTAGCGCAGCCGCCGGGCAAGTTCGCGGAAGCGCTCGTGCGGCGACATTCCGACGGTATGGAGGTCGTCCTCCGACTTCGCGATCGGGCTCCCGTTCGCGTCGTCGAGGATCGTCCGCGTGTAGGCGAGGACGACCGAGGAGGGCGCGCTGTCGAGCGCCTCGACGAGCCGTCCGAGGTGCTCCGGCTCGCAGGTGTCGTCGTGGCAGGCCCAGCGGAAGTACTCGCCCCGGGCGAGTGTGACGACGTGGTTGAAGTTCCAGGCGGCGCCCCGGTTGGTGGCGTGGCGGACATGCCGGACGCGTGCGTCTCGGTCGGCCGCGCGGCGGCAGATGGCCTCCGTCCGGTCAGTAGAGCCGTTGTCCGAGATGATCAGCTCGAAGTCCTCGAAGTCCTGGGCCAGCAACGAGGCCAGCGCCTGTTCGAGGTACGCGTCGCCGTTGTAGACCGGCAGGCCGACGCTGACGCGGGGCACCCTCGGCTCGCGCGCAGTGTCCTCGTCGCCCGCGCGGGGCTCAGCCATCGCCGCCTGGCCCCAGCAGTCGTGCCCGCACGCCGAGTTCGCCGAGGATCGAGCTGACCTCGCCGCGGTACGCGGGGTCCATCAGCAGGACGAGGTCTGGCGGATGGTGGGTGATCTCGCTCGGCGGCACGACTGCATGAGCGGTCGCCGCGGTGTACGTCCCCCACCGCCGCGGGTTGATGTCGACGACGTATGACACCTCCTCGGCCAGCCCCAGCGCGGCGAGGTAGGCGGTCGCCTTCTGGCCCGCGCCCCAGAACACGGCGGATTCCTCGCGCGCGGCGAGGTCGTCGAACAGGGCAGCGAGCCGGGACAGCTGGAGTCCGGTGATCCGTCCGAACTCCATCGCTTCGCGCCAGAGGCGGG
>CAYPYF010000005.1:1354-29805 GCA_964414675.1 uncultured Dehalococcoidaceae bacterium
TCTTCGGTGCTCGCGGCCGCCGGGGCAGGCGCGGACCGCGCTTCGATCGTGAGGGAGCGGCGGTCGGGTGTGCGGTCGACGCGCAGCACCTCGAACCCGGCATGCACGAAGAGCCGCGCGAGGGCGCCAGCGCTGAAGTACGAGCAGTGCTCGTAGTCCAGATCGTGGAAGGCAGCGGAGCGGAGGACGCGCTCGACGTCCGGCACCTCGAACAGCACGACGAGGTCGCGGCTTCCGATCGAGTCGCGAAGCTCGCCGAGGAACGCAGCCGGTTCGGCGATGTGCTCCAGCGTGTGGAGGCAGATCACCGCCCGGACGTCCGGGGTGAGGTGCTCCCAGCGATACCGGTCGGCGATCCAGGTCAGCGATCGCGCCTCGGCGTCTGCTCCGTAGGCCAGCACCGGGTCGACGCCGACGCCGTGTCCGGCGCCTGCCGCGACCATCGCCTCGAGGAACTCGCCCCGGCCGCATCCGATCTCGAGGACGGTTGCGCCCTCCAGGCCGTAGCGCGCCACCCACGTCCTCGCGAGGGCGGTCGCGTGCTCCCGGGAGCGCGCCGCGACCTCCGGCGGGCGCTCCGCCTCGGCGCTCAGGTGTTCGATCTCATGGAACGACACGTTGGAGATGAACCCGCAGACGTGGCACAGGCCCAGGTGGATGTCACCTCGCGGGCAGGCCTCCGCTCCCGCGCGGTCGTGGAAGACGTGGTTCGCCGCGATCGGGACATCGAGCTGTTCGTAGAACACGTCGACGGTGGGAGCGCCGCAGGCTCCGCAGTGCCCGCCGGCCTGTGGCCGGGTGATCACGCCGGATCCGCTCACTCGAGTGGTCATCTCACGGCCTCCCTGTGGCCGGGGTGGGTGTTGTTGGACGTGGCCGGGCCTGGGTCCGTCGGGGTGCCTCTCGCATCGGGGCAGCGGCCATCGGCGCGACGTGGTGCGACGGCAGCCAGGGACGCTGGCCGGCGCGGTACAACGCGTCGAGGTGCTCTCGCTCCTTCGGCGTGTCCATCGGCATCCAGAAGCCGTCGTGCTTGATCGCGGCGAGGCGACCCGACGCCGCGAGGCGGCTCAGCAGGGCGGGGAGGTCCTCGCCCGTCGCGAGGTGGTCGAAGACCTCGCGACGCCAGACGAAGTATCCACCGTTGATCCTCAGGTCCGTCTCCGCGATCTCGCGGAAGGCGAGCGCCGAGCCCGACCGGTCCACATCGACCACGTGGAACGAGTACGGCGGCCGGGCGGCGAGGAACCCCCCGACGGCGTCGGAGCGCTGGACGCGCTCGACCAGGGCGGGCAGGTGCAGGTCGGTGAGGACGTCGCTGTAGTTCGCGAGGAACATCTCCTCGCTGTCCAGGTAGGGGCGCACGGCCGCCAGCCGTTCCCCGACGGACGCGGTGTCGCCGGTGTCGACGAAGGTGATGCGCCAGTCATGGCCGTCGGACGCCTGCGACTCCACGTCATACTCCTGGAAGTAGCGCCGGATCGCCTCCCCTCCGTGACCGAGGCAGAGGACGAAGTCACGGTGGCCGAAGGCGGCGTAGTAGGTCATCAGGTGCCAGAGGATCGGACGCTCCCCGATCGGCACGAGCGGCTTCGGCAGGTCGCCGGAGACCTCGCGCATGCGCATGCCCAGGCCACCGCAGAACAGCACCACCTTCATCGCGCACCGTCCGGGGCGCCCTCGGACGGCTCCAGGATGCGGACGCCCGGCAGGAAGGTGACGAACCGCCCGCCCCATTCCTCGACGTAGCGATGCTGCGACACGACCTCGTCGACGAGGTTCCACGGCATGACGACGACGAAGTCGGGCCGGGTCTCGCGAAGGTGCTCCGGCGCATGGATCGGGATCCGCGTGCCGGGCGTCATCAGGCCCTGCTTGGCGGGGTTGCGGTCCACCTCGTAGGCGATGGCATCGGAGCGGATGCCGCAGTAGTTCAGCAGCGTGTTGCCCTTGGCCGGGGCGCCATAGGCGGCGACATGGCGGCCGGTCTCCTGCGCCTCCATCAGGAAGCGAAGGATCGAGCGCTTGAGTGCGACGACCTGCTCCTGGAAGTCGGTGTACCGCTCGATCGACGCGACGCCGAAGGCGCGTTCCTGGGCCTCCATCGCCGCTACGCGTGGGGACTCCTCGTGCGAGCGAGCGGTGTCCCGGCTCGCGTAGATGCGGAGCGAGCCGCCATGCGTCGGTAGCTCCTCGACGTCGAACACGTGCAGCCCGTGCTGGCCGAGGATGGCGCGCGCCGTCATGAACGAGAAGTAGAAGAAGTGCTCGTGGTAGATCGTGTCGAACTGTCGCCCGGTGATCAGTCGCGGCAGGTGCGGGAACTCCACCGTGAAGACGCCCTCGGGCTTGAGTACCTCGGCGATGCCGGCGACGAAGTCGTGCACGTCCGGGCACTGCGCGAGGACGTTGTTCGCGACCACGAGGTCCGCGGCCTGCCCCTCCGAGGCGAGACGCTCGCCGAGGGCGCGCCCGAAGAACTCCGAGAGCGTCGGGACGCCCTCGCGGATGGCGGCGCTGGCGACGTTGAGCGCGGGCTCGATCCCCAGGCAGGGGATCTGGCGGGCGACGAAGTTACGGAGGAGGTACCCGTCGTTGCTCGCGAGTTCGAGGACGAACGAGTCGCCGTTCAGGCCGAAGCGCTCCGTCACCTGGTCGACGTACTGCCGAGCGTGCTCCAGCCAGGAGTCGGAGTATGACGAGAAGTAGGCGTACTCCGTGAAGATGTCCGCGGGCGAGACGGAGGACGGCACCTGGACGAGGTAGCAGGAGCGGCACACGTACGCGCGGAGCGGGTAGGTGGGCTCCGCCTCGAACTCAGAGGCGACCGTGAGGAAGCCCTGCGACAGCGGCTGCGCGCCGAGGTCCACGAAGACGTCCGTCAGCCCCGCGCCGCAGCCCGCACACGTCGGACCGAGGCCCTGATCCTCGCCGGGGAGGGCAGATGCAGCGTCGGCGGTGCTCTCGTCGGAGGCCGCCCGAGAGATTGTGGTTGTCACGAGGCGACTCGCTCACGGGTCCTCCCGGACCATCGGAGCGTCTCGTCGAGTTCGCCGGCGGCCTGTTCACCGCGGAGCCAGGCGATCCGCGAGTAGCGGGTGCGGAGGACATCCTCCAGGCTCGTCTCGTATGCGCGGTAGGCGTCCAGGAGCTGGAGGATGCCGTCGCGGAGCGTCCACTGAGGTGCGGCGTCCGGTAGTTCCTCGGAGAGTCGCGCGAAGGACACGCGGTAGCTCCGGAGGTCAGCGCCGGCGCCTTCGCCGAAGGTCACGCGGCTGCCGGGGACAGACTCCACGACCGCCTCCGCGATCTCGCGGATGCTGTAGTTCGCGGTCGTGCTGCCCACGTTGAACGCGCGGTTGTGGACCCGCTCGCGGGGCGCCTCCAGCATCGCGACGAACGCGCGAGCGATGTCCTGCACATGCACGAGCGGACGCCACGCGCGCCCGTCGCTGTTGAGGCGCACCTCGCCGTCGAGGGCGGCTCGAGCGACCAGCTCGTTGACCACGATGTCGCCGCGCAGGCGTGGGGATGCGCCGTACGCGGTCGCGTTCCTCAGGTAGACCGGGCTGAACTCGTCGTCAGCAAGCTCCGCGAGCCCGGCCTCTGCCTCCACCTTCGAGCGGCCGTAGGCCGTCACGGGGTTGAAGGGAGCGGACTCGGTGAGGTAGTCGTCGGTCTCGGCCGCGCCATAGAGGCTGCACGAGGAGGCGAAGAGGAACCGGCGGACGCCGGCGTCGCGCGCGATCCGGGCGAGGTGGAGCGTGGCCGTCGCGTTCACCTCGCGCGTGGTCTCCGGCGAGAACGCGCCGAGCGCATCGTTGGACAGCGCGGCGAGGTGGATGACCGCGTCGCACTGAGGAAGGTCCGCGGGCCGGACGTCGCGGACGTCCATCCGGATGACGTCCACCTCCGGCGGAGCGCCGCCGAACGTGCAGGATTCGAAGTACCCGGTATCCAGCCCGATCACGTCGTGGCCGCTGCGCGTGAGCGCCGGCACCAGGACACCGCCGATGTAGCCGTTGACCCCTGTGACCAATACACGAGACATGCCGCCGAAGCCTTCCAAGGGGCGACCCAGCACGTTGAGGATCAAATCGGCAGGTTGACTCGTCGTTGAGAAGCCGAGCGCGCGGGGCGGGGAAACGGATCTAGGTCGGGCGTACACTCCGCGCGACCCGCGTCGACCGCGCAGCGAGGGCGGAGCGGAGAAGGGATCAGACCGTGACCAGTGAGACCCGAGTCCCCCATGCCGGCGAGGACCTCGGCCATTTCGACTTCTCGATCACGGACGAGACGCTGGAGGGGTACCTCGGCGGCCTCGCGCTCGATGCGGCCAGTGATCCCGCTCGCACGGCGTTCGAGGCTCCCGCCGCGCCTTCGATGCTGGTCCACCTCGCCGATGACGGCGCGCGCAGGGGGAGCGGGTTCAGCAACTCGTTCGGCACGCTCTGGGTGCGGCAGCGGTGGTCGCTCCACGGTCCGATGCTGCTCGGAGAGCCGTTGCGCGCGACGGGCCGGATCGTCGACGTCTACCCGTACCACGATCGGACGGTCGTGCTGAGCGAGGCGTCCGTCCGCAACGCCGCCGGGGAGCTGCTCGCCGTCGGCCAACACCACCAGAGCTATCTCCTCGAACAAACCAGTGGCGAGGTGCGCCTGCGCGACCCGAAGGAGAAGCGCGGCGGCTACCCCGTGCCCGACGGTGACGAGCTGGCCCCGATCGAGCGGACTGTCACGCTGGAGATGTGTCAGCGGTTGTTCCCCGGAGCGACCAGTTACCACACCGATCGCGACGCGGCTGCGAAGCTCGGCTTCAAGGACATCGTCGTCGGCGGGCGCGTGACCCTGTACTACATGGGTGAGGTGCTCGAACGGCACTTCGGCCGTGCCTGGTGGGAGGGCGGCGAACTCGAGGTGAAGTTCACCAACGGGGTGTGGCCGGAGGATCGCATCACGGCGCGCGGAGTCATCACCGGCGTCGAGGATGGCCGCTATCAGGTCGAGGTCTGGGTGGAGAAGTCAGACGGGACCGTGGTGAACGTGGCGCAGGCGACCGTTCCCGTCTGAGGCGCTACTCGTACGTGTCGGGCCAGCCGGCGATATCCACGCAGGCGCGATGCGCCTAGCGGCCGCTGCTCCAGGCCGCCCAGAGGTCCGCGTAGGTCCCACCGGCCGCGAGGAGTTCCTCGTGCGTCCCGGACTCGACGATGCGGCCCGCCTTCATGAGGACCACCCGGTCGGCCGTGGCGGCCTGGGCGAGGCGGTGCGCGACGATGATCGCGGTCCGGCCCTCGATTGCCCGGTTCGCCGCGCGCTCGAGCAGGCGTGCGCCCGCGCTGCCACCCTCGGCGGTCGCCTCGTCGAGGATGACGATCGGCCGGTCGGCGAGCAGGAGCCGGGCGATGGCGACCTGTTGCGCCCTCGTCGCGGTGAGCGAGAACCCACCGGCGCCGACCGGCGTGTCCAGGCCATCCGTCAATTCCGGGAGCCAGTCTGCAGCGCCGACCTGGCCGAGGGCGGCCAGCAGGTCGTCATCCGTTGCGCCGGGGCGGGCCAGGCGCAGGTCGTCCGCCAGGGTCCCCGCGAAGACGTGCACCTCCTGGGAGACGAGCGCGACCGCGCGGCGTCGCTCGTCCGCCGAGAGCGCCGAGAGCGGCGTACCGCCCACGAGCACCTCCCCCTGCGACGCGACCACCGCGCCCGCGACGATCTTCGCGACGGTCGTCTTCCCCGCCCCGCTCGCGCCGACGATCGCGAGGTGCTCGCCAGGCGAGACGCGAAGTGTGAGGTCCGTGAGCACGTCGTGGCCGGGCTCGTAGGCGTGGGTAACGCCCGCCAGCGCCAGTGAGGCGTCCGCGGGCCGCCGCCCGCTCCGCCGGTCGGCGGGTGGAGCGAGCGAGGCGACGCCGACAAGCCTCGCGAGCGCAGGGATGGCGGCCTGGATCTCGTCCACCAGGCCGAGCAGCACGTTGATCGGGTCGAACAGGCGATGGAAGTAGAGCGCGGCGGCCGTCGCCTCGCCGAGCGTGACGGCTCCCGCGCGGACCAGCAGGAAGCCGGTCACGAGGATCGCGGCCATCCCGACGAACTCGGCGGCGTTCAGCCAGCCGTAGAACCACGTCCGGAAGATCCCCGCGCGCTCGCCGAGCGACACGACCGCCTGTGAGCGGTCCCGGACTTGCCCCATGTGGCGATCCTGCAGTCGGAACGCCCGGATCGTGGGGCCGCCATCGAACGACTCGAACAGCGACTGGGTCAGCGCGCCTTCGCCGATGGCTTCCGCCGTGTAGACCGGGCCCGAGGTGCGCAGGTACCAGCGCAGCGTCAGCGCCTGGATCGGCATCGCGGAGGCCATGGCGAGCGCGAAGCGCCAGTCGAGGATCCCCAGGCCCACGATGGTGAGCCCGACCGTGAGCCCCGCCCCGATGATCGCGGGCAACGCTTGGCGCACGGTGGTCGAGACCGTTGAGACGTCCGTCGACACGCGCGCGATGAGGTCCCCGGTGCCCGCGCGCTCCACGAGGTCGACCGGGATCTCGAGCGCGGACGTAACGACCCGCTCGCGGAGCGTGGCGAGCATCGCCTCGCCCAGCTGGGCGATCAGCGCGGTCCCCAGCGCGAGCGTGACGCTGGTCGCGATCGCGGCGACCACCAGGAGCACCGTCGGCGCCGTGAGTGCACTTGGTGCTGCGCCGTCCACGACGAGGTCCACGATCCGCCCGAGGACGGCGGGCGCGATGAGCGCGGTGATGTTCGTGACGAGCAGCGTGATCGTCGCTGCGGCCGCGAGCCGCATGTGACCGCGAAACAGCCCGAGGACGGTCGATCGCACCTCGCGACCTCCGGCGTGCCGCAGGATCTGGTGTGGCGACGGCGCGTTCATGTCACCACCTCGCGGTACGGCGCGCTGGTGCTCAGGAGGTGCGCGTGGGTGCCCTCGGCGACCACGCCGTCATGGTCGAGGAACACGGCGCGGTCGACGGCCGCGAGGAGGGCCGGGCTGCTCGTGAAGACGATCGTCGTCCGGTCGCGTCGCAGGGCAGCGATCCCGGCGGCGATCCGCGCCTCCGTCACAGAGTCGACGGCCGTCGTCGGGTCGTACAGCACGAGGACCGGCGCGTCCGCGACCAGGGCGCGCGCCAGTGTGAGCCGCTGACGCTGCCCGCCGGAGAGCGACCGGCCCCGCTCCGTGACCTCGGTCCGCCACCCGGCGGGCAACTCGGCGAGCACGGAGTCAGCGGCGGAGGCGACCGCGGCGGTCGCGAGCGTCTCGTCCGAGGGCGCCCAGGGTGCGAGGTTCTCCAGGAGCGGGCCTGCGAAGATCGCGGCGTCATGCGGCGCCACCAGCATCGCGGCTCGTACCGCGTCGAGCGTCAGTTCTTCGCTCGGGACGCCGTCGATGCGGACCCGGCCGGCGGCGGGGTCGACCTCGCGGCCCAGCACCTGGATGAGCGCCCGCGCGATCGCCGGATCGCGTGCGACCACGCCGACGATCTCACCCGCCGCGACACGGAAGGTCAGGCTGCGGATCGTCCCCACCTGGAGGCCCTCGACGCTCACGTCGCCCGACACGCTCGGGAGCGTCCGGTCGCCCTCGGCGACCGTGAGGGGCTCGTCGAGGAGGGCGGCGATGCGCCCGGCGGAGGCGCGCGCGCGAGCAACGGCGGCACCCGTGAAGGCGAGGCGGGTCAGCGGCCCGATGAGGAACTGCGTCAGCCCGACGGCGGCGATCAGCTCACCGATGCCGATCTGGCCGTCGAGCGCCAGCCGCCCGCCGACGTACGCCACGAGCGCGAGGAAGGCGCCCGTGAGCAGGGTGGCCCAGCCTCCGTACGCGGCGAAGAGCCGCGCCGCGCGGACTGCGGCCGCCTGTGACTGGCGGCTCGCGACGCGATAGCGGGCGGCGCCGGCCTCCTCCGCGCCCAGTCCCTTGAGGACGCGGAGGCCGGTGACGAGGTCCGTGGCGATGCTCGTCGCGCGGGCGGCGTTCGACTGCTCGTGGCTCGCGCGGCCCTCGAGCGGCCGTCCGAGGAGATGCATGATGACGAGCAGGGGAGGCAGCCCCAGCAGGACGAGCAGGCCGAGCGGCAGCGAGACGCGCAGGAGGACGACCGCGGCCACGACCAGTGCCACCACCGCACCGGCGGTGCCGGCGATGACCGAGCTGACGAGGGCAGCGCGCTGGGCGTCTGACGTCGCGATGTTGAGCAGCTCGCCGGGCGTGCGGCGCGCCTCCGTGCCCCCGCCCGGGTGCAGGACGCGTTCGGCGGCGCGACGTCGCAGCTCGTGCGTGCCGTAGAGCTCCGCCCTGACCACCGCGCGGTGGCCGTACCGCCATGACAGCGACAGCCAGGCGAAGTTCACCGCGAGGACCGCGATCCAGACGGCGAGCGTGTCGCCGTCGTTCGGCTCGATCGCGCGGTCGATCACCTGCCCGATAACGAACGGGACGAGGGCCTCGCCCGCCTGGTGCGACATCAGCAGCACCGAGGCGAGGACCGCGTCTCGTGCACGCACGCGGACGGCGAGGCGGAGGATCCGCCCCGCCGTCCAGCGGGTACCTGCAGAGGATGCCGGCAGACTCCGGTCGCTTTCCAGGGGGCCTACTCGTGCGCCCGCATGATGCCGTCAACGATCCCTAGAGTGTGCTGGCGCCCGCGACGAGTTCATCGGCGAGTGCGACGGCGTGTCGAGTTCCTCTCCGGGCCTAGGCCAGCGTGTTGTAGACCTGGTCCCAGAGGTCCAGGCAGCCGGTAGCGGCGTACAGCCCGCCGTAGTTCGTCCGGATGTCCGTCCGCACGACACGCCCGGCGGCGACGGCCGGGAGCCGCTGCCACAGCGCCTCTTCGTCCAGTCGCTCATGTGCGTCGCCGTATCCGCAGACGAGGATCGCCTCGACATCGTCGAGTTCGCCGATCTGTTCGATCGAGAAGCTGTTGCCCGGCAGGGCCTCCAGGAATGGGTGCTCGCCTCCTCCGAGGTCCTGCAGGGTGAGGGATTGGACATACCGCGCGTTGCGGTAGAACGTGCGGTCCGAGACGCCGTACTCGAGCAGCGCCACCTTCGCCGTGGTCAGGCGTGCAGCGTGTCGCGTCTGGATCGCCGCGACCTTCGCGTCGTACTCCGCGAGCGATGCATCGACCTGGGCGCGGCGATCGAGCCAGTCGGCCATGCGGGTGAGCGCCAGGCGCCAGTGGTCGGTCAGCCGTACCGGCAGGATCGGCGCGATCGTCTTGAGCTGGTCCAGCGCGTTTTCCAGCTGAAAGTCGCGCCCGATGATCAGGTCGGGGTCGAGCTGGATAAGCGCTTCGAAGTCGACCTCGTTCGGGTTGATCAGGGGTACGCCCGTCCGGTCGAACGTGATGAACGGCGCGAGCTGCTCGTCGACCACGGCGTCCTGACCGATGGCGATCGGCTTGAAGCCGAGCGCAAGCGCCGCCTCGAACCCCGGCCGGCCGTCCAGGGCCACGACCCGCTGAGGCGCGAGCGGGATCTCGAAGGTGCCGTACTCGTGCGTGATGGTCTTCGTCGATGCCGTCGTCGTCACCTCAGCGGCGTCGTCGTCGGTACCGCACGCCGCGAGGAAGGCGGCCGCCAGCGCAGCCGCACCGACGCCGGTGATGAACTCGCGGCGCGTGGCGTCCTCGGGCGGTGCGGGGATGAGCGAGGCGGGACGGTCGGTCAGCAGGACAGGGGTCATCGGTGTGTGCCTTTCGAACGCCTATGCGGAGAGCGCGGCGCTAATGCGGGGGAGCAGGTTGTCGAGGGCGTATGGGATGGAGAGCAGTGAGCTGTTCGAGAAGGCGAGGTCCTCCAGGAGGAAGAAGCGCCCCTCCGCGACCGACGACATCGAGGCCAGCGTGGGGATGGCCGCCTTCAACTCTTCGAGCGTGCTGCCGAAGGGGTAGGCCAGGATGATGTCTGCGTCGTACTCGATCAGTCGTTCTACCGAGACCGCCTGGGACGACTCCGTCATCGCTTCGGTCCCGGCCGAGGGCACGAAGCCGATCCGGTACATGATGCTGTTGACGATGTGGTCACCGCCGTAGTTCGTCACGCCACCCTGGAAGATGTCGAAGTACGCGAAGGACTTCCCCTTCAGCACGGGGTACTGGGTGGCTGTCTCCTGGAGGTAGGTGTCGAAGTCCGCGAGGATGCCCTCCGCCTCCTCCTCGCGGCCGAGCGCCTCCGCGATCAGGCGGAGCGACTGCTCGGGCGTAGCGCCCCAGGCAACAGCCCCTTCGGGGAGCGCCAGCGTCGGCGCGATGCCGCTCAGCGCGTTGTACTCGTCGACGTCCCCGCCCGAGACGGTGAAGACCAGCAGGTCCGGCTGTGCTGCGGCGATCGCTTCGAGGTCGAGCTCGCGGCCGGTCCACACGGTCGGCGTGGCGTCACCGAGTTCGTCGACGGCCCACGGGCCGACGCCTTCCTCGAACCCATAGTTGGAGCGGATGCCGACGGGGGTGATGCCCATGGCGAGCAGCGTGTCGGCGTCGCGGTCGATGAGGGCGACGATCCGCTTCGGCTCGGCGTCGATGGTGGTCGATCCGAGGCCGTGCTTGACGGTGCGGGGGAATTTCCCGGCCGTCGTCGCGGAGGCCTCCGCGGACGCTTCGTCCTCGCTCCCACACGCTGCGAGGAACGCCGCAGCGAGCGCGGCAGCACCGACGCCGGTGATGAACTCGCGGCGCGTGGCGTCCTCGGGCGGTGCGGTGATGAGTGAGGTGGGACGTTCGGTCAGCAGGACAGGGGTCATGTGTAGCCTCCGGAGAGATGCAGGGACGAGTGAGTTGCGCGGCATGGTCGTTGTTCTGGCCGTGTTAGGAAGCACTGACGTTCATCGTTCGAGAGGTCAACGAGACGCCAGAGTCCGCGTGGAGCAGGCGCGTTCCATCACGCGAGAACTTTGACGCCTTCGACGAAGACACCCACGAGCGTCTTCGCTGTGAGTGCCATGCCGTTGTTCAGTTCGCCCGGAAAGTCGACCACGTGTCCGGCCTGTTCGGCCGGGAGCCGTGACCACGTTGGATGCCCTGCGAGCTCCGCCTTCATGTCCGCATAGCCCTGCGCGAAGATCAGGTCGATTTCGGCGAGTTCGCCGTAGCCTTCGTCGCTGTACTCGATGTAGCCATTCGTGGCGGCCGGGGAGTTCCGGAAGGGGAGCTGCATGCCCAGTTCGTTCCCGACCTCGGTCGGGAAGTCTGAACACCAGATGTAGAGCAGTCCGGCACCGACCGTCGTCATCGCGATCGTGTGTTCAGCCAGCAATGCCCCCACCTCATCCTTCGCGGCCTGGACGGCAGCGTCGTACTCCGCCAGTTGTTCGGCGACTTGCTGGTCGCGACCGAGGAGCTTCGCCTGCTCCTCGAGGTCGGAGCGCCAGTTCGCCCGGTTCACCTCGACGGACAGCACTGGCGCGATCTCCTGGAGTTGGGCGTTGCCGTAAAAGTCGCCTCGGAAGGCGTTCGCGCGTTGGACGATGAGGTCCGGCTGCAGGCTGACGAGGTATTCGTAGTCGCGGGATGAGTAGAAGTTCGGGATCAGCTCGGCGTCGTCGACCTTTCCGACGAACGGTGCGGAGACCTCCCCGGGGTTCCAGGTGCCAGTCGCCACGACCGGATAGCCGACGCTCAACGCGAAGTCGAGGTCGCCCCGGCCCTCCATGACCACCACGCGCTGTGGGTTGCGAGGAATGGTCGTCGTGATCTCGCCGTAGACGTAGTCGATCGTCCCCGACTCGGGTGCGGAGGTGGCCTCGGTCGTCGTCGTGGGTTCCGAGGTGGCGCTCGCCGTGGCGGTCGGTCCGTCATCCTCACTGCTGCACGCTGCGAGGAACGCGGCTGCGGCCGCCGCTGCGCCCAGGCCAGCGAGGAACTGGCGTCGTGACGTGGCCTTCTGGAATGTCGACTTCTGCCTCGTGTCTGCGCTCGAGTTGTTCGTGATGTCCATCAGATCGTGCCCGTCCGTGCGATGAATTGGCGGCGCGTGGCGTCCTCGGGCGGTGCGGGGATGAGTGAGGTGGGGCGTCCGGTCAGCAGGACAGGGGTCACAGGGAACTCCTCGAGCGGTGCGACGGTGGTGGGTATCGCCTCAGCGCCGTGACCGCTGAACCGACGGCCACGGGCACTGGACGACGGTGCGATAGTCGCCTTAGTAGAGACAGAGTTCAACTATCAGTCTCAACATATTGATGGACTATGTGAAGACTCGGGTGTTCTGACTGCCGTCAGGGCACCGAAACGCCGCGGCGGCACCAGCGACGAGGCGCTGTCCGCCGGGCTTGGCGTCACGACCGTGCGGTGGTGTCCGTCGACCTCGGCCTCGAGCCGCTGAGCGCGACCGCCTCTTCGATGTCGCGCTCGACCAAATCTCGGGCGAGTTCGGCGGGCTCTACGACTCGACCGGGAACATGCGCACGTCGCGAGGGAGCACGAAGACCGGACCGTCGAGGTCGATTGCGAGCGTGTCGAGGTCGACCTGGTCCAGTTCCAGCAGCAGCGGCGAACCGGCCTCCGTCACCAGGTAGACCTTCGCGATCTCACCCGAAGACACCACTCGCTCGACACGGGCGGCCAGCGCGCCGGGCGTCGAGCGGTCCGAGAGCGCGAGCGAGCGAGGGCGGACGTACGCGACGACCGGTACGGACGCACCGTTCGCGCCCGGGTAGGGCAGCCGCAGCCCCTCGATGGAGGCCTCGCCGTGGAGGGCGTTCCCCCGCAGCTCGTTCACACGGCCCAGGAAGTTCATCACGAACGGGCTGTTCGGCTCGCGGGCGATCTCGATCGGCGCGCCGGTCTGCGCGACCCGGCCCTGGTTCATCACCACGATCGTGTCGGCGAGTTCCATCGCCTCGCCCTGGTCGTGGGTGACGAAGACGCTGGTGACGTGTAGCTCCTCGTGCAGGCGCCGAAGCCACTCGCGAAGCTCGTCGCGGACGCGGGCGTCGAGGGCGCTGAACGGCTCATCCAGCAGGAGGACCTGTGGGTGCGAGGCGAGCGCCCGGGCGAGTGCGACACGCTGCCGCTGTCCTCCGGAGATCTGGTTGGGGTAACGCTGGTCCAGCCCGTCCAGGTGCAGGAGCGACAGGAGCTCCGCGATGCGTTCGCGGATCGCGTCCTTCTTCCACTTCCGTACCTTCAGCGGGAACGCGATGTTGTCTGCGACGCGCATGTGCTTGAACAGCGCGTACTGCTGGAAGACGAACCCGATGTTCCGGTCCTGCGCGCGGAGGTCGGTGACGTCCCGGTCTCCCACCGTGATGCGCCCGGTGTCCGGGACCTCCAGCCCCGCGATCATGCGGAGCACGGTCGTCTTACCGGAGCCGGAGGGGCCGAGGAGGGCGGTCAGTGAGCCTTCCTCCACCCGCATCGAGACGTCGTCGACCGCCGTGAAGTCTCCGAACCGCTTGGTCAGGTTGTTGATCTCGATCGTCATACGGTCTCCCTGGAGGTGATGGGCGCCTTAGCCAGACTGCTCGGAGGTCCGCCACTCGACGATCACCTTGAGGATGAGCGTGATCAGGGCCAGGCCAACGAGGATGGATGCGATGGCGAAGGCGGACGTGGTGTCGAATGCCTTGTCCAACTTCTCGATGCGGAGCGGGAGGGTGTCGGTCCTGCCGGTGATCTTGCCGGAGACGACCGCCACGGCGCCGAACTCCCCCATCGCGCGCGCGTTGCAGAGGATGATCCCGTAGAGGAGCCCCCACTTCACCTGCGGCAGCGTCACCTGCCAGAAGGTGCGCCAGCCGGACGCGCCGAGGCTGATCGCGGCCTCCTCGTACTCCCGTCCCGCCTCCTGCATCACGGGGATGAGCGAGCGGGCGACGAGGGGGAACGTCACGAACATGGTGGCGAGCACGATCCCCGGAAGCGCGAAGATGACGCGGATGTCGTTCTCGCGCAGCCACGGCCCCAGGTAGCCCTGGGCACCGAAGATCAGGACGTAGATGAGCCCCGCGACGACCGGGGAGACGGCCAGCGGCAGGTCGATCAGCGTGATGAGGAGCGACTTGCCGGGAAAGTCGAACTTCGAGATCGACCACGCCGCCGCGATGCCAAAGATCGCATTCAGCGGTACGACAATCGCGGCCACCGTGAGCGTGAGTCGCAGTGCGCTGATCGTGTTCCGATCACGGACGGCGTCCGTGTAGAACCCGACCCCGCGCGCCAGCGCCTCGTCGAACACCACGATCACG
Organism: uncultured Dehalococcoidaceae bacterium; assembly: GCA_964414675.1. Classification (GTDB taxonomy): domain Bacteria; phylum Chloroflexota; class Dehalococcoidia; order UBA2979; family UBA2979; genus W-Chloroflexi-9. The sequence continues at coordinate 15,555 of CAYPYF010000005.1, forward strand.
GGCACGATGACGACGATCCCCAGGAAGCCGACTCCCACGGCGATGAGCAGCCACTTCACCCAGGTGGGTTCGGCAAAGACCGAGGTCCTCGGACGGGGCGCCGCGGCCAACGGCCCAACGGGCGCACCCAGAGGTTGTGCCGCCATCAGGCGTGCTCCGCGAGCGCGTGAGATTTAGACATAACGCTGTTGCCTCCGGCTGAGGACGTTGATGAGCCCGACCGTCGCGAACGAGGCGAGCAGGAGGACCGTGGCGATCGCGGTGGCGCCCGCGTAGTTGAACTCCTCGAGTTGGAAGACGACGAGCAGCGGCGCAATCTCCGTCTTCCGCGGGAGGTTGCCGGCGATGAAGATCACCGAGCCGTACTCGCCGATCGCCCGCGCGAACGCCATCGCCAGCCCGGTCATCCAGGCGGGGAGCAGGGCGGGGATGATCACCCGGCGGATCGTCTCGCGACGGCCGGCGCCGAGGCTCGCGGCGGCCTCCTCGATCTCCTGCTCCATGGCCTGCAGGACCGGTTGGATCGTGCGCACCATGAACGGCAGCGAGATGAACGTCAGCACGGCGACCACGCCGAGCCGGCTGTACGAGATCTGGACGCCGAAGAAGTCGAAGTAGCGACCGATCCAGCCCTGCGGGACATACAGCGCCGTGTATGCCAGCCCCGCCACCGCCGTGGGGAGGGCGAGCGGGAAGTCCACGAGCGCATCCAGCAGGCGCCGGCCCGGGAACTGGTAGCGCACCAGTACCCAGGCCAGCACGAATCCGAACACGCCGTTGATGAGCGCGGCGGTGAATGACGCCGTGAACGTCAGGTAGTACGCCGCCTGCGCTCGTTCACTCCCGGCGATCCGGACGAAGTCCGACCATCCCAGCTCCGTCGTCTTCCAGAACAGGCCACCCAGCGGGATCAGGACGACCAGGCTGAGATAGAAGACGGTGAAGCCGAGGCTGAGGCCGAAGCCCGGCAGCACACGCCTCCTTCCGAAGGCAATGCGCTGCCGGGGGTTGGCTGGTCGGACCAGCGACGTCACGGCGTGTAGATCTCGTCGAAGATCGCGCCGTCGTCGAAGAACCTGGACTGGATCGCCGCCCAGCTCTCGAACTGGTCTGCAATCGTGACCAGCGTGAGGTCCGGGTACAGGTCGCGGAACTGCGCGAGGACCTCGGGGTTGGTCGGGCGGTAGAAGTTCCGCGCGATCATCTCCTGGATGGCCGGGGCGTACAGGTAGTTCAGGTACTCGGTGGCCACGTCGCGCGTGCCGCGCCGGTCGACGTTCTCGTCGACGATGGCGACGGCGGGTTCGGCGAGGATGCTGAGCGAGGGGTAGATCACCTCGTAGTCAGCGGAGTCCTTCGTCGCCAGCAGGGCCTCGTTCTCCCACGCGATCAGGACGTCGCCGATACCGCGGTCGATGAACGTCTGCGCCGAGCCGCGGGCACCCGTGTCCAGCACCAGCACGTTGTTGAAGATCCGACCGAGGAGGTCCTTCGCGTCGTCGTCCGAGCCCCCGTTCTCCGTCACGTACGCCCACGCCGCCAGGAAGTTCCAGCGCGCGCCACCGGACGTCTTCGGGTTCGGCGTGATCACGCCGACGCCCTCGCGGCCCAGGTCATCCCAGTCCTGGATGTTCTTTGGATTCCCGCTGCGGACGAGCAGCACGATCGTCGAGGTGTACGGGCTCGAGTTCAGCGGGAACTCAGACTGCCATGCGGCGTCCAGCAGCCCGGCGTCGATCAGCCGGTCGGTGTCGCCCGAGAGCGCGAGCGTCGCCACGTCGGCCTCGAGCCCGTCGATGATCGCGCGCACCTGCGAGCCCGAACCGCCGTGAGACTGCTCGACCGACACGTCGATGCCGGTCGTGAACAGGTAGTGCTCGCGGAAGAGCTCGTTGTACTCCGCGTAGAGCTCGCGGGTCGGGTCGTACGAGACGTTGAGCAGGGTCAGCTTCTCGCCGGTCACCGGGGCCGCAGTGGCTTCGGCTGAGGTTCCCGTCGCGCCGGCCGTGCCGGTGGCTGCCGTCGTGGCGCTGGTGGTCGCCGTGGGCGTGGTGGTCGCGTCGTCTCCACCGCAAGCGGCGATGGCGAAGAGCGCAATGGCCGCGAGGAGCGGCAATGTGAGGATCCTGAGGATGGGCTTCACAGGAGGGTTCCGTTTCTGGTTGTGGAAGGGATTGTTGAATCGGACGGCCTAGGCCCCCACGGCGAACCGAGGGGGCCTATGACAGGTGCACGAGGAGTTAAACCCGAGTAACACTATCAATCCAATCAACAATAGCGGGATTGTACGGGTTTAGAGCGCTCGCGCAAGAGGGGTACAGCGGGCATCAGGGAAGTCACCGCGCTGGGGCGGGTTCGCTACCGCTACAGGGGCCTCGCGAAGCGGGGGCCGGGTTCGCTGGGGCGCGCTTAGATGCTGTAGCGCGGCGCCTGCGTGCCGCGGGCATGGTGCTGGCGATCGGCAAGATCGGCGAACGTGGTGTGGTCGAGCACGTCGGAGATAGCGTCGCGGACGCTCAACCACATATCCCGCAGCACACACTGTTCCTCGTTCGGGCACAGATAGGTTGCGCAGGGCGCGTGCCGGGTGCGGCTCGCACAGAGGGTGGGGGCGAGGGGGCCTTCCATCGCGCGGATCACTTCCGCGACGGTGATCTCGGCGGCCGGGCGTCCCAGGACATAGCCGCCGCGCTGACCTCGATGAGATCGCACCAGCCGGTTCGTGCGGAGGTCCTTGAAGATCTGCTCGAGGTAGTTGAACGGGATGTTCGTCCGCTCGGCGATCGCGGACAGGGGCATCGGCTCGCCGGCCGGGGCGAATGTGAGCTCGAGGAGCGCGCGGACGGCGTAGTCGCCACGCGTCGATAGCTTCATGCCCTGTCCTCCTGTCCACTCATCGTATCCGGCGCCTGACTCGGGTGAGAAGCGCTGTCCTCCCGATCCACGGGGACGGCGGTCGCCAACGCCGCCACCGACTGCGACGCCAGCAAGCTCTGCGTGGCAACGGTGACCGAGATCATCAGTCGCCGGATCAGGCACTCCGGCTGGCCCGGACAGGGGCACGTCCCTGCGCCGGGGCCGGAAGCCGCCGCGATCTCACAGGGCGAGGTCAGGGGGGCGCCCTCCGCTGCGGTGATCACGGAGAGCGCATTGAGGCGCGACGGATCGCCGGCCAGCTGGTAGCCACCTCCGGGACCACGGCGCGCGCGCACCAGTCCACGGCTGCGGAGCTCCCGGAGGATCTGCTCCAGGTACTTCGGCGGGATCTGGGTCTCGCTGGCCAGTTGCTGACCCGTCGTCCAGGCCTGGTCGCGGGAGAGGCTCAACGCGACGATGAGCCGGAGCGCGTACCCGGCGCGCATGGTGAGTAACACAAACGTTGTCCAATCAATGCCCGGTGGGATGTTGACACATCCGCTGCTGTCTCTAAGATGAGTACTCCAGTCAAGTTTATCAGGTTTGGACGTCGCATGACCGTCCCGCGTAGCTTTCCTGAGATGTGTCCCCGGGAGATGTGTACCTGGCCCCGGTTTGCAGCGGCCGGCACCGGGGCGTCGCATTTCCACCATCTGTCCTGAAGTAGCCCGCTGTGACCAGGCGGGCAGGGAGACTCACCCGCATGGCAACCAAGAAGATCGTCAGCGAGGCCACCGGCCCCGTCTTCAACCTCCCCTGGCTCGTGGCCCGTGACGAGGGCCTCTTCGCCGCCGTCGGCCTCGAGGTCGAGTTCCGCTCCCGCTCTGAGATCGAGGAAGCGGAGCTCGCACAGCAGGCGGATCAGAAGAAGTTCATCACCGACCCGAAGCTGGTGAGCACCCTGGGCTCACACCTCTTCGAGCAGGACGACACCGTCGGGATCTACCGCGCATGCGAGTGGGGGCAGATCGCCCGCTCTCACGACAGCCAGCGCGGCGGACGGATCATCGGCAAGCGTTCGGCCGTCGCCTCCCAGGCGATCATCGCGCTGCCGGAGTCCGGCATCGTGCACCCGCAGGACCTGCGCAACAAGACGGTGGGCGTCAGCTTCCACCACGGCTCGCACTACATCGCGATCCAGATGCTCGAGGGGTTCCTCGAGGATGACGAGATCAACGTGGTGAACATCGCGGGTGGTGGCGGCCGCTACGAGCCGCTGCTCCGTGGCGAGGTGGACGCCGTGGCGCTGATGGAGCCGTGGATCACCCTCGCGGAGAAGCAGGGCCTGATCAACGTCATCGAGGCGCACTACGTCGGTTCGGAGATCGGCAGCGACGCGCTTGACCCGGAGACCTTCTCGAAGCTGAACACGGCGCTCACGCAGGCCGTGGCCCTGATCAACCAGGACAAGCGGAAGTACCTCCACTACTTCATCGAGTCGCTGCCGGAGAAGTACCGCGACGTGGTGACGGAAGACGACTTCCGCCTGAGCCGCCTGCGCTACGTGGACCCGGCGCCATACCCGGTGGACCAGTTCCAGAAGACCTACGACTGGATGGTCAAGTGGGGCCTTATTGAGCCCGACGCCACCTTCGAGGACCTCGTGGACAACCGGATCGCCTCGACGTAGGTAGCCCGCGTCCATCGTCCCCCAATGCTGGAGCCGGACGGCCCCCCTCCCCGTCCGGCTCCAGCGTCCCTTCCCTGATCGTCTGCATATGAAGGAGCACCAAGATGGTGTCCTCGGCTGAACACATCCTTTCGCAAGCGCTCTCGCGCCGCGCCATCCTCCGCACGGCCACGCTGGGCGGTGCCGGTCTCGCCGCCGCGGCGCTCGTCGGCTGCGGGTCTGACGAGGGCGCGGGTGTCGCGTCGGGATCCTCGGGGAGCGCAGCCGCGGGTACCGCCACGGGGTCGCCCTCCGGCGCGGCCGGACCAGTGGAGGGCGGCACGGTCCAGATCAGCAATTCGATCGAGCCGACCGTCTGGGACCCCGTCATCTCCGAGGCTGCACCGCCCGCCACCTACGCCGCCCCGCTCTACCCCCACCTCTTCGTCACGACGATCACGGAGGAGACGAACGGCAACGAGTTCGAGTTCGAACCGGACCTGGTGGAGTCCTGGGAGCAGCCGGACGACACGACGTACATCTTCAAGATCCACGCCAACGGCAAGTGGGGGCCGCACCCCGCCCTGAACGGGCGGGCGATTACCGCGCAGGACGTCGTCGCGTCATTCGAGCGCTGGCGGGGAGAGAGCAGCGTCATCCGCGGGAACTTCGAGCCCGTGGAGTCGGTGGAAGCAGCGGACGAGTCGACCGTCCGGGTCACGCTGAAGCACCCGTTCTCGCCGCTCATCGCATACCTCTCCGACACGAGCGCGGCGGTGACGCCGCCGGAGGTCACGGAGTCCCTGTCCGAACTGAGCACAGCCCAGCAGGTGCACGGTGGCGCGTGGACGCTGGAGGAGTACAACCCCGGCGTCCGCGTGGTCCTCAAGCGGAACCCGGACTACTACCTCGCGCCGTTGCCGTACGTGGACGTGGTGGTGAACATCTTTCCCGAGGCAGCCGCTGCGGCGACGGCGTTCGAGAGTCGCCAGATCCTGATCCGCGGAGTCTCGGTCAGTGAGCGCGAGCGCCTGGTCGCGCAGCACCCGGAGCTGAAGGCGGGGACGTCTGGTGGCGCCCACCAGTCGCTCTTCTTCAATACGGAGCGTGCGCCCTGGGACGATCCACGGGTGCGCAAGGCTGTCCGCCTCGCCATCAATTTCGACGAGTATCGGTCGATCCGCTTCCCTGACACCCAGTCCGTGCTGGAGACGCCGGCGCGTGCCTGGCTCGCGCCGTTCGCCCTCCCACAGCCCGAACTGGAGGATCTCTACGCCTTCAACCTGGACGAGGCGAAGCGCCTGCTGGCCGAGGCCGGGCTGGCGGACGGCTTCGACGCCGGTGTGCTGCTCGCATTCCCGCTGGGGTCAGCCTCGGTCGACCTGATCTTGCCCGTGGTGGACCAGCTCCAGCGCAACCTCAACATCCGGTTCGACGTGCAACAGCTCGAGTACAGCACGCACGCGTCCCGCTTCAAGAGCGGCGACTTCACGACCGGGATGTTCATCTACTCGCGTCGGTACCCGGAGGTCGACCAGTACCTCTATCCGCGCCTGCACAGCACCGGCGCGCTGAACTACGGGCGCGGGCAGGACGCAAAGTTGGACGACCTCCTGGAGCGGCAACGCCAGGAGACCGACGTTGAGGCTCGGATCGAGCTGCTGCACGAGTTGCAGCGGTACTTCATCGAGGACCTCAACTGGTTCATTGTGCTGCCCACCAGCGAGACCCATTCGGTCTGGTGGCCGGAGCTGCGCGGTTATACCGAGCACGTTTCATTCGGCCAGTACCAGTTCCGTCGGGCCTGGCTGGAGGCGTAGGAAGAGGTGGGTGCGACGGACGGCCGCTCTGTCGCACCCACCTCCCTCCCGGAGGAATCGTCATGGGGCCGTACATCATCCAGCGGGTCTCGCTGTTCGTCCCGACGCTGCTGCTGCTCTCGGTGCTGGTGTTTGCTTCGATCCGCCTGATCCCGGGCGATCCGGCGGAGGCGCTCCTCGCTGACTCGGGTGGAGGCTCCAGCGTCGCGTACGAGGCGATGCGGGAACGCCTGGGTCTGAACCAGTCGTTCCTGGCGGGGTACGTGGACTGGATCTCCGGGATCGTCCAGGGGGACCTCGGCACGTCGCTCCGCACCGGTGACGCCGTCATCAACACCTTCCGGCAGCGGTTCCCGGTCACCATCGAGCTCGCGGCCCTGTCGCTCGGCATGACGGTGGTGATCGCGTTGCCGCTCGGCGTGCTGGCGGCCATCCGGGCCGGTGGCGCCGTCGACTACGCGGTGCGGTTCCCCAGCGTCTTGCTGGACGCCATCCCCAACTTCTGGCTGGCCGTGCTGGCGGTGATGATCCCGTTCCAGTTGTTCGGGTACGCACCGCCACTCAACTACGTCCCGCTCACCGAGGACCCCGTCTCCAACCTGCGCTCGCTCCTGCCGCCGGTGATCGTCATGAGCCTCAGCGCCTCCGCACCCATCATCCGGATGACCCGGGCGAACGTCCTGGAAGTCCTCTCAGAGGACTACATGCGGACGGCGCACGCGAAGGGGCTGGGCGGCACCTACACCGTCTTCAGGCACGCCCTGCCGAACGCGATGATCCCGACCCTTGAGGTGATCGTCAGCCGAATACCGGTGCTGCTCGGCGGCGTGATCGTCATGGAGACGGTGTTCGCGCTCCCGGGCCTCGGCCGCTCCATGGTGGATGCCGTCAACTGGCGTGACTACACGATGCTCCAGGCGCTGGTGCTGTTCAGCGCGTTCCTGGTGCTCTTCTTCAACCTGATCGCAGACCTCGCCTACTCGTGGCTGGATCCGAGGGTTCGCTATGACCAGTGAGACGCAGGTCGGCCCGGTGGCCGCTCCAGAGACCGAGCGAGTCCGTCGACAGGCGGTGGCGCACCCACCGGCAACGCCCGCTTCGCAGCGGCGCAGCGGCGGCAGGCTCCTCCGCTTTGCCGCCCGCCAGCCGGTGGGAGCGGCCGGCATCGTGGTCCTCCTGATCTTCATGTTCTCAGCGGCCCTCGCACCGCTCGTGGCGCCGTACTCACCGGACCGGATGGGGCTGGGTGAGTCGTTCGCCAGCCCCAGCCTGAGCCACCCGCTCGGGCTGGATCAGCTGGGCCGTGACGTGCTGTCCCGCATCATCTGGGCCGGTCGGGTCTCGCTCGTCGCGGGCCTGGGGGCGACGGCAGCGGCGCTCACCGTCGGCATCCTCGTCGGCACGATGTCCGCCTATTTCGGTGGCCTCGTCGACCTCCTGGTCCAGCGCGTGGTCGAGACCATCAACGTGTTCCCGTCGTTGGTCCTCGCGATGATGCTGGTCGCGATGTTCGGACAGAGCACCATCAACATCATCATCGCGCTGGCCGTAGCAATGGCGCCCGGTATGACCAGGCTGGTGCGCGCGTCGGTGATCTCTGTCCGCGCCATCCCCTACATCGAGGCATCACGGGCGCTGGGCGCCTCCGACCGCCGGGTGATGTTCCACCACATCCTGCCGAACATCTCAGGTCCGATCATGGTGATCGGGACACTCGCGGTCGGCGGGGCGGTCACGGCGGAGGCAGGCCTTGCCTTCCTCGGCATCGGCGGCTCGCCGAACGATGCTTCCTGGGGGCGAATGCTCGCGCAGGCGAGCGCCGAGTTCATCCGCCACTCGCCCCACCTGGCCTACGCACCCGGACTGGCGATCACCCTGCTTGTCCTGTCGGTGAACTTCGCGGGGGACGCGTTGCGAGAGAGCGTCGACCCACGCCTCCGAGGGAGGCGTCGACGATAAGCACCTCGATCCTCGCGGGAGACGTACGACCCAGGGCGGAGGGCATCTCCGGATCGCGCTGACCCGGGTTGCTCGTGGCCTAGGAGGGCTGCCGGCTCCTCGGGGTTCGAGGGCCTCTTCGCGGGAAGCAGTTCCTTCGAGCTCGGACATAACGAAGCCCGCCGAAGGCGGGCCTCAGATTCGATTTCGTGTGGAGCGGGGGACGGGATTCGAACCCGCGACCCTTTGCTTGGGAAGCAAATGCTCTGCCAGCTGAGCTACCCCCGCACGAGGTGTCTCGATGATACTCGGGAGGTCCGAGGGCGTCACGCTGCCCGACGGCGTCCGGCAGGACGCCGGAGCGCGCCAACGCAGGCCGCAGGGGGTATCGTTTCGCTGAGCATCAGCACTGGCGTGCGGGATGGCCTGCCGGGCAGCGGTGGGCCTGTGGTCGGCGGAGGGGTCGTGGACGAACGGTCGATGCGCGCGTGGCGTCTGTTCCTGGAGGCGCATGCCCGTCTGATGACGCAACTCGAGGTCGAACTGCGCGAGGCGACCGGCATGCCGTTGACCTGGTACGACGTGCTCGTCCAGCTCTCGGAGGCGCCGGACAGCCGGCTCCGGATGCAGGAGCTCGCGCGCCGCGTGCTGATCAGCAAGAGCGGCCTGACGCGACTGGTCGACCGGCTGTGCGCGGCGGGCTACCTGACTCGTGAGCCTGATCCCGAGGACGGCCGCGGCACGCTGGCGGTGATGACGGTCGCGGGCCGGGACGCGTTGCGCAGCGCGGCGCCGTTTCACCTCGCCGGGGTGGAACGGGCCTTCACGGACCGCATCTCGGCGCGCCAGCAGGAGGTCGTGGCGAGCGCGCTCCAGCAGGTGCTCGATGGGCTCGAGGCGGACTGGACGTCGGGCTAGTCGCCTCGCCTCGGCCCTCGCGTTCGCCGCTCAGCGCCGCCGGCTCATGTAGTGGGGGCTCATGCCGAAGAAGGTCTCGGCGGCCTCCATCAGCGTCTCCGACAGCGTCGGATGGGCGTGGATCGTGAGGCGCAGGTCGTCCAGGCGTGCGCCCATCTCGACGGCGAGCGTCGCCTCGCCGATGAGTTCGCCGGCGCCGCGGCCGGCGATGCCGACGCCGAGGATGCGCTCCGTGCCGGGCTCGATGATCACCTTCGTGACGCCGCGGTTGCTGCCGAAGGTGGTGGCGCGCCCGGAGGCGTTCCACGGGAAGCGCGCGACTTCCACCTCGACGGCCTGTCGTCGCGCCTCGGTCTCGGTGAGGCCGGTCCACGCGACCTCCGGGTCGGTGTAGACGACGGCGGGGATGGCGGCTGGCGCCCAGACGGCAGGCTCCCCTGCCATCACCTCGACGGCCACACGCGCCTCATGCGTCGCCTTGTGCGCGAGCATCGGCTCCCCGGCGACGTCGCCGACCGCGAAGATCGAGGGCTCACCGGTGCGCCGCTGGTGGTCGGTGGCGATGAAGCCGCGGTCGTTCACCTTGACGCCGGTGTTCTCGAGGCCGAGGTCTTCGGTGTTCGGCTGCCGGCCCGTGGCGATGAGCACGCGGTCGTAGGTGCGTGACTCGTCGAGGTCGTTGCCGAGCAGGTCGACCTCGACCCCCTCACCCGACTCGCGCATCTCGGTGACACGTGTCTCCAGGAGCACCTCGTGCATGCGTTCGGCGACTGACTCGGCGAGGACCTTCACGAGGTCGGGGTCGCCGCCAGGCAGGAGGCCGCCGGTCATCTCGACCACGGTCACCTGCGCGCCGAGCGCGGAGTAGAGCGTCGCCATCTCGAGGCCGATGTAGCCGCCGCCCACCACGAGCAGCGTTCCGGGCACCTCGCGCAGTTCGAGGGCGGCCGTGGAGTCCCAGACGCGGTCGGACTGGAGTCGGAGCGGGGGCGGGATCGTCGGGCGCGAGCCGGTGGCGACGACTGCGTAGTCGAAGCCGACGTCCGTGACCTCCCCGTCGACGGCGACACGGATTGTCGAGGCGTCCTGGAAGCGGCCTCGACCGCGGACGTAGCGGACCTTGCGGCCGCGCGCGATCTGGCCGAGGCCGCCGGTCATCTTGCGGACGACCTCTTTGTCTTTCCACTCGCGGAGGCGGTCGAGGTCGACCTTGGGCTCGCCGAACGAGAGGCCGATGTGGGCCGCCTCGCGGGCGTCGGTGATCACCTGGGCGGCGTGGAGGAGCGCCTTCGAGGGGATGCACCCCTCCCACAGGCAGACCCCGCCGGGCGCCTCGCGCTCGTCGATGAGGGTGACGTCGAACCCCATCTCCGCGGCGAAGAAGGCGGCGGGATAGCCGCCGGTGCCTGCGCCGAGGACGGCGATCCGCTTCGTGTCCCCAGTGTGGGCGTCGGTGTCGGACGAGGTCATCAGGCCCCCTAGCCTTCGAGGGCCATGAGCATCGGGTTCTTGATCGCTTCGACGATCCAGGTCATGAAGCGCGCGCCGTCGGCGCCGTCCAGGACGCGGTGGTCGTGGCCGAGGGACATCGGCATGATCAGCCGCGGCTCGAAGGCCTGCTTCTCGGCGTTCCAGACCGCCTGCTGCTGCGCCCGGCCGAGGCCGAGCACGGCGACCTCCGGCCAGTTGATGATGGGCGCGAAGTAGCCGGTGCCGAGACTGCCGAGGTTCGTGACAGTGAACGTGCTCCCCGTGAGCTCCTCGACGGTGAGGGAGTTCGTGCGGGCGCGCTCCGCGATCTCGTTGAGCTCGATCGACAGCTCGATGATGTTCTTCTCATCGACGTCCTCGATCTTTGGGACGACGAGGCCGCGCTCGGTGTCCACCGCGACGCCGAGGTGGATGTAGTCCTTCAGGATCAACTCCTGTGCCTCGACGTCGTAGGACGAGTTCACGTTCGGGTGGGCGCGCAGCGCGGAGGCGACGACCTTCAGGATCATGACCGAGATCGTGAGGTTGCCCCCGGCCGCCCTCGCGCGGTCCTTGAACTGCTGACGCAACTCCTCCATCGCGGTGATGTCCGCGTGGTGCTGGAGGTGGACGTGCGGGATCTCCGTCCATGACTGCGCCATGTTGCGTGAGACGGTGCGCCGGAGCCGCGAGAGCTTCGTGCGCGAGACCGTTCCCCAGCGGGTGAAGTCGGGCAGCTCGCGGAACTCCGCGGCGAGGCCGTGCAGGACGCCCGCTGCGGGCTGGGGGGCGACTGGCGCGGGTGCCGGCCGGTTGCGGGCGGCGAGTTTGATGTCGTCCTCGGAGATGCGGCCACCGGGGCCGCTGCCCTCGAGGCTGTCGATGTCGACGCCGACCTCGCGCGCGAACTTCCGCACGGAGGGCGCCGCGAACGCGGTGCGGTCACCGGGCGGTGCGGTCTCGGTCGATGCGGCGGGAGCGGCTCGACGGGGCTCCTCGTGTGCGGGCTCCGAGGGGGCCGGTGCGGAGGGGCGTGCGGGTTCCTCGGGTGCTGGCTGGGCGTTGGGCTGGGCGGGTTCGTCCTCGGCCTTCGGCGCCGCATCTGGTGCGGACTCGGGCTCGGTTGCCTTCGTCTCGGGGGCCTCTTCCTTCGTGGGGGTGGGCTCCGCCGGCTTCGCCGCGGCGCCGGACTCGATCGTCACGATCACCTGACCGACGGCGATCGTGTCGCCCTCGGCGACGTGGATCTTCGAGATCGTGCCGGCCGCCTCGGCGGGGACATCGAGGGTGGCCTTCTCGGTCTCGATCTCCATGATCGGCTGGTCGGCGGTGACGGTGTCGCCCTCGGACACGAGGATCTTGAGGATGTCCGCGTCCTGGATGTCTTCGCCGAGGCTGGGGAGCTTGAAGTCGGGCATCTCTCGCCTCGTCCTACTGCGTCACTGGGTTCGGGCGCTCCGGGTCGATGCCGAGCGTCTTGCCGGCCTCGAGCACGACGCTCACCGGGATCTGCTCGTCGCGTGCGAGGCCAGACAGCGTCGCGTACACGATGTGCTTCGCGTCGACCTCGAAGTGGTCGCGCAGCACCTCGCGCGTGTCGGAGCGGCCGAAGCCATCCGTGCCGAGCGAGATGGTGCGGGCGTTGACCCACTTCGCGAGGGCGTCCGGCAGGGCCTTCATGTAGTCGGTCGCGGAGACCACGAGGTTGGGGTCGTCGCCGAGTTGCTGGGCGATGAAGGGGAGGCGCGCCTCGACCTCCGGGTGCAGCCAGTTCCAGCGGTCGACCTCGATGGCGTCGCGGCGGAGCTCGTTCCACGAGGTGACGGACCACGCGTCCGAGGCGATCCCGAACTGGTCGGCGAGGAGCTCCTGGGCTGCGAGGACCTCGTTCATGATCGCGCCCGAGCCGAGCAGATTGACCTTCGGGGCGCCCTCCGAGGGCTGCGCGCCCTCGGGCGCGAGGCTGCGGAAGCGGTACATGCCGCGCACGATCTGCTCGCGCAGGGCGGCGCGGTCGATGCCCTCACCGTCCGGCATCGGCGGCTGGACGTAGTTCTCGTTTCCGACGGTGAGGTAGTACATCCGCTCGACGCCCTCGACGAACATCTCGCGGATGCCCTCCTCGACGATCACGGCGAGCTCGAAGGCGAACGCCGGGTCGTAGGAGCGCATCGTCGGCACGGTGGACGCGAGCACGTGCGAGTGGCCGTCCTGGTGCTGGAGGCCCTCGCCGTTGAGGGTGGTGCGCCCGGAGGTGCCACCGACGAGGAAGCCGCGCGTGCGCGCGTCGGCAGCCGCCCAGACGAAGTCCCCGACGCGCTGCATCCCGAACATCGAGTAGAAGATGAAGAACGGGATCGTCGTGACGCCGGTCGTCGCCGCGGAGGTGCCTGCCGCCAGGAACGAGGACATCGAACCGGCCTCGGTGATGCCTTCTTCGATGACCTGGCCGGTCTTCGCCTCGTGGTAATAGAGCAGGTTCTCCTTGTCGACCGGCTCGTAGAGCTGGCCGCGTGAGGAGTAGATCCCGAACGAGCGGAAGAACGAGTCCATCCCGAAGGTGCGCGCCTCGTCCGGGACGATCGGGACGACGCGCTCGCCGACCACCTTGTCGCGCATGAGCGCGGCGAGGATGCGGACGAGCACCATCGTCGTGGACGCTTCGCGGCCGCCGGAGCCCTCGATGAACTCGCTGAACGCTTCCGAGTCGGGCGCGGGCAGGGTGGCGTTACGGACCCGCCGCTCTGGCAGCGACCCGCCGAGGGCGCGACGGCGCTCCTTGAGGTAGGTCGTCTCCACGCTGTCCGCCGCCGGGCGGTACAGAGGCGCCTCGACGACCTCTTCGTCGGAGAGCGGGATGTTGAAGCGGTCGCGGAAGGAGATTAGCTCTTCCGTGTTCAGGTGCTTTTGCTGGTGGGTGATGTTGCGGCCCTCGCCGGCCTCGCCCAGGCCGTAGCCCTTGATCGTGCGCGCAAGGACCACGGTCGGCATGCCGCGGGTCTCGGTGGCGTTCAGGTAGGCCGCGTACACCTTCTCGGTGTCGTGCCCGCCGAGGCGCATGCGCCACAGCTTGTCGTCCGGGACGTCCTTCACCATCCGCTCGAGTCGCGGGTCGACGCCCCAGAAGTGCTCACGGATGTAGGCGCCACCGGCGACCGAATACTTCTGGTACTCGCCGTCGACCACCTCGCCCATGCGCCGCACGAGCAGGTCGCCATGCTCGGACTCGAGGTGGCGGTCCCAGTCATTGCCCCAGATCACCTTGAGCACGTTCCAGCCGACGCCGCGGAAGACGGCCTCGAGCTCCTGGATGATCTGCCCGTTGCCGCGGACCGGGCCGTCGAGCCGCTGGAGGTTGCAGTTCACGACGAAGACGAGGTTGTCGAGACGCTCCCGAGCCGCGAGCGAGATCGAGCCGAGCGCCTCGGGCTCGTCGGTCTCGCCGTCGCCGAGGAAGCACCAGACGCGCTGGCCGCCCTCGATCAGGCCGCGGTCTTCGAGGTACTTCAGGAAGCGCGCCTGGTAGATCGCGGCGAGCGGGCCGAGGCCCATCGAGACGGTCGGGAACTGCCAGAACTCC
>CAYPYF010000005.1:29815-64988 GCA_964414675.1 uncultured Dehalococcoidaceae bacterium
GTGCGAGCCGGCCTTCGAGGTAGGCGCGCGCGTAGATGCCGGGCGACGCGTGCCCCTGGAAGTAGACGAGGTCACCGCCCGAAGGATGGTCCGGGCCGCGGAAGAAGTGGTTGAAGCCCACCTCGTACAGCGTCGCCGCCGAGGCATACGTCGAGATGTGGCCGCCGATGCCGGCGAAGCGGTCGTTCGCCTCGGAGACCATCGCGAGGGCGTTCCAGCGGATGATGCTCTTGATGCGGTCCTCGACCTCGAGGCGGCCGGGGTACGCCGGCTGGAGGTCGACCGGGATTGTATTGACATAAGGAGTACGCGACGTCACCGGCAGCGGGACGCCCATGCGCTGCGCCGCGATCTGGAGCGCCTCCAGCAGGCTCGATGCACGCTCAGGGCCGCGGCTGCGGTTCACATCGCGAAGCGCGTCGATCCACTCCTGGGTGTCGACCCAGTCCGGCGTGTTCGTTGCGGCGGCTCCGGCGTCAGTGGTGGTCATATGGACAGTCTAGGCCGGAAGGCCGAGCAACACTCCTGATCTACATTCGCGTGATCGGTACCGAGGGTTTGAATTTTCGTAGCCTCCACACCCATTCCCGGTAGTGAACGGTGAGCAGTTTTCCGATGCGTGAACGGTCGCCGTAGGATGGGCGGCGAGCCGCCGTGGGGACTGCCATGGCGCGGACGACCGAGTTGGTCTGGAGACCGTCGTGGAGCTGCTGAACCTCGCGCGGGCATGCCTTGAGTCCTGGGCGACGGATCCGGAGCACGCCGAGCGCCCGGCGTTCACGTTTGTCACGCCCGAGGGCGACGAGACCTTCACCTACGCGGACGTGTGGGCACGCGTCCAGCGGGTGGGGCGCGGGCTCCTCGCGAGTGGACTTGCGCCCGGCGAGCGCGTCCTGATCCGCCTGCCGCACTCGCCCGACTACGCCTTCGCGTTCCTCGGCGCCACGCTTGCGGGCCTCGTCCCGATCCCGGCGAACCCGACCCTGACCGCCGAGGAGGTCGCGTTCCTCGTCGAGGACGCACAGGCCGCCGCGATCGTCGCCAACCCCGAGGCGCAGGTGGCGGGGTTTCCCGGCGTGGTGATCGACCAGGCCGCGCTCGGGAGGCTCGACGGGCCTGGCCCATTGCCCGAGACCTCCGCCGAGGACCCGGCGTACCTCATCTACACGTCCGGCAGCACCGCGCGCCCGAAGGGCGTGCTGCACGCCCACCGGACCGTGCTGGCGCGGCGACTCATGCGCGAGGGCTGGCAGGGCTTTACCCCGGACGACCGCACGCTGCACGCGGGCACGCTGAACTGGTCGTACACCCTCGGCGTGGGCCTGCTCGACCCGTGGGCCGCCGGGGCGCACGCACATCTCGTGCAGCAGCCGTTCGATCCCTCGGGGTGGCCTGCTGTCATCGAGCGTTTCGGCATCACGATCTTCATCGCGGTGCCCACCGTGTACCGGCAGATCCTGAAGTACGGGAACATCGAGGCGCGCGATCTGTCGGCCCTGCGCTACGGGCTCTGCGCGGGCGAACCGCTCTGGCCCGCACTCCTGGACGAATGGCGGGAGGTCGCCGGGACCGAGCTGTACGAGTCGCTCGGGATGACCGAGGTGAGCACGTACATCTCGTCCTCGGAGACGGTCCCCGTGCGGCCCGGCTCCGCCGGGAAGCCGCAGGCGGGGCGTCGCGTCGCCATCCTCCACGAGTTGCCGGACGAGCCCGGGCTGACCGACGGCGTTGAGGTGCCTCGCGGGCAGCTGGGGCTCCTCGGCGTGCATCGCTCGGACCAGGGACTGATGCTGGGGTACTGGCGCCGTCCCGCCGAAGAGGCGCAGGTCATGCAGGGCGAATGGTTCGTCGGCGGCGACCTCGCGTCGATGGATGAGGACGGCTACGTCTGGTTCGCCGGCCGCGCGGACGACATCATCAAGTCGTTCGGCCTCCGCCTCTCGCCGGTCGAGATCGAGACCGAGATGTCGCACCACCCCGACGTGCAGGAGGTGGCCGCGGTCGGCCTCGCCGTCGACCCGATGAAGACGCTGCTGGCGCTCGCGGTCGTGCCACGCGAGGGCAGCGGCCTCTCCGAGGACTCCCTCCGCGCGTTCGCCGCCGAACACCTGGCCGACTACAAGCAGCCGCACGTCTACCGCTTCGTCGAGCAGTTGCCGCGCACCCGCAACGGCAAGGTGCAGCGCCGGATCCTTGCGCAGGAGTTGCTCGAAGCCGACTCGCCGTCCGCCTGACCGGCTACGAGAGGAAGTACTTCCTCGACAGCGTGAAGGTCTCCAGCGGTTCGCAGTGCAGTCGTGTGCCGTCCGCGTAGACCTCGCCGCTGACGGGGTCGATCGTCAGGTCGGGGCTGGCGTCGTTGAACATCAGGTCCTTCTTGCCGATGTGGCGGCACCCCTTCACCGGGAGGAACTCGCGGTTGGACTTGATCTGGTCCTTCACGCGCGCCTCGATGGCTGCTTCCGAGACGAAGTTCACGGCGAGCCGGTCGATCGCCTTGCCGGTGCCGCCCCACATCGGCCCGTAGGTCACCGGTTCCGCGTAGCGCATCGTCGCGTTGCCATCGCCGCGAGGTGACCACGCCACCTGCCCGCCCTTGATGACCGCTTCCGGCTTCGCACCGAAGAACCGCGGGTCCCACAGGACGATGTCCGCAAGCTTCCCGGGTTCGAGGCTCCCGACGTAGTGGTGGATGCCGTGAGTGCGCGCCGGGTTGATGGTGATCTTCGCCAGGTACTGGAGCACTCGTCGGTTGTCGTCCTCGGACGGGGTCTCGGCACCGGCTGCGATCGCGCGCTCCTTGTTCGCATGCGCCATCTGCCACGTCCGCCGGATCGTCTCCTGGATCCGGCCCATCCCCTGCGAGTCCGAGTTGATGATCGGGATCGCACCCATGTCATGCAGCAGGGTCTCGGCGGCCATCGAGGTCCCCCGGATGCGGAGGCGGATCGCCTCCGCGTTTTCCTCAAGGGCGATGTTCTGGCCGTGCGCGATGCTCATCATGTCGATGTGCTCGCGCTCCCCGCCGACGCCGTAAGGCAGGGTGGGGTTCGTCGAGGAGCTGATGATGTTGTCGCGCGTCGTCATCAGCAGCGCGTCGGGGGTATGCCCGCCGCCGGCGCCCTCTACGTGGTACGCGTGCAGCGTGCGCCCGGCGACCGCCTCGATCGTGTCGGTGGCCTGCACGGCCTCGTTCAGGCCGTCCGTGTGGAGGCAGACCGAGACGTCGAATTCGTCGGCGACGGTCAGTGTCGCGTCGATGATCGGCGCGTAGGCGCCCATGTCCTCGTGGATCTTGTAGCCGCACGCGCCAAACGCGAGGTACTCGTCCATCGCCGACGGGACGTGGGAGGACGCACGCGCCTGCAGGCCGACGTTGAGCGGGAACTCCTCCATCGCCGCGAGCGGGATCTGGAGGTTCATCGCGGGCTGGTGCTGGAGGCCGCCGCCGATGAGCGTCGTGACGCCGCCGTCGAGCGCGGCCGGGATCAGCCGTGGCGTCACGAAGTGGACGTGGGTGTCGATCGCGCCCGGGGTGGCGATGAGGTGGCCGGCCGGCATGATGTTCGTGCCAGGCCCGATGAGCGCATCGATGTTGTCGGCGATGTCCGGGTTGCCCGCGTTGCCGATCGCGACAATGCGGTTGCCCTTGATGCCGATGGAGCCTTTGAAGATCCCCAGCACCGGGTCCACGATCATCGCGCCCACGAGGATCGTGTCGAGCTCGCTCTCGCCGACGCGACGGCCGCGGATCATCATCCCCTGGCGGAAGTTCTTCGCCCACCCGGAGACCACTTCGTCGCCGTACTCGGCGTAGTCCTTCTCGAGGCGGATCACGAGCGACGTGTCGCCGAGGCGGACACGGTCGCCGGTCGTCGGGCCGTGGATCAGTGCGTACTGCTCGCGCGAGACCTGCTGTGGCATGGCCTACGCCTCTCCAGCCGCGGGGGGCGGCGCCAGTTGGAAGCCCTCGATGATCTGGCTGCCGGCATAGGGCACGAGGTCCACGGACTTCGTCTCGCCGGGTTCCCAGATGACGGACCGCCCCGCCTGGATATCCAGACGCCGGCCGTAGGCCGCGGCGCGGTCGAATTCCATCCGTGGATTCACCTCGTAGAAGTGATAATGGGAGGAGATGTTCACGACGTGGTCGGAGCCGTTGGTCACGCTGACGGTGATCACATCGCGGTCGTCGTTGACCGTGATGGGTTCGTCGAGGAGGAAGCGCTCCCCGGGGGTGCCCTCCAGCGATTCACCCGGGATCGGGTTCGCCAGCACGATGATCCGCGGGCCATCCTCGAACATCGGCTCGCAGACGAGCCCTCGCGCGAGCGTCGGGACGCCGGGCATCACGTCCTCGGGGGTGAGGATGCTCAGGCCGTAGGCGCGGACGGTCTCGTAGTCCGCGCCCTCACGCGCCTTCTCCATCATCTCGTCCGTGATCAGCGCGACGGACTCCGGGTAGTTGAGCTTGAGGCCCTTCTCCCGTCGCCGCCGCGCCATCTGCGCGACGTTGAAGACCAGCACGCGGTCCATCTCGGTCTGCGACAACTTCATCCGTCACGCCCGTCTACTCATGAACCCGTCGAGGTTGCCGCGTTACGCCGTGACGGCCGCTCCTCGCAGCACCGGCGGTGTCGTGTCGAACGCCACCTGGCCCTCGAGGAACTCCGCGACGGCGAGCATCCGGTAGTCCTCGAACGCGGGAGCGGCGATCTGGAACCCGATCGGGAGCCCACCTGAGGTCAGACCGACCGGGATCGTGACCGCCGGCGTGCCGCTCTGGTTGAACGGCGACGTGTTCCGTACGAGCGGCATCGTCGCCGTCATCCCCAGCCCCGGGAGGTCGTCGATCTGCTGCGGCGGGATCGGGAGCGTCGGCATGACCATCACGTCGACCTCCTCGAAGGCCGCGCGGATCGCCTCGATCACCATGCGCCGGGCGCGGATCGCACGGATGTAGTCCTGCGCGAGGACGTACTGGCCGGCGAGGATGCGCGCACGGAGGTCGGGCGAGTAGAGGTCGGCGTGCTCGGCGAGCATCTGCTCGTGGTAGACGTACGCCTCGGCGGACATCGCCGCGCGCGCCGCGATCATCGTCGTGGTGAGGTCGAGCGAGAGCGTCTTGATCGTCGCGCCGGACTGCTCCATGAGCGCGACCATCTCGCGAGAGCGCGCCTCGATGTCCGGGTCGAGGTCGGCCCAGAAGTACGGCTCCGGGACGCCGACCGTGAGGCCGGCGAGGCTCGTCACCGCCTCGGACGGGGCGGCCTCGTGCGTGGTCGAGTTCGGGTCGGTGGGGTCGTAGCCCGCCATCACCTGCAGCATGAGACGTGCGTCCGCGATCGAGCGGGTGTGCGGGCCGATGTGGTCGGTGTGCTGGGTGGTCGTCGGCATCCCGCCGGCGAGGGACACGAGGCCGTGCGACTGCTTGAGCCCGACGACGCCACAGCACATCGAGGGGATGCGCACCGATCCGGCGGAGTCCGTGCCGAGGGCGGCGGCGCAGACCTGGAGCGAGACCGCGGCGGCCGAAGCGCCGCTCGACCCGCCGGGGTGATGCACCGGGTTCCACGGGTTGCGGACCGCGCCGTAGTGGGCGTTCGCGGAGGTGCCACCCATCGCCATCTCGTGCATGTTCAGCTTGCCGAAGAACACCGCGCCGGCCGCGCGCAGGTTCGCGACGACGGTCGCGTCCTGCTCGGGCATGCGGTCCTTCATGACCAGCGTGGCGGCGCTGCCGGGCAGGCCGGCGATATCGACGTTGTCCTTCACGCCGATCGGCACGCCGTGGAGGGCGCCCAGTGGCTTGCCACTCGCCTGGTGGGCGTCGGCTGCCTTCGCCATCTCGCGCGCGAGTTCCGGCGCGTACGTCGTGAAGAGCGCGTGCGATTCGCCGAAGCGCTCCGCCTGCTCGAGCGTCGCCTCGGTCACCTCGACGGAGGTCAGCTCACCTGCTGCGATCCTGTCGCGGACCTCGATGAGTCCCAGGGCGCGGATCTCTTCGGGTGTCACTTGCGGCCTCCAGCCACGGCGACGAGGCCGTTCGCCAGCCCTGCGACCGGCAGGGATCGGAGGGCGGGGATGCCCTCGAGGTAGAGGTTCACGAACGGCAGCAGTTCGTCGAGTTGCTCGTCCGAGTACTGGTTCCCCACCAGCGTGCGGTCCAGCGCGCGCAGCGCTTCGCGGTCCATGGAGGCCCCCTGTGCTCGTTGCGGTGTGGGTGTCGGCGTGAATGCGGCGACCACCGGACGGTAGGCTCGGCGGATTGCGCGACCGTGACGCGTCGATGAACGCCACATGGCGGGCGTGTCTGCCCGTGGTCTGCGAGCGGTTGCGGTGCGCCGTCCGGTGTTCGTCGCAATCGCGTCCGCAGGGCGCCCTCGTACGTCAGCCCGCAACCGTTTCGCAGCGCGTTCGTGAGCGGGTCGCCATGCCGACGCAATCGCGGAGGCCTACCCTGACCGCGAAGCGGAGGCGCGCCATGGTCGACATGCAAGTTCAGTCCGGGTCCGAGACCGCCGAGGACTATATCCGCCGTGGTCGTGAGCACCTCTGGATCCACACCCAGTCGTTCGATGAACTCGAACGGGACGACTCGTACCTCGTGGTCGAGGGTGGCGAGGGCATCTACCTCCGCGACCAGCACGGCCGGCGGTACATCGATGCGATGGCCGGGCTCTGGGTGGTGGCGGTCGGGCACGGCCGCAGCGAACTCGCCGAGGTGGCACGGGAGCAGATGGAGCGCCTCGCCTTCGCGAACCCGTTCGTCTACGCCACGCAGCCGGCGGTCGACCTCGCGACGAAGCTTGCCGAGGTGACGCCGGACGCCATCACGCGCGCCTTCTTCGTGAACGGCGGGGCTGAGGCCGTTGAGACCGCCCTCCGCATGGCGAAGCAATGGCAGTACAACCGCGGTGAGACGAAGCGGTTCAAGGTGCTCTCCCGCATCGGCTCGTACCACGGGATGACCTACGCGGCCCTCTCCGTGAACAACGCCAAGGGGATGAACAAGACGCCGTTCGAGCCGCTGATGCCCGGTGTGCTGAAGTTCCCAGGCGTCTCCTGTGAGGCCTGCGCGCAGGGCCAGGCGCACGCCGACTGCGAGAGCCTCCGCGGCCTCGACTACCTGGAGGCGCTGATCCAGGCGGAGAAGCCGGACACGATCGCGGCGCTGATCACAGAGCCGATCTCCACCTCAAGCGGATCGTTCATGCCGCACCCGCAGTACTGGCCGCGGCTCCGCGCGCTGTGCGACGAGTACGGCATCGTCCTGATCGCGGACGAGGTCATCAACGGCTTCGGCCGGACGGGCAAGTGGTTCGCGATGGAGCACTTCGGCGTCACGCCCGACCTCATGACCGTCGCGAAGCAGATCTCCTCCGGCTACGCACCGATCGCAGCCGTCCTCGCGACCGAGACGATCGCCGACGGGTTCCGAGGCGATCCCGCGAAGGCCTTCATCGGCGGGTCGACGTTCGGCGCACACCCGGTGGCGTGCGCCGTCGCACTCCGCAACCTCGAGATCATCGAGCGCGAGCACCTCGTCGAGAACTCCTCGAAGGTGGGCGAGTACATGGGCGAGCAGCTCAAGGAGCTGCAGTCCCGGCACCGGATCGTGTCGTCGGTCCGGGGCGTCGGCCTCATGCGGGTGATCGACTTCAAGCGCGACCCCGCGGCCGGGACCGAGTTCACGCCCGACGATGACCTCTCGCACCTGGTCCCCGGCTTCCTCCGTGACCACGGGATCCTGTCCCGCGGCGGCGCCTCGATCCAGGTCGCACCGCCCCTGGTCATCAACCGCGAGGAAGTCGACGAGCTGGTCGATGCCCTCGACCAGACCGTCTCGGACCTCGAGCGGCACTTCGGGCTGTAGGCGTACTCACGCCGGTGGCGCGGCCCACGAGGGCGCGCGCAACCGGCGCGAGAGCGGCCCGAGATGGGCGCGACACGGCGGCGTCATGGTGCCGTGATTGGGCCGTCATGGCGCCGACACGCCTCCTGCGTAGCCTTCCTTTCGCACCAGAAAGGGGGCACGTATGACATCCGACAAGCCGAAGATCGCAGTCTTCTCCGGCCCTACGGCCACGATCCAGAACAGCCCACCGCTTGTCACCAGCAACAAGGCCCGCGCCGCCTACGGCCTGCCGATGCTGACCGATCCGTTCGGCGCCGCGCTTAAGCAGGACGCCGTCCGCGCCCAACGCCTGGCGGCCCCCGTCACGGTCTACATCGACTACCTCACCGCGCACCCCCTCGAGGAGGACGCGGCCGAGATGTACGCGCCGCCGGACGGGTACCTCGCATCCGACGGCTCGTTCTCCGAGTCCGCGTCCGAGGGTGGACGGCCGGTCTACCGCGTGACGCTGGAGCCCTCGGACGGGCTCTTCATGCTGCCGTACATGGGCCGCCAGGCGGACGGCAAACCGTGGGACGAGGCGTGCCGGTTCCCGCTGGCGCCCGCCGAGCAGTCCCGCCAGACGTTCTACCCGGACGCCTCCCGCATCTACGAAGAGGTGGACCGCTTCGGCCTCAACTCCAACGGCGAGGCGAACCTGCTCTCCTCGATGGCCGACTTCGACTTCTACCGCCCCGCGCCCTCCGGCGGCTGGCGTAAGGGACGGCCGTCCGCCCTGCGCACCGACGCCGGCGAGGGCGACCTGGCCCCGGAGACCTGGGGCGAGGACTTCTTCATGTACTACCCGCGCCACCTGCGCGCGGAGCCCTACGGCCAGCAGCTGGCGCGCGCGACCAATGTCGTCTCGAAGGCGATGGCTACCGGCGAATACCTCGGCGGTCAGTGGCTGGAGGGCTCCCCGACGACCGAGGAGTCGATGTACTGGCTCAACCTTGTCATCGACACGAAGGCGCCGCTCGTCGGTCACTCGGCACAGCGCCCGCACCAGACCGTGAGCGCGGACGGCGACAAGAACATCTACGACGGGGTGAAGTACATCACCTCGAAGGTCTGGATGAACGGCGGCGACACAGACATCGTCGGCGGCGTGATGATCGTGGACGAGCAGGTCTTCCACTCGCGCGAGGTCACGAAGACGGACGCGCGACCCGGCAACTACCAGGCGACCGGCGGACACGGCGGCGTCGTCGCGCTCATGGGCGGGTACGCCGCACCGCAGCTCACCTACATCCCCTCGAAGCGGCACACCTGGTCGTCCGAGGTGAACCTCTCGAAGATGCCGGACACCGTCGCGGGCGTTCGCGGCGGCGAGGGCGTGGTGGAGCAGGTGACGGTCCAGGTGAAGGACGCGGACGGGTACCTCGTGCCTGCCGCGATGCCGAAGGTCACGCTCGCGAAGTACGCGCGGTATCAGCCGCACGCGATGGAGGACGCCGCCGAGACCGACGTCGAGATCATGGCGCGCATCCAGGAGAACCTGCAGAAGTCACCCCTCGCCGGGTTCGTCGGCGAAGGCGCGTCGCCGTACGGCTCGATGAACCGGTCCACGGACCAGGCGATGCGGTACGCGACGTTCTCCGGGATGCCGGTCGTGCGCTGCGGCCGAGGCGCCACGGGCGGCATCGCCTCGAAGATGGAGCCGACGGCGATCGCCGGGAACAACCTGACCTCGACGAAGGCGCGCATCCTCCTGATGGCGTCGATGCTCAAGTTCGGCGCGCCGCCTCCGGCAGCCGACCCGATGAGCCCGACACCGGACGAGGTGGCCGCGGTCTCGGCGACGATCGCGAAGTACCAGGAGGTGTTCGACTCGCACTAGCGAGGCCGAGTAGCCCGAAGAACTCAAGAACTGAACAGGCCCGGGCGGAAGCCCGGGCCTGTTCGGTGCGAGGAGCCGCCGACCGAGCCGCCGTGTAACCGGCTCGGCGACGGGGGAGCGGCTAGGCCGTTGCGCCGGCGATGCCGGCTACGAACGCTGGCACCTGCAGGTGGTGCGTGGTCTCGCGCTGGAAGGCGTCGCCCACCTTGAAGACCGAGGTCTCGTCGAAGGCCTTGCCGACGATTTGCATCGAGAGCGGCAGGCCGTCGTCCGTGAACCCCATCGGCGTCGCCATCGCGGGAAGCCCGAGGAGGTTCCATGGCCCGGTGAAGACCGGCCACAGCGTGAAGGACTGGACGCCGAGCCCTCGGAGCCGAGGGGCGCCGACGCCCGCCGTGAGCATGATCAGGACGTCGTACGGCGCCATCAGCTCGGAGACTGTCCGACGGATGTACGAGCGGAACCGCTGCGCCTGCACGTAGTCCGCGCCGCTGATGTACGTGCCTCCGGAGACGGCCTTGTTGGTGTGCTCGCCGTACGCCTCCCATTGCAGTTGGAGGTCCATCGCGTGGTACGAGTTCGCCTCGGCGCGCATGGTCACGGTGTTCGCGAACCGCATCTCGTCGTAATAGGGGAGTTCGACCTCCTCGACGATGGCCCCCGCCCGCTCGAACCAGGAGACGGCGGCATCGAAGGCCGCGACGGCCTCCGGCAGCGTCCGCGGGTCGCCGGTGTGGTGTGCGCGCTCCACGCCGATGCGCATGCCCGCCACGCTGCCATCGAGCGCGGCGAGGTAGTCCGGGACCACGACGTCCGCGCAGGTCGCATCGCTGGGGTCGTACCCCGCCATCACCTGGAGCATCACGGCGGCGTCGCGCGCGGAGCGGGTCATCGGGCCGATGTGGTCCAGGCTGTAGCCCAGCGGCGCACAGCCGGCCTTCGGCACCAGTCCGTGCGACTGCTTCATGCCGGTGATGCCGCAGAACGCGGCCGGGATGCGGACCGACCCGCCGGTGTCGGTGCCGAGCGCGCCGAGGAACATCCCCGCCGCGACGCCTGCGCCGCTCCCCGAGGAGGAACCGCCCGGCCAGGTCTCCGGGTTCCACGGGTTCCTCGGCACGGGGAACGGCTTCGAGGCGTCCGGCATGCCGATCGCGAACTCCATCGTGGAGGTCTTTCCGGTGACCACGGCGCCAGCGGCGCGGAGCCGCTGTACCACGGGCGCGTCGTAGCCCTCGCCCCACGCGGGGTCCAGGACCATGCTCTGCGCGGTCGTGGGTGCATCGGCGGTCGCGATGATGTCCTTGACGCCGATCGGGATGCCCTGGAGCGGGCCTCGATCGATGCCGGCGGCGAAGTCGGCGTCGGCCTGGGCGGCGGCCGCGAGTGCGGACTCCGTCATGCGCGTGATGTAGACGCCGAGGCGGCCGTCGACATCGTCGGCCCGCTGGAGGCTCGCCTCGACCAGTTTGAGCGAGGTCAGCCGTCCGGCGCGGATCGCCTCGGCGGCGTCCGTGATCGTCAGAGGAATGTCGGTCATACGGCTGCCCCGATCGCGATCTCCGGTACCCGGAGGTGGAAGTCCGTCATCTGCTGGTAGGCATGGCCCACGCGCAGGACGACTGCCTCGCCGAACGGCGCGCCCACGATCTGCGTGGAGAGCGGCAGTCCGTTGCTGGAGAACCCGGACGGGATCGCCAGTCCGGGGTACCCGGTGAGGTTGAACGGGCCGCAGTAGGACGGCTGCAGCATGCGCTTCGACATGTCCATGTCCGCGGTCACGCCCGCGGGCTCCGGGATCGTCGGCGTGACGAGGACATCGACGGTCGCCATGACCTTCGCGGCCTCCTTCGCGTACCAGGAGCGGAACCGCTGCGCCTGCACGTAGTCCGTGGCGGAGTAGAGCGCGCCGCGCGCGATCATGTTGCGCACGCCTCGGCCGTAGTCCGTCCACCGCGAGGCCATGTCCATGCGGTGGTAGGCGAACGCCTCCGAGATCATCGTCAGCATGTTCGCTTCCTTGGCGAGGTTGGACTTCGGGAGGTTCACCTCCACGATCTCCGCGCCGAGGGCCTGCAACTGCGCGATGACCGCCTCGGACGACGCCTTCTGCTCGGGGTCGAGCAGCGGGTGGTCGAAGAAGTACTCGGTCGGCACGCCGACCTTGAGGCCGGCGACGCCGCCCTCGATGTTCGCGAGGTAGTCCTCGGCGGGGGCGGTGGCTGCCGTCATGTCGCGCGTGTCGTAGCCCGCGATGACGTTGAGGATCGCCGCGCAGTCCCAGGCGGACCGGGCCATCGGGCCGATCGAGTCGAGCGAGTAGCCGAGGGGCGCGCAGCCCCACTTCGGCACGCGTCCGTAGGTGACCTTCAGGCCGGTGTGGCCGCAGTAGGCGGCGGGGAAGCGGACGGAGCCGCCGGTGTCCGTGCCGATGCCGCCGAGGACCATCCCCGTCGACACCGCGATGCCCGTGCCAGAGGACGATCCGCCCGGCGTGCGGTCGAGGCCCCATGGGTTACGCGGGATCGGGAACGGCTTCTCGTCGTCCGGCATGCCGAGGGCGAACTCGGACAGCACGAGCTTCCCCGTGAGCGCTGCGCCGGCGGCGCGGACGCGCTCGGCGGTCACGGAGTCGTACCCGGCGCCCCATTTCGGATCGAGGACGAGCGAGTTCGCCGTGGTCGGCGCGTCCTTCGTCGCCAGGATGTCCTTCAGTGCGAAGGGGATGCCCTGCAGCGGTCCCTTGTCGACGCCGGCCGCGAAGTCCGCGTCCGCCTGTTTCGCCGCGGTGAGGGCGATGTCGTCGGTCACGAGGATGAACGCACCGACGGTGTCATTCAGCTCGTGCGTGGTGGCCAGTGCCGCCTCGGTCAGTTCGACGCTGGTCACGGTGCCGGCGCGGAGCGCGGCGGCAGCCTCCTGGATGGTCTGTGGCTGGGACATGGGATCCTCGTTCTCTCGGAGCGTCCGGTGGGCTCGCAGCGTCCGCTACTTCGCGGGCGCGACCGGCGTGAAGACGAGCGCGGGCTCCTCGTACCGGACTTCCTCGATGTAGAGGCTGTCGGCGCCGGCGCGGAGCGTCGGGTACGCGCTCACGAACGCCTCGAACTCCTCCGGGCTGCAGGTGATCCCGGCGGCCTCGAGCATGTTCTTCACCGCGGCGGTGGGGTCGGTCGGCACTGGCATGGGTGTTCCTCCTCGCCGGGCGGGCCGGCGTCTATGCGCTGCGGGATGCAACCTCGGCGAGGGCTACGCGCTCGCGAGGACCGGAAGTTCCTTGATCGGCTGGATCGAGCCTTCGTGGTACAGGTGGCAGGCGACCTCGTGTCCGTCTTCGGCCTGGACCATCGGCGGGCGTTCCTCGGCGCAGATGTCCATCGCGTACGGACAGCGCGTGCGGAACCGGCATCCCGAGGGCGGGTTGAGGGGGCTCGGGATCTCGCCCTCGAGCCGCGGGGTTGCGTCGACCGTAGCCTCGTCGCCCGGCAGCTTCGGGATCGAGGCGAGCAAAGCTCGCGTGTACGGGTGCAGGGGGTTCGCGTACAGCTTCTCGGAGGTGGTGATCTCCACGGCCTGGCCGAGGTACATCACCAGCACGTTGTCGCTCATGTACTGCACGACGTTCAGGTCGTGGCTGATGAACAGGTACGTCAGGCCCAGCTCGGCCTGCAGGTCCTTGAGCAGGTTCAGCACCTGCGCCTGTACCGACTTGTCCAGGGCGGACACGGCCTCGTCACAGACGACCAGCTTCGGCGAGAGCGCCAGCGCGCGTGCGATGTTCACGCGCTGCCGCTGACCACCGGACATCTGGTGCGGGTAGTAGGAGGCGTGGTTGCCGTGCAGCCCCACCTGCTCCAGCAGCCAACGAGTGCGCTCCTGGCGCTCCTTCTTCGGCATCCCGTGGACCTTCATCGGGAACGAGATGATCTCGCCGATGGAGGCGCGGGGGTTGAGCGCGGAGTGCGGGTCCTGGAACACCATCTGCATGTTCCGGCGGAGCTCGCGGTCCTCGTCGTGCGTCCGGGGGGACTCGCGCACGTCCGTGATATTGCGGCCCTCGAACAGCACATCCCCCTCGTCGAGGTCGAGCAGCCCGAGGATGAGGCGGGCCGCGGTGGACTTCCCACAGCCGGACTCGCCCACGATGCCCAGCGTGGTGCCGGCCTTCACAGAGAACGAGAGCCCGTCCACGGCGGAGACAGCGGCCTTCGAGAAGGCGCCGGTCCGCACGGGGAACGTCTTGCTGACGTCCTTCGCCTCCAGCAGGGGCGGGGTGCCCCCCCGGCCGTCGGCCGTGGTCGCCTCGATGGGTCGTTCGATCGTGGTCATCGCGAGTCTCCTAGCGGTGGCGTCTAGCCCTTGACGTCGAGGGAGTCGCGGATGGAGTCCGCGAGCATGTTGAACGAGATGGAGGTGAGGAAGATGAACAGGCCGGGGAGCGCCGCCACCCACGGGTTCACGTAGATGGTTCCGCGCAGCGCGTTCAGCATGAAGCCCCACTCCGGCGACGGCGGCGCGACGCCGAGGCCGAGGAACGACAGGCTGGCCGCGATCACGATCGAGAGCCCGACGAGTCCCGAGGCGTACACGAAGATCGGGCTGAAGATGTTCGCGAGGATCTGCGTACGGATGATCGTCGGTGTACTCGCTCCCGTGAGCCGGGCTGCCTCGATGAACTCCGAGACGCGGACGCGTCGCGTCGCCGCCTCGGCGACGCGGGCGAGCGGGGCGATGTACACCACTGTCATCGCGATGATCACGTTGGTGAGGCCCGGCCCGAGCGACGCGGAGACGGCGATCGCCAGCAGGACGGTGGGGAACGCGTAGAACATGTCCATGGTGCGCATGATCACGGCCGCGACCCAGCCGCCGAGGTAGCCCGAGAGCGACCCCAGCGCCGTGCCGATCGCCGTGGCGATGACCACTGGGACCAGTCCGGCGATGAGCGACAGCCGGCCGCCATAGAAGAGGCGGGTGAGCATGTCGCGGCCCTGCTCGTCCGTCCCGAGGACGTGGCCCGACGCGCCGATCGGCAACAGCCGCTCGGACGGTGTGCCGATCGTCGGGTCGTACGAGGTGAGGAGCGGCGCGAAGATCGCGGTGAGTGCGAGCAGCATCAGGACCGCCAGCGCGGCGAGCCCCACCTTGCTGCGCAGGAACCGTCGTCGTGCTGCCTGGAGGTACGACTCCGGCTCGGCCGGGGTGTCGCGGTCTTTCCAGTCTGCGGCCAACGAGCCGACTGCTGCTGTGGTCATCATGTCCTCCGGTCGTGATCCGTGCGGTCGGGCGCCCTCGATCGGGCGTCTAGGCGGCGCGCTTCACGCGTGGGTCGAACGTGGCCTGCAACAGGTCCACCGCGAGGTTGAGCAGGACGAAGGTCACGGCGATGACCAGCGTGGTGGCCTGCACCACCAGCAGGTCGCGCGCCGTGATCGCGTTGAACACGAGCTGCCCGAGGCCGGGCCACGAGAAGATCGTCTCGATCAGCACCGATCCGCCGAGGAGGTAGCCGACCTGCAGGCCAGAGGTGGTGAGCACCGGCGAGATCGCGTTCTTCCCGACGTGCATCAGCACCTGCCATTCCTTCAGGCCCTTGGCGCGGAGGAGGTCGACGAACTCGGCCTGGAACGTCTCCACGATCGAGGCACGCGCCACGCGCGCCGTGATCGCGATCGTGATCAGCGAGCCCGCGACGACCGGCATCACGAGATGTTTGGAGTACTCGTAGATGCCTTCGCTGAAGTCGCCGATGCCGCCGGCGGGCAGGATCCGCAACTGCGCGGAGAACACGATCAGCAGCAGGATCGCGATCCAGAACGAGGGCACGCTGAGTCCCACGATCGAGGCGCCCGTGACCACTCGATCGATCCACGAGCCCCGGTAGACGCCCGCGACTGTGCCGGCGGCGATTCCGAGCGAGAGCCCGAAGACCGCGGAGACGCCCGCGAGGATC
The DNA here is from genome assembly GCA_964414675.1 of uncultured Dehalococcoidaceae bacterium. Classification (GTDB taxonomy): domain Bacteria; phylum Chloroflexota; class Dehalococcoidia; order UBA2979; family UBA2979; genus W-Chloroflexi-9. Next base: position 45,506 of record CAYPYF010000005.1, read on the forward strand.
GCGGTGTTCTGCCAGGCGCTGCCGATCAGCTCCGAGACGTCGCGGCGGCGGAACGGCGAGTAGCCGAAGTCGCCGGTGACGATGTCGCCCATCCACCGCACGTACCGGACGGGGAGTGGTTGGTCGAGGCCGAGCTCCGACTCGAGGCGCTGCCGGTCCTGGGGCGTCGCGTCCGGCGCCAGCAGGCCGGCGAGCGGGCCGCCAGGGAGGATCGACAGGAGCAGCCAGATCAGCAGCGAGACGCCGAGGAGCGTCGGGATCGCCATGCCGAGCCGGCGGACGGTCAGTGTGAGCATCGGTCACCTCGAGTTCTGTGACGGGGTGGCTTCGTTGGAGAGCGTGCGGCCTACGTCACGCGGTCTCGGGCATCTCGTCGACGGCGACCGCCTGCGACGCGGTGACGGCAGACGCCGCGACCGGACAGCGGAGGTCGTGGTGTGGCAACACCTCGACGAGTGCGGGCATCTGCTCCCAGCAGGCGTCCTGCGCCATGCTGCAGCGCGGCGCAAACGAGCATCCAGGCGGCAGGTTCGCGAGGTTCGGCGGCGCACCCGGGATCTGCGCCGGGCGCTCGCCCTGGCCGGGCCGGACGTTCGCGCCGAGCAGCCCTTTCGTGTACGGGTGCTGCGGGTTGGTGACGATCTCCTCGACGGTGCCGCGCTCGACGATGCGGCCGGCGTACATGACCGCGATGTCGTCCGCGATCTCGGCGGCGACGGAGAGGTCGTGCGTCACGAAGATGACGCCCATCCCCAGCCGGTCCTTCAGGTCGCGGAAGAGGTCCAGCACGCGGGCCTGCACCGTGACGTCCAGCGCCGTCGTCGGCTCGTCTGCGAGGAGGAGGCTGGGGTTCGACACGAGCGCGAGGGCGATGACGATGCGCTGCCGCATCCCGCCGGACAGCTCGAAGGGGTACGCCTTGAGACGCCGCTCGGGCGAGGGGATCTGGACGAGGGTGAGCAGCTCGAGCGCACGTTCCACGGCCTCCGACTTCGAGAGGTTGTCGTGCCGCCGGATCGTCTCCACGAGCTGCTGTTCGACGGTGTAGACCGGGTCCAGGGCCGTCATGGGGTCCTGGAACACCATCGAGACCCATGAACCGCGGATGGCGGCGCGCTGTGCGGACGACATCGAGATGAGGTCTTCGCCTCGCAAGAGGACTTCGCCCTCGATGCGTGCGTGCTTCGGCTGGAGGCCCAGGATCGTGCGCAGCATGGCGCTCTTCCCGGAGCCGGACTCGCCGAGGATGCCGAGCACCCGCCCCGCCTCCAGCTCGTAGGACACGTCGTTGACGGCGGTCAGCCAGCCGTTCTTCGTGGGGAACTGCGTGGTCAGGTTCTTCACCTGGAGGAGCGAGGCCACGCCCGTCTTCGGCTCCGAGGTCGGGCTCACCGCAGCAGTGCTGCGAGCGCCGGGTCGTCGAGGGGTAAACACAGCCATGGATGTCTCCTTCGCCACGGACGTTAGGAGCGGCGCGTGACGCATCCATGACTCGGAGGTGAAGCGTGAGTGACGCAGTGGCTGCGCAGCGGCTGCGCTCCGCTTTCTCGTCTGGGTCGGGCGTATTTCGTGTGACGCGGCGCGAAACATCGGCGGCAACGCAACGACTCGCCGACGACACGGAGCAGACAACGAGGGGTCACGCAGGATTCATCGACCGGTCACGGTGCTGCAAACGCGCCCTCGTAGCGTGCCCGGTGTTGATCGTCGCGATCCCGTGGCGACAGAAACCGGAGGAATCATCTTGGCGAAGCGATGGCTACGATTGGCGCCACTCGTATCGCTCCTGCTGCTGCTGGCGATCGTCGTCGCCTGTGGTTCGAGCAAGGAGCCGACGGCAGGTGGGGCGAGTGGGACCTCGGCCGCCGGTGGCACCAGCACAGCGGGCGGCACCGCTGCATCAAGTGAAGGCGGATCGGGCGGCACGCTCCGCATCGGCATGACGGCCGGCAACCTGCCCTTCCCGAACACCCCGCCGAACGAGGGCTTCGAGGGCCGGCGGTTCGTCGGATACCAGATCTACGACGCGCTCTACGCGTACGACCTGTACCAGGGCGACCACGTCCCCGTTCCGGAGTTGAGCCTCGCCGAGTCCGTCGAAGTCTCGGACGACAACCTCACGTGGACCTTCAAGCTGCGGCAGGATGTCGTCTTCCACGACGGCACGACCTTCGACGCCGAAGATGTGATCTTCAACTTCCGTCGCGTGCGCGACCCAGACTTCGAGTACTACGACGCGACCCTCGCCGGCAGCGCCGGTTCGTCGTTTGCCACGATCGCGTCGTGGGAGATGGTGGACCAGTACACGGTCTCGATCACGACCGTGCGCCCGAACGCATTCCTGCCGTACGACCTGGTCTACATCTACATGGTCAGCCCCGAAGTCGTGATGGAGTTCGGCAACGACCAGTACATCAACCACGCCACCGGCACCGGCCCGTTCAAGATGACGGAGTACATCGACGGCCAGGTCATGGTGCTGACCGCCAACGAGGACTACTTCAAGGGCCGCCCGAAGCTGGACGAGATCGTCCTGTACCCGATGCCGGAGCCGGCTACGCGGCTGGCGGCACTGCAGGCGGGTGACATCGACTGGGCCGAACTTCCGCCGCCGGACGCCGTCCAGCAGCTGGAGTCGCAGGGTTTCCAGGTCTCCCTGAAGAACTACCCGCACATCATCGCGTACTACGTGAACAACATCACCAGTGAGCCGCTGCAGGACCTCAGGGTCCGCCAGGCGCTGGCGTACGCCGCGGACCGCGAGGGCGTCTCCACCCTCATCAACAACGTGGGAGAGCCGATCCTCCAGTACTTCGTCGAAGGCTCCGCCTGGTATGACCCGGAGTGGGAGGGCTACGACTACGACCCGGAGAAGGCGAGGGCATTGCTGGCCGAGGCCGGCTACGCGAATGGCCTGTCGATCCGGCTTGCGTATCCCACGGGCGGTTCAGGGAACATGTTCCCCGGCCCGATGAACGAGAAGCTGAAGCAGGACTATGCCGCGGTCGGCATCAACCTCGAGCTCATCCCGCTCGAGTGGAACAACATCATCACCGCCTACCGCGAGGGCTTCGCGAACCCGGCGTGGGCCAACTACGACCTGCTCTACTTCTCGAATGCCCCGCTCGCGCCGACCTTCGCCCGGTCGTTCGTGACGGACTACATCCAGCCGACCGGTTGTTGTAACCCCAGCAACTACTCGAACCCGGAGGTCGACCGCCTCTACAACGAGGCCGAGGCGAGCTTTGACGTAGAGACGCAGAACCAGCTGCTCGCGAAGGTCCAGTCGATCGCGATGCAGGAGGTGGCCGCGTTCGGGACCGTCACCGACCTGAACCTGCGGGTGCTGTCTCCGAAGGTGCAGGGCTTCGTCCAGTCGCAGTCCTGGTTCCTGGACCTCACGCAGATCTGGATGGAGGAGTAGTCCTCCAACCGGACGTCCGGGACCTAAGTCGGGAGGGCTGCCGCAAGGCAGCCCTCCCCGCGTCCGGTCGGTCCGCGGTCGTCGCACCCGCGCGCCGAGGTCGGGCGAACGCGGTACGCTCGAACGATGAGTGAATGGGCACCGGCTGCTTCGGACATCTCGGATGTCGACCTGCTCATCGCAAGCGATGTCCCGTACGAGGACGCCCTCCGCTGGCAGCACGGCCGGGTCGCCGCTGTCCGCGGCCGCGGCCGCGAGGTGCTCGCGCTGATCGAGCATGCACCCGTCTACACCATGGGCCGCCGAGGCGGCCGCGACTCGGTCCGCCTCCCTGAGGCTGACCTCGCCGCTCCCGTGGTGGATGTCGAGCGGGGCGGCGACCTGACGTGGCACGGGCCCGGCCAGCTCGTCGGCTACCCGATACTGGACCTGCGCGCCCGCGGCATCCGTGTCGCGGACTACATCCGTCGCCTCGAGGCAATGCTGATCGAGGTCCTCGACGGGTTCGGGATCGAGGCGACCACGGTCGCCGGCCGCCCCGGGGTGTGGGTGGACCGCTCGAAGGTCGCCGCGATCGGAGTCGCGGTCCGCGGCGGCGTCGCGTTCCACGGGTTCGCGCTCAACGTCGCGCCGGACCTCGCGTGGTACGACGCGATCGTCCCCTGCGGCCTCGCGGACGCGGGCGTGACCTCGATGGCCGACCTCCTCGCCGGACCGCCCTCGATGGCCGCGGTCGTCGAGGCGACCCGGGTGGTCTTCGAACGACGCTTCGCTGTCCGGCTGCTGGCGGCGGACGCCTCGATGTTGCGTGGGGCGGTGCTGGCGTGACGACTGACCTCGACAGCACGCCACTGCGTGGCGGCAAGCCCCCGTGGCTTAAGGCACGGTTCCCCTCGGGCGAGCGCTTCGGGCACATCACGGACCTGCTGCGCGACCAGGCGCTGCACACGGTGTGCGAGGAGGCGCGCTGTCCGAACATTGGCGAGTGCTTCAACGCCGGCACGGCGACGTTCATGATCCTCGGCGACACCTGTACGAGGGCCTGCGGCTTCTGCGCAGTGAACTCCGGACGGCCCGAGGGTCTCGACCTGCTGGAGCCGTACCGTCTTGCGAAGACGGTGCAGGCGCTCGGCCTCGACTACGTCGTCATCACCTCGGTGAACCGCGATGACCTGCCGGACGGTGGCGCCTCGATCTTCGCGGCGTGCATCCGGTCGGTGCGGCGGCTCCGCCCCACCTGCGAGGTCGAGGTGCTCATCCCGGACTTCGAGGGCAACGAGGACGCGCTTGCGACTGTCCTCGAGGCGGGGCCGGTGGTGCTGAACCACAACATCGAGTCGGTGCCGCGCCTGTATCCCCGCGTCCGGCCGAAGGCGCGCTACGACCGCTCCCTTGCGCTGTTCCGCCGCGCGCACGAGGCACGTCCGGAGATCCCGGTGAAGAGCGGGCTCATGCTCGGCCTCGGCGAGCGCTTCGAGGAGGTCGTGCAGGTGCTCGAAGACCTCCGCGCCGCCGGGGTGCAGCTCGTGACGGTCGGTCAGTACCTCCGCCCGACGCCGAAGCACCTCCCGGTGGACCGTTACGTCACGCCCGAGGAGTTCGACGCTGTGCGCGAGGTCGGCGAGCGCCTCGGGTTTGCGCACATTGAGTCGGGGCCGTTCGTCCGCTCGTCCTACCACGCGGGTGAGCAGGCACACGCGGCGCGAGGCAACTAGCGCGGCGAGCGACTGTCCGGCCACCGGAAGGGACGCAGGATGCCCGAACGGCTCGTGGTCATCGGTGGCGACGCGGCTGGCCTGTCCACGGCGATGAACGCACGTCGACAGCGTCCCGTCGAGGACCTCGAGATCCTCGTCTTCGAGCGTGGGGACTGGATCTCGTTCTCCGCCTGCGGTGAGCCGTACTTCGTGGCCGGGATCGTGGATCCCGTCGAGTCGCTCCTCGCGCTGAGCGAAGAGGAGGCGGCCGCCCGCGACGTCGTGATCCGCAAGCGCTGCGAGGTCACTGCGATCGACACGGCCGCGCGGACGGTGACGGTCAGGGACGCTGTCGCCGGGCGCGAGGAGCGCGTCGCGTACGACACCCTGATGTACGCCACCGGCGCATCCGCGCGGCGCATCCCGCTGGAGGGGGGACACCTCCGCGGCGTGTTCTACATGCACACGCTGGACGACGCGATCGCTGCACGAGCCGCGGTCGAGGATGGCGCGCGGCGTGCAGTCGTCATCGGCGGTGGATACGTCGGCCTGGAGATGGCGGAGGCGTTCCACCACCGCGGCATCCGCACCACCGTGGTGGTCGGCGACGAGTCGGTGCTCGGAGCATCGTTTGACGCGGAGTTCGCTGGCGGGATCGTCGAGGCGATCCGAGCGCTGGGGATCGAAGTCGTCCTTGGTCAGGAGGTCGTCTGCGTCGGCGGCGACGACGGCCACGTCACGGCCGTCGGGTGTGGCGACGACCAGGTCGAGGCGGACATCGTCATCGTTGCCGCCGGGACGGTACCGAACGTCGATCTGGCACGGGCCGCCGGCATACGTATCGGCGAGAGCGGTGCCGTCTGGGTGGACGACCACCAGCGTACGAGCGTGGAGGGTGTCTACGCCGGGGGCGACTGCGCTGAGTCCGTCCACCGACTGTCACGGAAGCCGGTGAACATCCACCTCGGCACCTACGCCAACCGCCACGGCCGCGTTGCCGGGCTGAACATCGGCGGCGCCGACGTCGCCTTCCCCGGGGTGCTCGGCACCGCGATCATGAAGGTCGTGGACATCGAGATCGCGCGGACGGGCCTCACCGAGCGCGAAGCGACCGACCTCGGTCACGATGTCGTCGTGGTCGACTTCGACACGGTGACGGCGGCGGGCTACTGGCCGGAGGCGCGTCCGATGCGGATGCGTGCGATCGCGGACCGAGGATCGCGACGGCTCCTCGGTGCGCAGCTGTTCGGCGGACGCAGCGCGGGCAAGCGCATCGACGCGCTCGCGCTGGCGATCTGGAACGAGATGGCCGTGGATGACCTCGTGGACGCGGACCTGTCGTACGCCCCGCCGTTCTCCGGTGTCTGGGACCCGGTCCTGCACGCCGCTCGCCTGCTGATGTCAGCCCTCGACAGTAACTCGCGGCACAGTGATTTGCGGCAGGAGGACTAGCGGCGCACTCAACTCGGGGCCGTGTCGCCGGAGGGCGCATCGCGCTGGCTGAGCTTCATCGCGTACATGCGCTGGTCGGCGAGCGCGAACGGATCCCCGCCCTCGGACCACCGCGCGAGGCCGACCGAGACGGAGATCCACGGCTCGGGCTCGCGGAAGCGGATGGGGGCTCTCAGGCGCTCGGCAAGCAGGGCCGGGTCACCGCCCGAGACGATCACCGCGAACTCGTCCCCACCGATCCGGAACACTTCGTCGCCGCTTCGGGTGCGGGACGTCAACGCCTCCGCCACCCTCCGGAGCGCCTCGTCGCCGGCTGCATGTCCGAGCGCGTCGTTGACGGTCTTGAGACGGTCCATGTCCATCACGATCAGGCTCACATCGTCGCCGGCGGCAGCGGCCTGCTGCGCGACCGCCATCGCTTCGTCGAATGCGCGGCGGTTGCCGAGTCCCGTGAGCGAGTCGACCTTCGCTTCCTGCTCGGAGCGTTCGGCCTGCTCCCGTAGCTCGCGCGCCCGCCTGCGGTCCTCGGTGACGTCGCGTGCGATGACGATCGATCGCGTGTGCTTCCCCTGCCGGTCGCGCAGCATGAGGAGCGACCCGCGGACCCAGCGGGCCTCGCCGTCCGGTCGCTTGATGCGGAACTGGATCTCGTCCGGGACGGCGTCGCCACTCGAGAACTGCTGGCGGATCGTGTCCTGGCCGCGTTCCGCCTCCGGGAAGAGGATCTCGTTGCGTGGGGTGCGTCTCATCACCTCGACGGTGCGTCCGAACAGCCGGACGGCCGAGGGGTTCATCCAGGAGACGAGGCCGCGGTCGTCCAGGACGTACACGGCGTCGCTGATGCGCGTGAAGAGCGAGAGGTACTGCTCCGCCTGCCGGTCCAGGTCATCGCCGAGCGATGCCTCGCTCGGGTCGCAGGTGACGACGTCGCCGACGACCTCGCCGTCACTCACGACCGCCGTCGAGCGGCAGGCGACGCGGATCACGCGTTTGTTCGCCGTCCACACACGCCCGTCATATGTCTCGACCTCCGCGTTGCCCTCGCGCCGGAGCGCCATGCGTCGTTCGACGGCGCCACGGTCGTCGGGGTGGAAGAGGTCGACGCGTCGGATCGTGTCGATCTGGTCACGCCGATAGCCGAGCAGGTCGCAGAACGAGTCGTTCGCGGCGAGGACGCGGCCCTCGAGGTCCCAGATGACCACGGGCATCCCGGAGGCGCGCAGGGCGGCGTCCAGCATCGGACCGCTCAGGGTGGTGGCGTGAGCTTCGGTCATTGTGACGTGCATCATAAGTGTATTGATTCAGTCCGGGGCGTCGGCGATCAACAGTCCGCCAGGGCACGAAGAGTCGCGCGGCGCGCCTGTAACAACAGCCCGCGTAGGATGCCTCCATGTTGCGACGCGCGTTCCCCGGGGTGTACGAGGGCTGGCTCGTCGTCGGGAGCGCGGCGTTCACCGTCCTCCTCATCGGCGCGTCCTTCTTCTACGGGTTCGGCACGATCTTCAACGAGGTCATCGACGAGTTCGGCTGGAGCGTCGCCGCGACGTCGCTCGCCTTCTCGCTCCGGTCCGAGGTTGGCGGGCTCGCCGCGCCGTTCGTCGGCGTCCTGATCGACCGCCTCGGCGCGCGGAAGGTGATCCTCGGCGGGATCGTGATCTCCGCCTGCGGTGTCTTCCTGATGTCGCTCATCCAGGAGATCTGGCACTTCTACGCGGTGATGATCGTGATCGCGTTCGGCGCGTCGGCGGCTGGCGGCCAGGTCGGACTCGCGGCGATCGCGACCTGGTTCGAGGTGCGCCGCGCGTCCGCGATGTCCGTCATGACGTTGGGGGGCGGCCTCGGTGGGCTGCTGGTCGTCGTGATCGCCTGGCTCGTCGAGCAGTTCGGCTGGCGAGACGCCCTACGCCTGCTGTCGATCGTGATGGTCACGGCCGGGATCGTCGCCGGATTCCAGATCCGCAGCCGCCCCGACGACCATCCTCAGCCCATGGACGGCCGCCGGTACTACGACGAGGTCGGCGGCGAGATGGCGCCCGCCGCGAAGTGGGGCATTCCCTGGCGTCGCGCGATCCGGACACGCGCCGCGCTCTTCATGTCGCTGGCGATGGTCGCCCTCTCGTTCGGCACCACCTCGGTCGTGGTCCTGCAGATCCCGTACCTCGAGAGCGACCTGGGCGTCTCGAAGGCGGCAGCGGGCGCCAGCGTCATGCTCCTCACCATGGTCTCGATCGTGGGACGGCTCGGGTTCGGCATCCTCGCCGACCGCTACTCGAAGCGGATCATGCTCGTGACGTCGTCGGTGCTGGTCGTGCTCGGGATGGCCGTCATGGCGCTGGCCGAGACGTTCGCGGTGGCGCTGGTCGGGATCGTCCTGTTCGCGCCGGGCTTTGGCGGCTCGATCCCCGTCCGTCCCGCGATGCTGGCTGACTACTTCGGGACGAAGTACTTCGGCACGATCAACGGGCTGGGCGCGCTCGTGATGACCACCGGTGGTGCCGTCGGCCCCTGGCTCGCCGGAGTGCTGGTCGACAACACCGGCGCGTACGAGTCGGCGTGGTGGCTCTCCGCCGCGGTCACCGCCTTCGCCATCCCGATGTTCCTCCTCGCCACGCCGCCGACCGCTCTCGTCGCGCACTACCGCGAGGAGGCGCGACTCGACGCGATGAAGGTCGGCGGTACGCCGGAAAGCGAAATCGGCGAGGTGCATACGCTCCTCGCCGATCGCTGAGGCCTCGGGCGGCGCGCTACTTCTTCGGGAAGATCTCCATCAGTACGAAGTTGGATGAGGTCGGGTGCACCCAGGCGTTGCCGGTGTTCGGCGCGCGGTTCACCTTGCCGCCCTCGGCGAGGATCTTCTCGCAGAACGCGTCGACATCGTCCGTCTCGTACGCGAGGAGGTAGATGCCCTCGCCGTGGGGGTTGAACGGGTTGATGCGCTCGGTCATGAGCTTGCGGATCGGGCTGTCGTCCTGGATCGGGTTGATCAGGTGACACATCACCTGGCCGTTGTAGCCCATCGGCTGGAAGTTGAACTTCCCGATCCCGTTGAAGGCCTGCTCGCCGATCTTCTCCATCCCGAACCGCTTCTCGTAGTCCGAGACGGCATTGTCCAGGTTGTCGACCGCGACCGTGTAGTGCTTGAACGTCAGCATCGAGGATCCCCTCCGCGTTTCTGCGTTGTCATGAGTGTGGAGTGCTTGCCGCGGGAGACTAACAGACCGCGCGGCACCCGGGCGTGCAACGTCAGAAGAGCGGCCCGCCCCTGTCGAGGATGGTGCCGTCCATGCCGACGACGACCGGACGCTCCTCGCAGTACACCTCGGACTCGCACTTGTTGAACGAGAAGACGGGGTCCTCGCCGCGCTTCTCGAAGTGGATGTGCCACGTCCCCAGCACGAGGTTGTCGCCGCGGTCCTTGTCGATCTCGGCCTGCAGGACGGCCACCAGCGCTTCGAGTTCCTTGAGTCCCATGTGTGTCCCTTTCGTCCTCGGTGAGTCTACCCGGGAGGGGTATCGGACGCTGCTGCTCTTGGGCCGCTACCGGTGCCCAGACGTACAATCCGTATGCACTGACGCGACGGTAGGGGGTGGCGTGCCAGCGAACGGGACGAGTCCGAACAAGGCCAGCACCGGCAACTACTTCGAGGACCTCACGACTGGCCGAGAGATCGTGCACGCGATCCCCCGGACGGTGACCGAGGGTGACGCAGCGATGTACCTCGCCCTCACCGCGAGTCGCTACCCGCTCTTCTGCGACGCCGAGTTCGCCCGCTCCGTGGGGTTCAAGCGCGAGCTGGTCCACGACTTGCTGGTCTTCCACACGGTCTTCGGGAAGTCGGTCCCGGACATCTCCCTCAACGCCATCGCCAACCTCGGCTATGCGGACGTGAAGTTCGGCGTCCCGGTCTATCCGGGCGACACGATCACCGCCCGGACGAAGGTGCTCGGGATGCGCGAGTCCTCCGGCGGCGACACCGGGGTTACGTGGGTGTACACCGTCGGCCAGAACCAGCGTGGCGAAGAGGTCCTGTCGTTCATCCGCTGGGTGCTGATGGCGAAGCGGGACACCTCGGCCAGCATCGGCATCGACGAGGCGCCCGAGACGCCCGAGTCCGTTGCGGCGGCGGACCTCGTCGTCCCGGCCGAGTTCGACTTCGCGCGGTGGGACACCACGGTCACCGGCGGTGCGTACCTCTGGGACGACTACGAGGTCGGCGAGCGGATCCATCACATCGAGGGCGTCGCGATCGAGGAGGCCGAGCACCAGATGGCGGCCCGCCTCTACCAGAACATCGCCCGTGCCCACTTCAACGCCTACGCCCTCAAGGACTCGCGGTTCGGCAAGCGCGTCATCTACGGCGGCCACGTGATCTCGATCGCGCGGGCGCTCTCGTTCAACGGGCTCGAGAACGTCGCGCGCATCCTCGCGTTCAATGGCGGCACACACAGCAACCCGACCTTCGCCGGCGATACGGTCTTCGCATGGACGGACGTCCTCGAGAAGATCGACCTCGGCCGGGCGGACGCGGGAGCGCTGCGCCTGCGACTCGTCGGTGTGAAGAACAGCGACCCGAACACGGAGGACCAGCCGTTCAAGGTTGCCGACGACAGGGGCCGCGAGCGATACCACCCGAATGTGGTGCTCGACCTCGACTACACCGTCCTGATGCCTCGCCGGCAGTAGGCACATCCAGGCAGCACGTGACTCTCCGTGCCCCATGGGCACGAACGAAGGACTGACCACATGACCACCACCGAAGCGAACCCCGCCGCGGCTGCCCGCACCCTCGTCGACGCTGCCCAGCGCATAGTGGACGCCGCCGTGAAGCACGCGTCGAACGTGACGCAGGGTGGCGCGCTCATCGACGACCACCAGGTGCACACCGAGCGGGTCGCCTACCTCGCCACGCAGGTGCGTGCCGCGCAGGACCTCACCGCGTTCGTCGAGCGCCTCCGCGCCGCCGGCAAGCCCGACGCGCTGCAGGAGCGCCTCGCCCACGCCTACGCGGCCGACGTCGTCGGCGCGCTGCGCGCCTCGGTCGATGCGGCCTGGGACGACTTCGGCCTGACGGATGCCGACGTCGCTCCGCTGTACGAGGCGTCCCTGCGCGCCCTCGTGCGTTCCGGGGTCGACGAGGGCGCCATCCGCGCGATCGGCCGCGAGGTCATCGAGAGCGGCGGCGCGAACAACGTCGAGCTCGAGGACGAGGTCGCGGCGCTCACGCGCGACATGGCCCGCGACTTCGCGAAGACCGAGGTCATCCCGATCGCCCAGGAGATCCACCGGCAGGACCTGCTCGTCCCGGACTCCCTCCTCGAGAAGTTCTCGGCACAGGGGTTCTTTGGCTCCTCCATCCCGGAGGAGTACGGCGGGACCGGTATGGGCGACCTGCCGATGATCATCATCACCGAGGAGCTTTCCGCGGCGTCGCTCGCCGCAGCCGGCTCGCTCGCGACACGTCCCGAGATCCTCTCGAAGGCGCTCCTCGCGGGGGGCACGGACGAGCAGAAGAACTACTGGCTGCCGCGCATCGCGGCCGGCGAGGAACTCGTGGCGGTCGCCGTGACGGAGCCCGACATCGGCTCGGACGTCGCGAGCCTGCAGACGCGCGCCGAGAAGGCCGAGCACGAAGGTCAGATCGGCTACCGCATCAACGGTGCAAAGGCGTGGAGCACGTTCTCTGGCCGCGCCACCGTCCTCGCGCTCCTCGCACGGACCGACCCCGACCCGAAGAGCGGCAACCGCGGCCTCTCGCTCTTCATCATCCCGAAGCCCGCGTTCGACGGGCACCACTGGCGCTACGAGCAGCCCGAGGGCGGCGTGCTCGAAGGCACCGCGAACCCCACGCCCGGCTATCGCGGGATGCACTCGTTCACGATCGCCCTCGACAACGTCTGGGTGCCGGAGACGCACCTCGTCGGCGGCGAGGATGGCGTCGGCAAGGGGTTCTTCCTGCAGATGAGCGGCTTCGCCGCCGGCCGGCTGCAGACCGGAGGCCGCGCCACCGGTGTCGCCCAGGCCGCCCTCGAGAAGTCGTGCCAGTACGTCGTGATGCGGAAGCAGTTCGGCCTCGCCCTCGCGGAGTACCAGCTCACCCAGTACAAGATCGGCCGCATGGCCTACCTCGTGGCCGCGGCGCGCCAGACGACCTACCAGGCCGCACGCGAGTTCAACACCCGCGCGCCTGAGCCGTCGATGGCGAAGCTGCTCTCGTGCGACGTGGCCGGCGAGGTGACTCGCGAGGCGCAGCTGCTGCACGGCGGTTGGGGTTACTCCGAGGAAGACCCGATCGCCCGCTACGTGGTGGACGCGCTCGTCCTCCCGATCTTCGAGGGCGTGAAGGCGACGCTGGAGCTGAAGGTCATCGGCCGCTCGCTGTTCGCAGCGGCAACCGGCTAGCGTGCGTCGTGCCGCCGGAGGACACACCCGAGGTCGAGGTGCGCTCGCGCGCTGAACTCCGGGCCTGGCTGGAGGCGAACCACGCCTCCAGCGGGCCGGTCTGGATCGTGGTCTACAAGAAGCACCACGAGCACTACGTCTCCTGGGACGACCTCGTGAGCGAGTTGCTCTGCTTCGGCTGGATCGACAGCCTCAAGCACCGCGTCGACGACGACCGCTCACGTCAGTACGTCTCGCCGAGGAAGCCCGGGAGCAACTGGTCTGGCATCAACAAGCGCAAGGTCGCGGCCCTCGGGCGTGCCGGACTGATGACCGAGGCGGGCCGCGTCGTCATCGCGCGCGCGAAGCGCGACGGGTCGTGGACGTTCCTCGATGACATCGAGGCGCTCGTCGTGCCGCAGGACCTCGCTGCCCGGCTTGCCGCAGATGCCGAGGCCGCCGCGAACTTCGAGGCGTTCCCGAAGTCCGCGAAGATGGCATTCCTCTACTGGCTCAAGAGTGCGAAGACCGAGGCCACGCGTACGAAGCGCCTCGATGGGACGCTTCGGGCGGCGCAACAGGACGTGCGAATCCCGGGGCAGGCGAGCTAACTACCCCTTGACGCTTGCGTCGTCGGGCCGCTTCGGGCGGGTCGGTGGCATCCGCTTCAAGGCTCCGATGTTCACATCGAAAGAGTCGGCGAGTTCCGCGACGGCTCGCTGTGCCTCGGAGACGCCGCGGTTGTAGAAGAGCGGCCCCACCTGTTCCTGGAACGTGTCGAACAACAGCGTCGCGGCGAGCTCACCCCACTCGCCGTGCTCGGTGTTGAGGTACTGGCGCATGCGATAGATGGCATGCTCGCGCTCCTGCGAGTCGAGCTCCCACGGCTTTGCGTTCGACAACGTCTGGCCTCCTCGCCTGCGGTGAGTCTGGTCGCTCTCGATTGCCCCGGCATGAACGAGGCAGCGCGGCCCGCTCAGCGCGAGGTCGGCGGTGGGGTCCGCTTCAGGGCGTCCGTATTCACCTCGAAGGTGTCGGCAAACTCGCGCATCGCGCGCTGCGCCGTGGAGATCCCGCGGTTGTAGTAGAGCGGTGCGACCTGCTCCTCGAACGTGTCGAGGAGCATCGTGACGGCGAGGTCACCCCACTCGTCGCGTCCGTACTGGTCGTGGAGGTACTTCCGCAGGCGGAAGAGCGCGTGCTCGCGCTCCTCCTTGTCCAGTTCCCACGCCTGGTTCGTCCCCGACGCCACGTGGGTGTACTACGGCGCCGGCGCGGGCGGCGGCAACTTCGCGACGTAGTCCTCGATGTAGAGGACGTTGTCGCCGGCGCGCTTCACCACCGTCAAGAGGTCGCCCATCAGCGAGACCTCTTCGAGCTGCTCGTCGACGAACCACTGCAACATGCCGCGGGCGAGGTGGTCGCGCTCCTCGATGGCGAGGTCGTAGAGGTCGTTGATGCACTTCGTCACGTTGAGTTCGGAGTCGAGCGCGAGCTGGACGGCTTCCTGGATGTTCGCGAACTCGGCCTGGCCCTTCGGGATGGCCGGGATCTTCACCGTGCCGCCGGCCTCGTTCACATAGGCCGTGAACTTCACTGCGTGCATGTGCTCCTCGTCGGACTGGAGCTGGAACATTGCCTTCAACTGGGGGAGCGCCTCCCGCTCGAAGTAGGCGGCGATCATCCGGTACTGGATGGACGCGAGGTACTCGCGCCCGATCTGCTCGCTAATCGCGTCTGCCATGCGGTCACTGATCAGCATGCCGAAGCCCTTCCAGCACCCACGGAACGTCCTCCTTCGATGATACCGAGGAGTTCGCGAATGCACGGCCCCCGAATGTCGCATTTCGGCCATCTCGGGCGAGATCAGTCGCGCCCAGTCCCGGCCTCGATGAGGTCGTGCTCGACGAGCAGTCTCGCGGCCGAGTCGAGGAGTGCGAGGTCGATGCCGCTGCGCTCGGCGATCGAGAGCAGGTCGTGCTCCCCATCGGCCGAGGCGAGGAGCCACAGGAGCGCGAACTGCGCCCCGGGGTCGCCGAGTCCCCCCATCCGCTCGAACAGGCCGCGCCGCCCGAGCTGCGGCTCGCCGTACGGACTCAGGCTGACGTAGCGCTGGTTGGCTTCGAGCACGTCGAGGATCTCCAGCAGCGTGTCGAGGGACTCATCGAGATGGACGGGGGCGATGAAGTCCAGGTTGTCGGCGGAGGTGTGGTACTCCGGGAAGGTGCCGTGCCGGGCACGCATGAGGGCGCCCACGCTGAGGCGGAAGCCGGGCGAGTTGTACTGCCGCTCGTCGTACCCGTACGGGAAGTAGTCGATCACCTCGCTGCCCGCGCGGCTCCGCAGGACATACTCGGCCGCCCGGTCGACCTCGGCCTTGCCCGCGAACGTGCGCTTGTACGTGAACGGACGCGAGTCGCCGAGGCACGAGAGCGTCAGGCCGTGACGCACGAGACGCGCCCGCTCCCGGTTCCTCGCGAGCCAGGCGATCGAGCCGATCGTGCCGGGCGCCGCGACGAACCGGTACGAGTACCGTCGCGCCTCGCGCTCCGCGAGCGCCCTCGCGGCGAACGTCGCGACAGCGATGCCGGAGAGGTTGTCGTTCGCGAGCGAGGGATGACACGTGTGCACCGAGATGAGGACCTCCTCCTCGGTCGCGCCGGGGAGGTAGACCTCGGCATAGGACAGGCTGCCGTCGCGCAGGCTTGAGTCGATGTAGACCTCGTACTCGCCGTCGGGAAGAGTCGCGCGTACCCGGTCCGCGAGGCAGAAGCCCCACGTCTCGTCGTAGTAGGACGTCCGCCACGGCACCAGGTCGGGCTGTTCGGGCAGCGAGTGCAGGTGCTCCTGGAGTCGGCCCAGCGGCATCCGTTCGTGGACCGGCGTGCTGTACCCCACCACGTGGAGGTTGGAGTCCGCGAAGTCGACAACGCGGTTGCCCTCCGGGCCGCGGATCCACGCCTCGCGGATCTCCCATTCGGGGGGCACCGTCCAGTCGAGGATCGCGGTGCCCGTCGGCACCTCGGTGCGGTGCAGCGGCACCCCGCGGAGGGCCTCCTCGATGATGTCGAACGTCGCGCGCGTGCCGGCGCCGGTGATGCTGCGCGGGAGCGGGTAGAGCCGCTCGGCAAGGTCGTACATCGCGCGCCCGACACCGCCGCTCATCGCGTGACCTCGAGCCGGAGTTCCTCGAGGGACGGCAGCGCTCGATCCCGTTCGGAGAGCACCGTCGGGAGGAGGGGCCAGTCGATCGCGAGGGTGGGGTCGTCCCAGCGGACGCCGACCTCGCCGGGCTCGTACGGGACGGTCATCTGGTACTGAAGCTCGATGTCGTCCGTGAGCGCCTCGTGCGCATGCGCGCATCCCGGCGGCACGAAGACAGCGAGGCGGTTCTGGGCGCTGAGCTCGATCGCCTCCCATCGTCCGAAGGCGGGTGAGGTAGGCCTCAGGTCGACGATGACGTCGTACGCCGCGCCGGCGACGCAGCGGATGAGCTTCGCCTCGTCGCCGTGGGGACGGAAATGGATGCCGCGCAGGGTGCCTCGCTGGCGGCTATAGGAGACGCTCGCCTGCGGGTAGTGCGCCGGCAGGCCCGCAGCGGCGAACTCGTCCTCGCAGAACGAGCGTGCGAAGAACCCGCGGTTGTCACTGACGGGTTCGAGGCTGATACGGAACGCACCGGGGATGCCCAGTTCCTGGAACTGCACGCGACAAGTCTTCCCACCCCGCGCTCAGGGTTCCGGAGTGGGGTGGAGAGCTTGTTGCGGGGGCGTCGAGGCGCTACTCGCGGTAGAGCTTCACGACCTTCACGCGGTCGGGGGCCTCGATCATGCAGAGGTCGCACAGCGTGCACTCGTCGAGGTTCGCCTCGACGGTGGTGACGCCCGATCCCTCCATCGCGAAGATGTCGACCGGGCAGACCTCGACCAGGCGCTTGCAGAGGGCTTCGTCCTGCTGGACGGATGCGTCGATGTCGACGCGGATGAACATGGCCATGACGTGCCCAATCCCTACTTCGACGCGCCTACTTCGATGCCGCGAGGCGTTCCTGCAGCAGCCGCGGGATGTCGCCGATCTTGTCCGCCACGGTGATGCCCGCGGCCGCGAGGTTCGCGATCTTCTCTGTGGCGGTGTCCGCCTTGCCTTCGACGATCGTGCCGGCGTGCCCGAAGCGCATCCCCGGCATCTCGTCCATGAACTTGCCCGCCATGAAGGCGACGATCGGCTTCTTCGAGCCGGCGCGCTGCATGTAGTCCGCGAGCTCGTACTCGGCGCGCCCACCGGGCTCCGAGTAGATCGCGATGCCGTCCGTGTCCGGGTCGGCGTCGAACAGCGGCATCAGCTCGGCGTACGTGCTGCCGATGATCGCGTCGCCGCCGATCGAGACAGCGGTCGAGACGCCCATGCCGGACTCGGAGAGCGAGTTCGCGATCTCCACGGTCATGCCGCCCGATCGCGACATCACGCCGATACGTCCCGGCTTGAACGCGCGCTGCGTCGAGATGGCGGCGCCGCCGACGCCACCAACGCGAGTCTTGCCCGGCGAGATCACGCCGAGGCAGTTCGGGCCGATGATGCGGGTGCCCCGCTGCTGCGCGTACTCCACGAACTGCGCGACCTGCTTGCGCGGTACGCGCTCCGTCACGATGACGATGAGCGGGATGCCCGCCTCGATCGACTCGAAGACGGCGTCCGCGGTGAAGGCGGGCGGGACGGAGACGACGGCAGCGTCCACGCGCTGCGACTCCGTGAACTGCCGGACGGTGTCCATCACCGGCAGGCCGTGTACCTCGCGGCCCTTCCGGCCGGGGGTCACGCCACCGAGGAGCTTCGCGCCGTAGTCCAGGCATTCGCGGGCCATCGTCACGGCCTCGCGGCCGGTGATGCCCTGGATGATGAAGGTCGTGTTCTCGTCGACGAGGATGCTCATCTTGTCGGTACCCCTCGACTACTTCGCGTTGTTCTCGACGGCGATGCGCGCCGCCTCGTCCATCGACACGGACCGGTCGACGTAGGGCACTCCGTACTTCTCGAGGATGGCGAAGCCCTCCTCCTCCCAGGAGCCCGGGATGCGGAAGATCGCGATCTTCTCGCTCGGGTCGAACCCCGCCTCGAGGCAGCCCTTGATCACCCCGCGCGCGACGATGTCGACGCGGGTGTTGGAGACGACGTTCATCATCACGGCGATCTTCTTCACGTTCGGCCGTGAGCAGATCAGCTTCGTGAGGTTCGCCGCCTTGTTCACGGACGGGTTGCCGCCGATCTCGCAGTAGTTCGCCGGGCGTCCGCCCGCGTCACGCACCGCGTCGAACAGCGTTAGCGAGCCGCCGCCGGCGCCGATGATTAGCCCGATGTCGCCGTCGAACTCGGTGAGGTTGCCCGCGACGCCGCGCGGGTCGGAACCGTCGAGGTGCTCGGCGTCCAGTTCGAACTGGGTCGGGGGGCGCGCCTGGCGCTTGTCCTCGGCGCTCAGTCCGAGGCTCGTGAGGAGGTCCGAGTGGGCGCGCTGCGCCTCCGCCTCCATGTCCATGTGGCAGTCGAGGGCGATGATCCGCCCGTCCGCGAGCTTGCCGATCGGGTTGATCTCGGCCAGCGTCATGTCGCGGTCAAGGAACACCCGCGCGAGGCCGGCGACGATGCGGGTGAGCGCGTTCAGGTCGTTCCCGGTCACGCCGGTGCCGGCCACGGCCTGCTTCGCGGTGTAGTCCGAGAACGGCAGGTTCGCCGAGAAGTGCGTCCGGGTGAGGTGCTCCGGGTGCGTCTCCGCGACCTCCTCGATGTCGATGCCGCCCATGTCACTGAAGATGATGACCGGCCGCTTCGCGCGGCCGTCCCAGGTCACGGCGGCGTAGTACTCCTGCGCGATCGCCTGCTTCTCCTCGACGAGGACGCCGACGGGAAGCAGGTTGTTGATGCGCAGTTCGAGGATCGCCTGCGCGTGGCCCTCGGCCTCCTCGGGCGTGTCCGCGAACTTCACGCCGCCAGCCTTCATGCGGCCGCCGGAGAGCACCTGCGACTTGATGACCACGGGGCCACCGATGTCGGCGGCGGCAGTCTTCGCCTCGGCGGCCGTCGTGCAGAAGTGGCTCTTCGGGAGCGGCATCCCCACGGTCTTGAGGATCTGCTTCGACTCGTACTCGTAGAAACGCATGCGCGCTCCCTATCTCTGACTGGTGGTCTGCTACCCGAGGGGAACCCGGTCTGGTGGGGTGGCGGCGATGCTACAGGGTTGCCGCTACAGGGTCGCCGGGTCGATTCCGTACTCCTCGGCCATCGCCGAGTCGAGCTTCGCGATGTTCACGGCAAGGTCGTACATGACCTTCGCCTGCTTCCAGGTCGCGTCGTCCTGCATCTTGCCGTCCAGCATCACCACGCCGCTGCCGTCCGGCATCGCGTCGAGGATCGCCTTCGCCGTCTTCACCTCGTGTGGCGCGGGCGAGAACACCCGCCGGGCGATCTCCACCTGCGACGGGTGGAGGCTCCACGCGCCGCCTTCCTCCTCGGCTGCGTCGGCGCGTGGAGCCTCCACCC
>CAYPYF010000006.1:0-39351 GCA_964414675.1 uncultured Dehalococcoidaceae bacterium
GGTCGGCGTCGCTCGCCATCTGCTTGCCGGGCACCGCGTCCAGGGTGAAGCGCCCAGCCACCTCGGCCACGCGCCCGGCACCGCTGGTGATCACGACGAACTGCACGACGAGCAGGATGAGGAACACCACGATGCCGACGATCAGCGACCCGCCGATGACGAACTCACCGAACGCGTCGATGACGGAGCCCGCGTCCCCCTGCAAGAGGATGAGCCGCGTCGACGCGATGTTGATGCCGAGGCGGAACAGGGTGGTCAGCAGCAAGAGCGTGGGGAACACGCTGAACGACAGCGCGTCCTGCGTGTACATCGAGATGAGCAGGATGATGATCGCCAGCGCGATGTTCAGGACGATCAGCAGGCTCAGGAGCACCGGCGACATCGGGATCACCATGAGTGCGAGGATCATGATGACCGACACGGCCATCGCGACGTCCGAGTTCTTCGTCAGGATGTCCAGCAGACTGGCTCGGTTGCCGGTGGCCGGGACGGTGGCTGAGGCTGCCATGCGCGCGCTCCTGCTCTCGTGCTCTGGTTACGCCGTCGCCCGGAGGGCGCCGCTGGTGCGAAGTCGGTAGACGAACGCGAGGATCTCCGCGACGGCCTCGTAGAGGTCGGTCGGGATCTCCTGGCCGATGCGGGTGGCCTTGTAGATCGCCCGGCAGAGCGGCGGGTTCTGGATGACCGGGATGCCGTGTTCCTCGGCGACCTCGCGCATCTTCAACGCCACCAGATTCATGCCCTTGGCGAGGACGATCGGCGCGTTCGCGGAGGCCGGGTCGTACTTCAGCGCGACCGCGTAGTGGGTGGGGTTCACCACCACCACGTCCGCCTTCGGCACGGACTCCATGATCCGCGACATCAACTTGCGCCGCTGCCGCGCAATGGCGGCCTTCATGTGCGGGTCACCCTCGCTCTGGCGGTGCTCGTCCACGATGTCCTGGCGCGACATCCGCAGCTGCCGGAGGTGGTCCGACTTCTGGAAGATGAAGTCCGCGATCGCCAGCGCCAGCACCACCAGCGCCATCCGCGTCACCAGGTCGAACGACACCTTCACGAGGATCGCGATCGAGCCCGTCAGCCCCGCCTGGAACCCCATCGTGGTGATGTCGTCCCAGTGGGACATGAAGACCATGTACCCCACGAGGCCGAGGACGGCGAACTTGATGAGCGACTTCGCGAGGTTCACGTACGCCTGCCGCGAAGCGACGAGACGCTTCGCGCCCTGGAACGGGTCGACGCGCTTGAACTGCGGCTTCAGCGCCTCGCGCGAGAACAGCGGACCGCCGGTCTGCACCATCCCGCCGAGGACGGACACCGCCATCACGGAGACCATCAGCGGAAGCAGCAGCATGATCGCCCGGCCCATGAGCAGCAGGCCGAGGTCCGCGGTCAGTTCGACCGAGAGCGGGTCCTTGTCGAGGTGCGCCCACGTGTCCACCGTGAGGACCTCGAGCTGACGCCACATGTACGGCCCGCCGAAGCGGAACACACCGATCACGGCGAACAGCACGATCCCGCTGTCGACTTCCTTGGAGTGCGCGACCTGCCCCTTCTTGCGCGCGTCCTCCTGCCGTCGCGGGGTAGGGGCCTCGGTCTTCTCGCCGGCCATTAGCGCACCACCAGCGCGTTCACATCGACGAGCGCGCGGCCCATCGTGGCGCCGAGGAAGGCGACCATCATCGGCATCGATGCGCCCATCACGAGGAGCCCGACGCCGATCTTGACCGGGAAGCCCACGACCAGCGCGTTCATCTGCGGCACCGTGCGGTTCACCAGCGCCATCGCAAGGTCGGTGAGGACCAGTGCGCCGAACACCGGCAGCGCGATCTGCACCGACGACACGAGCAGCGTCGAGAAGAACGGGACCACGCGGTCGCCGGCGATCGAGGAGAGCGTCGCCTCACCGGGCGCGACGACCTCGAAGGTGCGGAGGAACCCCATGATCACGAGGTAGTGGCCGTTGATCGCGAAGAACACCAGCGTGATCACGATGCGGTAGAACTGCTCAATGGTGCCGCTCATCTGTCCGCTCATCGGGTCGAAGATCTGCCCGATGCCGAAGCCCATCTGGACGCTCACCAGTGAGGCGGCCATCTCCAGCCCCTGGAACACGAGCATCACCCCGACACCGATCGCGATGCCGAGGATGACCTCCGCGCCGAGGGCGGAGGCGAACGAGAACAGGTCGGTCGGGGCGCCCTCGATGTTCCGGGAACTGAGCGGCAGCACGATCAGCGACAGGACGATGGCGAAGCCGATCTTCGTGTGCATCGGCACGCTGCGGGCGCCGAAGAGCGGCGCCGTCACCAGGGCGGCCGTCAGCCGCGCCAGGATCAGCAGGAAGAAGGCCGACCACTCCGGCGAGACGTCGAAGACCTGGGACAGCATCTAGCGGGCCAGGTCCGGCAGCGTCGACAGCAGTCGCGTGGTGTAGTCCACCATCGTGCCGATCATCCACGGCCCCACGAGCGCCGAGACGGCGAAGACGCCGAGGATCTTCGGCACGAAGGTCATCGTGACCTCGTTGATCTGCGTCATCGCCTGGAAGACCGAGACGAGCATGCCGATCACCAGCGACACCACGAGGATCGGCCCGGAGACGAGCAGCGTGATCCACAGCGCGTCCTGGGCGAGGGCAATGACCTGTGCGTCGTTCATCGGGCGGTACTTCCATCGGCGGACACGTGTGGCATCGGCGGTACTGCTGGCGGGCTCGCCCGCAGTCGCGGGTGAACCCCTATGCGGAGCGGGCGATCAGACGACGAAGGATCGAACGAGCGAACCGATGATCAGGCCCCATCCGTCCACCAGGACGAAGAGCAGGATCTTGAACGGCAAGGAAACGACGACGGGGGGCAGCATCATCATGCCCATCGACAGCAGCGCCGATGAGACGACGATGTCGATGATCAGGAACGGGATGAAGATCACGAACCCCATCAGGAACGCGGTCTTCAACTCGCTCACGATGAACCCGGGGATGACCACGTACGTCGGCACGTCGTCCACGGTCGCGGGCCGCGTGTCCTGCGAGAGCCCCACGAAGAGCTCGAGGTCATCCTCGCGTGTCTGCGCCAGCATGAAGGTCCGCAGGGGGCCTTCAGCGCGCTCCATCGCCTCGGACTGGCCGATCTCGCCGTTCAGGTACGGCTGCAGCGCCTCCCTGTTCACGGTGGTCCAGACCGGCGCCATGACGAAGACGGTGAGCAGGAACCCGATGCCGATCAGCACCTGGTTGGGCGGCAGCTGCGGTACGCCCACGGCGTTCCGAACCAGCGACAGCACGATGATGATCCGGGTGAACGAGGTCACCATGATCAGCAGCGCCGGCGCGAGCGACAGCGTGGTCAGCAAGAGCAACAGCTGGACGCCGGTCGCGCGGCCGGAGGGGTCGTCGACCGACTCCTGACCGAGGCCCGGCGCCACCACGGAACCGTCCGCGGAGACACAGCCGCTCGAGAGCGCCAGCAGCGCCGCCAGGCCGAGGGCGAGGCCCACCGTCCGGCGCGTCACCCGCGGGCGTCGATACGGGCATCGCCTACCACTGATCGATGTGTTCGAGTCCACGGGCTAGCTCGCGCTCCGGCGCGCCTGCGCGATCGCGCGCTGGAGGTCGGCAATCTGGGCGTCGCGCGACCGCCCGGTGTCGCCGGCCGTCGGACGCGCCGCGCCGTACGAGGCGCGCGCGCGCGCGCCGGCGGCCGTCGATCCGTTCGGCATCACCTGCAGGGCTTCGATGCTGGCGAGCGTCCGGTCGAAGAGCGACTCACGCTCCTGCGCCTCGTCCGAGGCGGGGGCGACTTCGGTCGTCCGACGCACCGCGCGAGCGGACCGCTCGCTGCGCCCCAGGATGCCCTTCAGCGCGCCCGTGTGCGGCGGCGCGACCTCGGACGCTGGAGCTTCAGCAACAACGGTCGTGGCGCCGCGGGGTGCCGCGACACGCCGAGTGCGCGAGGCGCGGACCGGAGCGGCTGCGGCAGCAGCGGCCCGCTTCGCCTCGCGGTCCGCACGGACGCGCTCGTTCATCGCCGCCTGGCGGGCCCGTATCACCGACAGCCCGTTGCGCAACCCGCCGACGAGGGCCATCGCCCCTGCAGCGCGGCTACCTCGAGGGGTCGTGATGACCCCGTGGTCTTCGTCGTCGATGTCGATGAGACGCCGGAACTCCTCCGGATCGTCCACGGTCAGCAGCTGGGTGATGCGCTCCTGCGTCGCGCCCACCAGCACGGCGCGGTCGCCCAGGCGGACCAGGTGCAGTGTGCGGTTCGGCCCGAGCGCGTGCGTCTCGAGGACCTCGAGGGCGCGGAGGCCGTTGCGTCCGCCCCCACGGTTCATGCGACGCACATACCAGCGCATCGCGTGCACGGCGCCGCAGATCACGCCGATCACGAGGGCGAGACGGATGCCGAGGTTGACCCAGTCACCGAGCCCGAACGACGTGACGTCCGAACCGACCTTGGTGCCAGCCTCCTGCGCCGAGGCGGTCGCGACTGTCGCGAGGGCAACGACCGCGCCAGCGACGAGGGCGGAGAATCGCATCGACCACATCGACCACATCGAACGCATCGCTAGGCTCCCATCGCCTGCGCTCGGCGGCGCGGGGAGACGATCTCCGTCACGCGCACGCCGAAGTTCTCGTCGACGACGACCACCTCGCCGCGGGCGATCAACTGCTCGTTGACCATCACGTCCACCGGCTCACCGGCGAGCTTGTTCAGCTCCACCACGCTGCCCGGTCCGAGGCCCAGCACGTCCTCCACGGTCAGCGACGCGCGGCCAAGCTCGACCGTCACGCGCATGGAGACGTCCATGATCAGTTCGAGGGCGCGGCGCTCGGAGGACATCCGGGCCGGCTCGCTGAGCGGAGGGAACCGGACGGGGTGCACGTCGACGTCCTCGTGTACGGCGGCGCCGAAGGTCCCGGCAGCGCGGAACGGCGAGACGTTGTCAGCGCCGGGCAGGTCGTCGAACACCTCGCTGGCGAGGCCGAAGGGGCCACTGGCCACCTCGGGCGCCACGCCGGCCGAGGCCGCGGCGGGACGCAGCGACGCGGGCTCGCGCACGGTGCCAGCGCCGCCGAGCATCTCGCCGACCACGTCGAGGAAGGCCTGCGGCAGCAGCAGGGTCACACCGACCGGCTCCCCGGTCGGAAGCGTCATGCCGAGGTCGACACGGACCACCTCGCCGGACGCACCGTCGGTGACCAGCCCGACCGTCGTCGCTGCGTCACCGACGCGGGCGTCCGACGGGACGATCTCGATGCCCGACAGCTGATCCTGGAAGAGCGTCATCCCCAGGAGGTCGAAGTACTCACGGGCCGCGCCGGAGATGACCTGCATCTGCGCGTTCGCGAAGTCCGCGTCCGCCATGCGGTCCTCGCCGGTCTCGATGTTCAGCAGACCGCCGAGGTCGGCGAGCGGCACGATCATCGCGGCGGCGAACCGACCGGACGAGACCGTCAGCCCCAGGTCGATGGCCACATGCGGGATCTCGGCGAACTCCGCCTCCAGGCTCGAGGCGTCGCCGGTGCCGAACGAGATGTCCGACATCGACGGGCGCGCGGTCGTCAGGCTCTCGAGGCCGGACAGCGCCTGCTCGCGCACCAGGCTCGCCACGCTTTCCAGCGCGTCTGCGTGACGTCCGAGCGCGTTCCGCATCAGTTCATCCATGTCGTCACCCCATCGCATTCCGGCCGCTCCTCCGGGGAGGCAGCGGTCACTGTGCTCGGCAGTCGTCTACTCGTCGGTCTCGTCCTCGGGCGATGCGTCGTCGTCGTCGGACGCGGCCTCGAACACTGCGGGCGCCGGCAACGGACGGGCCGCTGCGTGCTCGCTGGGCAGGACATCCGCGATCTGCACCCCCATGTGCCGTCCGACGACACCGGGAAGCGCGAGGAATCGCGCGCGGTCTCCGATCACCACGTTCAGGGGACGGCCCAGGCGCGCGTCCAGCACGAACGTGTCGCCCTCCTGCAGTCCGGCGATCGTGCGCGCGGGCAGATCCACCCCGCCGAGCATCACCGACACGTCGACGTGGCTGCGGTTGATGAGCGACTCCATCGCGTGGCGCTCGTCGTCGCTGATCGCGTGACGGGTGCCGGAGGACATCCACAGTTGCGCGGAGAGGCTCGGGGTCAGGGGCTCGATGACCTGGTAGGGGATGCAGAGCGACATCAGTCCGCGGTGCGACCCCAGGCTCATCTCGAAGGACGCCATCAGGACCACGTCCGTCGGCGCCGCCACCTGGATCAGGGACGCGTCCTGACCGACGTCCTGGAGCGTCGGCTCCACCGGACGGACCGTCGACCACATCTCCTGCAGCGCCATGCTGAAGATCCGCGAGAACGAGCGCAGGAGGCCGAGCTCGACCTCGCCCATCTCGCGAGACCGGTCGACGAGCGCGCCGTTGCCGCCCAGCAGGCGGTCCACCACCTCGGCGCCGAGCTCGGGGTGGAACTCCACCACCATGTTCCCGCTAAGGGGACGCATCGCCATGACGTAGCAGATGGTGGGGTTCGGGACCTGGATCTGCCATTCCTCGTAGAGCCCCTGCTCCAGGCTGGACAGGCGGACCGTCACCAGCGTGCGCAGGCGCGAGGAGAGCGACGCGCCGAGCATCCGTGCGAAGTGCTCGTGGATCGACTGCAGGGTCGCCCACTGCTCCTTCGAGAACTTGTCGGGGCGACGGAAGTCGTAGGACTTGATGGCCGTCAGCGCGGAGCGGTCTCGGCGGCTGCCCGCGTCGGCCCCCTCCTCAGCGACGCCGTCGCCCGGCAGGTCGTTGAGGAGCGCGTCGATTTCCCACTGGGAGAGCGCTCGCTGCTCGGCCATCGTGTCCTCGTTGTCTCGTCGGTCTGCGGGGTTGTGGTCGGTGACGGGGCGGGGTCGGCGCCTACTGCGTGATGAAGTTCAGGAAGAGCACACGGTGGACGTGCGGCTCGTGGATCAGGTGGTTCACGGCCTCCTTGATCTCCGCCTTCAGCGCTTCCTTCCCATCGGGCGTCACGACCTCGGACGCGGTGTGCCCGGTGACGACTGAGGTGACGGCGTCCTCGATCAACTGGAGGCCGGTGCCGATCTCGTGCTCGAACTCGGCCATCAGCGCCCGGCGCTGCGCCTCGCACGGGTCGACGGCCTCGCCGCCGGAGGACGCGTCCTCCGCACGGGCGACGCCGGCGCCGGGGACTGCGGAGACCATGAGGTCGCCCGAGGCGCCCAGCCGTGCCGCGTGGTCGTTGTGACCGCAGCCTTCCAGCACGTATTGCCATTGCTCGTCGTAGGTCTCGAATTCGATGACCGCCTGAAGTTTGAGGTAGGCCCGGTCCGAGGCCGACTCCGGCATCAGGTTGAACACGCGGTCGCCAAGCGTCAGGTGCGGCCCGAGCTTCCCGGCAACGTTCACCGGCTCCGTCGGCGGGGCGGCCACCACAGGCGCCGCGCCGCCACCACCGAGGACGAACGTGAACACGGCGAAGGCGACCAGCACACCCACCAGCGCACCACCGACGCCCAGGACGATTGGCTTATTCATGGTCATCTCCAGCCCCGCCCGACGCGGGGATCCCATTGGTGTCGGTTGTCTCGCCGACCGAGGACTGCTCGATCGGAAGGGCGTTGCCCTCCAGCGGGCTCGATCCGATCGCCGCCAGGGGGTACAGCAGGACGATGTCCGCGCGCCGGTTCAGCGCGCGGCCCTCGGGCGTGAGGTTCGAGGCCACCGGCCGGAACTCCCCGTACCCGGCCGCGAACGCGCGCGCCGGATCGACGCCGAGCTCCTCGGTCAGCAGGCGCAGCACCGCGGTAGCGCGCGCCGAGGAGAGCTCCCAGTTCGAGGGGTACTTCGCGGTGGTCAGGGGGATGTTGTCCGTGTGGCCCTCGACACGGATCTCGTTGCCGGTCTGGTTCACCGCCGCCGCGACGATCGCCAGGAGCTGCCGCGCCTCATTGCGGATGTCCGCGCTCGCCGAGGGGAACACCAGGTTGTCGGCCAGGCGGATCGTGATGCGGTCCTCGTCGCGGGAGACGACGATCTGGCCCTCCACGCCGGCCTGGACGGACCGCTGCTCGATGAGCTGGCGGATCCGCTCCAGGTCGAAGTCGAGCGAGCCGGCCTCGTTCCGCTCGGGGATGATGCCGCTGCCGCCCTCGAAGAAGGAGTCCTCGCCGGTGCCCTCGCTGACGCCGACGTTGAACGCCTCGGCGAGGCCGCGAGAGAGCGCCTCCATCTTGACTTCGTTCGCGTCCGCGGTGGCGTACAGGATGATGAAGAACCCGAAGAGCAGGGTCACCAGGTCGGCGTAGGAGATGACCCAGCGCTCATCCGGATGCTCTTCAGCGTGCCCCCTGGATCGGCGGCTCATGCGGCAGCCTTGCTGGCGGCAGCCTCGTCCTCGTCCTCGGTAGTGCGGAACTCGGGCGCGAGGAAGGACTGAAGCTTCTCGCGCACGATGCGCGGGTTGTCGCCGGCCTGGATGGAGAGGATGCCCTCCAGGACCATCTCGCGGACGGCCTGCTCCTCGCCGGCGATCGCCTTCAGCTTCATCGCGACCGGCAGCAGGATCACGTTCGCAACGCCCACGCCGTAGAACGTCGCGACGAATGCGACGGCGATGCCGTGGCCGAGGGCCGCGACGTCACCGCCGAGGCCGCCGAGCACGGTGATGAGTCCCATGACGGCGCCGAGCACCCCGAGCGTCGGGGCGAACCCGGAGCCGGCTTTGAAGACCTCGGCCTTCTCCGTCTCGCGCCGGGTGGCGCCCTCGATCTCGATCTCGAGGATCGAGCGCAGCGCCTCCGGGTCCGTGCCGTCGATCATGAGCATGAGCCCCTTCTTCGCGAAGGGGTCGGTCATCGACTGCGCGTCTTCTTCCAGGGAGAGGAGACCCTCACGACGGGCCTTGTCGGCCATCGTGACCAGGTGGGCCGCCATCTCGTGCGGCTCGGCGTTGTCGCCACCCTTCAGGGTGCGGATGTAGCCGGCGGGGATGCCCTTGAGCTGGCCGGGGGAGAACGAGATCACCGTGGCCCCCAGCGTGCCGACGACGACGATCATGAAGCCGGGGACGTTGATCAGCGAGGCGACCGAGCCACCCTCGATCACGAACCCGCCGAGGATCCCGATCGCGGCAATGATCAGCCCGGCAATCGTCGTAGCGCCCACGCGAACCTCCGCTTCCGAATCGCTTCGGGGCTACTCCCGGACCAGGCTGAGCGGCGGACGGCCGATGCCGCCATACACCGACCGGCGGTAGTCCACGATGCGCTGCACGACTTCCTCACGGTCTTCGAGGACGACGTACGAGTGGCCGTTGAACAGCACGATGTGCGTGTCGGGGGTGCTCTCCACCGACTGGATGAACTCGGCGTTCAGGACGAACTCACTGTGGTCGAACCGGGTGACGGCGATCATGGCGCTCTCCCGACGCACGACCGGACTGGTCGTGTTGCGTCGGAGCCCATTGTTCGACCGCAACCTCCCGCTCCGTATTGGGGAAGGCCCCTACCGTCTCGTCAGTCCACCCCTACCTTCCGCCGCACCTCGATCACCGCGGCCGCGAGGGCGTCCGACCCCGACCATGGGACGCGGACAACCCCTCGTGCGAGGGGTTGTGAGGCGTTCCCGACGAGGGAGGGGTAACGACTAGCCGATGGGGCGGCGGTCGCGCGGGAGGAGCGAGGAGAGCATCGAGCGGAGGTCCGCGATCGTGAACGGCTTCGGCAGGAACGCGTCCGCGCCGGCCGCCTTGATCTCGTGCTCCTGCAGGTCATCGCTGTAGGCGGACATCGCGATCAGGGGGATCAGGTCCCAGCGCTTCTCGGTGCGGACGCGGCGGGCGAGCTCGACGCCGCCCATCCGGGGCATCCGCACATCCATCAGGACCAGGTCCGGCTCCAGGCCGGCCTCAAGGTGTTCGAGTGCTTCCTGGCCATCGGCACAGAGGAACGGGTCGAACCCGGCAGCACGAAGGGCGATGCCGAGCATCGCCCTCACGCCTTCCTCGTCTTCGGCGACGAGGACCAGAGGAATGACTGAAGATTCGTCCCCCACAGGACGGTATGTTGCCACAGGCACACCCCGACGACGAGCCGCATAGCCTTGATTATCGGCGCCCGACGGCCTGTTCGGAGGAACGTCAGAGATTTAACAGCCGCCGACCCGCTCCACGCAGCCGCGCTGCACTGGCTAGATCGCCTCGCGTACCACGGCGTCAGACCCGTCCAGCCCCACCAGGCCACGCTTGATGGCGTAGCGGATGAGGTCCGTGCGGTTCTTGGCGTGCAGCTTCGTCATGATGTGGGCGCGGTGGGCCTCCACCGTCTTCACGCTGATCACCAGCTCGTCGCCGATCGCCTGGTTGGACATGCCTTCCGCGATCAACTGGAGGACCTCCCGCTCGCGCGGGGTCAGCGTCTCGTAGCCGGTCTTGCCCTCGGGCTGCTTCGCCTGCATGAGGACATCGTTCACAGAGATCTCGTCCGAGACCGAGGTCGAGAAGTAGGTGTTGCCGCGACGGACGGACTGGATCGCCAGCACGAGCTCTTCCATGTCCGAGTTCTTCACCACGTACCCGGCGGCCCCGGCGCGAAGCGCCTGGAGCAGTCGCTCGTCCTCGAGATAAGCGGTGAGGATCAGCACGCGCGTGCTCGGAGAGCGCTTCACGATCTGGCGGGTCGCCTCGATGCCGTTGAGGCCCGGCATCACCATGTCCATCAGCACCACGTCCGGCTGGAGGCGCTCCGCCGCGTCGACCGCGTCACGACCGTTCGTCGCCTCGCCCACCACCTCCAGGCCGTCCTGCGCCTCGAGCAGCATGCGAAGGGCCTGCCGCAGGAGCGCGTGGTCGTCGGCGACCAGCAGACGGATGTGAGAGACGCCGCGCATCGGCGGACGCACTCGCGTGATCGGGGCGCTCATGCGGTCGTTGTGCTGATTCATCTTGCTCTCCGTGGACCCAGCGTATTGCGGGGATCGTTGTAGCGACGTTTCGAGCCCTGTCAGGGCAGGTCAGACGGCGGTGTTTCCGCTCGCGTTATCCCGCCAGGCGTCCCGGCTCGCGGGTTGCGTCGGTCGAGCCATCCTCGTACCGGTCGACCTCGCCGATCCGTGCCGCGAAGGTCCGTTCGCCGCCGCAACGCTTGCAGCGGCCTGATGTCGCTCCATCCACGGGGTCGCTCAGGACCCAGTGATGCACACAGGCCGGCCCGCCGTCGCGCACAGCCTGGACGTTCGATACCTGTTCCATCAGGTTGCCCATCTGGGTCATCCGACCCAAGGTCACCAGGTGGCGCCATTCGCCACCGCCGAGGGCAATCCTACGGAACCCTTAGGGCTGCCCTTATAGGGAGAACCCCTAAGGTTCCCCTGGCCGCCCCCTGATCCTGACCCCGAATCCATCAGGGAGTACGCGCATCAACCGCCGCGTACTCCCTGTTCGACGCTACATGTTGTCTGGCGTTCCCTCGAAGGTGAACTCGTAGTGCGAGTCTTCCTCGACGATACGGGAGAGTTCTGAGCGCAGCGCCATGGAGTGCTCGGTCTGAGCGGCCCGCTCCGCGTTGTCCACCGTCTCCCAGAAGCCGACGCGGCCCCAGCGCCGGTCATCGGCCTCGGCACCGGCGTACGGGTTCAGGATGTAGCCACCCTGATAACCGGCCTGGTCTCGGTAGTAGACGGACAGCTTTTGCAGGACCTCAAGGAGACGAGACTCCTGTCCTTCCTTCGGGTGCATGTAGGAGATGCGGACGAACATGGCTGCCTCCTGGCAAGCGCCGGATTCGTGAGCGCGGAGCACTCACCGGATCGGGCACGTCGGGGTGCTGTCGCGGGAGGATAGTCCCGCGAGGATCGCGCGGAAAGGCCCGCGGCGAACGCGTGGAGATCGAGGGCACGACAAACGCGCCCCCGGCAGAGCCGGGCGCGCGCGTCGAGTGCTTCCGAGTGAGGGGCTTAGAGGCGGAGCTTGCCGTGTGACGGCTGCCGACGACGCTGCTTACCAGCGGCGAGGCGCTCTTCCTCCTCGAGGTCCTTCGGGTCGCAACGCTGCGCCTCGTGGACGTATCCACACGCAACACAGGTACCGAACTGGCCGTACCAGTCGTCCTCGATAATCATTAGGCCGCGACAACGCGGGCACTTCTTTGGCGGCGCACTGACAATCATCGTGCCGCCCTCCTTCTGGAATCGTCCGCATCCGGCTTCCCGCCGGTCGGGCTGATCCAGTGAGCCTCCGAGGTTAGCTGTCGGGTTCGGGCTGGTTCAGTATGCCCGTCCTTCCGAGGAAGGATTCACCCCAAGGGTTGGGTCCCCCGGTCTCCGCCGTCGACCTGAGCCGCCGGCGCAAATTAGGCTCGTCACCATCACGGACGTAAACGTCTCGTGCTTGTGACAACAAGAGCATAGAGGGGTAGCGGGCCTTGTCAACCCTCCTCGTACCAAGATTCACAAACTCGTTCCTGATGTTCAGCCACGCCCGGTGTGCTGGGATCCTCGGCCGGATCACCGGGACCGCGCCACCCACACCATCTCCGGTGCGCCCTCCACGAACGTCTCGCCGCCGAACCCACCCGCGAGCGACTCCACCTCGAACCCCGCACGTTCGAGGAGATGCTGCATCTCGTAGCGGTGGACGTACCGCAGGCGGAACGAGGTCCGCCGCCATGCACCGGTGGTGTCACGGACGCGCAACGAGGTGGTGACGATCTGCTCTGTTGGGCCGTACGCCTGCTGTACCTCGAACCCCTCCCAGGCCGCGAACGGCTCCCAGTGTCTCGCCCCGCGCTCCCATCCAGCGCGCCATCTTCTGCAGGTCCGGGTTGAACACGTTCAGTGCGAGGCGTCCGCCCGGCACGAGCGCCCGGTGGCACGCCGCGAGCGTCGCGAGCTGATCCTCGGTGGTCAGGTTGTGCAGGAACGTCCGGAACGGGATCGTCACCAGCGGCACGGGCTGATCGAGGACGAACGACCGCATGTCCCCCTCGCGGAGCGTGACGAGCGCCTCGACCCCGGCGTCACGAGCCTTCTCCCGCGCGACCGCCAGCATCGCGGGCTCACGGTCGAACCCCACCACGGGGATCCCCGTCTGCGCGGTCGGGATCGCGATGCGTCCCGTACCGACGCCCAGCTCCACGACGACGCCGGCCTCCGCCGCGAGCCTCCGATAGAACTCGACGTCACCGGCGACCCCGCGCGAGTACTCGTCGTACGCATGCGCGAAGTCGCGGTAGTACGGATCGCGGTCGTCGTTCGCGGGTGACTCGGCCACGTCTCATCCCTCGCGCCGGCGACAGATCGAGCCGTCCGAGGCGCATACACTCGCGATCCAGATCGTCCGCACGGATCGTAGGGCCTCGACCCCATGCCACAGACCGCCGACGAAGACCTGATCCGCCAGACGGTCGAGGCGGTCCGGGTGCCCGATGCAGCCGCCGTGCGCGCCGCGACCGAGCGCCAGGGCACCCTCACGAAGCCGCCCGGCTCCCTCGGCCGGCTGGAGGACCTCGCGGTCCGCATCGCCGGTATCACGGGCATGCCCCGCCCGAGGCTGGAGCAGCGCCTGATCGTGGTAGCCGCCGGCGACCATGGCGTCGCTGCCCGCGGCGTCTCCGCCTACCCGCAGGAGGTCACCGCCCAGATGGTGGGGAACTTCCTCGCCGGTGGCGCCGCCATCAACGTCCTCGCTGACCACGCCGGCGCCCGCGTCCGCGTGGTGGACGCCGGCGTTGCGTCCGAGACCCCGGAGGACTCCGCGCTGCTCCGCCTGCGGCTGGGCCCGGGCACCGCGGACATCGCGGAGGGGCCGGCGATGTCCCGCGCCGACGCCCATGCATCGATCGCCGCCGGCATCGCCCTCCTCCAGCGCGAACGCGCCGAGGGCGGCGTCGACATCGTCGGGTGCGGCGAGATGGGGATCGGCAACAGCACGTCCGCCGCCGCGATCATCGCCGCGGCCACCGGCCGCCCGCCGCGAGCGGTGACGGGCCGCGGGACCGGCGTCGACGACGAGCGGTTCGAGCAGAAGGTCCGCGCCATCGAACAGGCGCTCCAGGTCAATCGTCCGGACGCCACGGACGGCATCGACCTCCTGCGCACCGTCGGTGGGTTCGAGGTCGGTGTGCTGGCGGGCGTCTACCTCGCCGCGGCTGCCGAGGGCGTCCCCGCTGTGATCGACGGCCTCATCTCGGGCGCGGCGGCCCTCGTCGCCGTCACGATCGCGCCCGGCGCCCGAGACTCGCTCATCGCCTCTCACCGCTCCGCCGAACCCGGCCACACGGCCACGCTCGAACACCTGCGGCTCGAACCGATGCTCGAACTGGGCATGCGCCTGGGCGAGGGCAGCGGTGCCGCCCTGGGCATCTCGCTCTGCGTCGCTGCCTGCCGGCTACTGGACGAGATGGCGACGTTCACCGAGGCGGGCGTCTCCGACTCCGACGAGGCCGTGGAACCGGAGCCCTAGCGTGCGAGGCATCTAGCGTGGGCGTGTTCCGAGTCCTTGGCGGCTCGCTGATCGCGATCGAGTTCCTCACACCGCTCCGGGTGCGGAAGGTGCAGACCTACGACGACCGGACCTTCGCGGAGGCGCTCGGCTGGTACCCGCTCGCTGGCCTCCTCATCGGCGCGATCCTCGCCCTCCTCGACCGAGGGCTGAGCGAGCTTCTCCCGGCCGGGCCGACCGCCGCGCTCCTCGTGGCCGCGCTCGCCCTGCTCTCGGGTGGGCTCCACCTCGACGGCGTCGCGGACACCGCAGACGGCATGGCCGTCCAGGGCGACCGGGCTCGCCGCCTCACCGTCATGGGCGAGGGCACCACGGGGCCGGCCGGCGTCATGGCGCTGGTGCTCATCCTGCTCGCGCAGTGGTCGACGCTCGCCAGCATCCCGGAGGACGCACGCATCGCCGCGCTCCTCCTCACCCCGGTGGTCGCGAGGTGGAGCGTCGTCCCGGTGGGCCTGATCTTCCGGCCGGCGCGCCCGGCCGGCCTCGGCCATGCCATCCATCGAGGTCAGTGGCCGCTCGCCGCACCGCTCGCGACGGCGATCACGGTCGCGGTCGCCCTCGCTACGTTCGGGCTACCCGGCCTCGCCCTCCTCGCATTCGGTGGAGTCTCGGCCGTGATGCTGGCAGCGGCAGCCGCGCGGCTGCTGGAGGGCGTCACGGGGGACGTCTACGGTGCAGCGATCGAGGTGGCCCAGGTCGCCGTGTGGTTCGGCGTCATCGCCGCAGTCGGCCGGGGCTGGGCCGAACCGCTCCTCGGTACCTGATGTTGGAGCGGCACGGAGGACAGCGTGGGTGATCTCTGGTTCGTGACCGGTGGAGCGCGCAGCGGCAAGTCGACGTTCGCCGAGTCGCTCGCGCTCGGCACGGACGCCGATGTCGTCTACCTCGCCACGATGGAGCCCGGCGACGACGAGCTCCTCGACCGCGTCCAGCGCCACCAGGCGCGGCGCCCGGCCGGCTGGACCACCGTGGAGGAACCCCTCCGCCTCGCGGGGGCGCTCGTCTCGGTGCCGGGTGCGGCGTGTGTCCTGATCGACTGCGTCTCGCTCTGGGTGACCAACCGCCTGCTCGAGCTTGACGACGAGGAACCTTCGCTCGCCGCCGTTTCAGCGCTAGAAGCCGCCCTCGACGCCGAGGTCGACGCACTCCTCGATGCAATCCGTGCGCGCGACGGTGTGACGATCGTCGTCACGAACGAGGTCGGGAGCGGACTCGTGCCGCCGTACGCCCTCGGACGGGTCTATCGCGACGTGCTGGGACGGGTGAACCAGCGCGTCTCGCGCGCGGCGGGCCGGGCGTGGCTGCTCGTCGCGGGCCGCGCCCTGGAGCTGCCGTCGCCCGAGTAGGCGACCTCCCGGACGGCGCTAGAGTCCGGGCTTCGCCACCATCAGATAGATGAACGCCACGTACATCAGTCCGAGCGCGGTGCCAGCGATGTTCGCGACGGGCGAACGGAACTGCGCGACGAGCGCGTCGTTCATCGTCTCGCCACGCTGCTGCGCCGCCTCGGCCGCCGCGATGACGCCTCGGCTGTGGCGTGCCAGCACGCCGCCGCCCAGCCCCATCGCGATGAACCACAGCACGTAGGCAGCCGAGATCCACGCCTGCTCGAACTCGAACCCGTCGACCTCGAACACTAGCCAGGTCCCGAGGATCGCGACGACCACGGCGGCAAACGCCGTCACACGTCCGCCGAGCAGCTCGAGCTGGGAGGCCTTCAGGATGCTCACGACATCGGGCCGAGATCCGGCGGAGAGGCTCGCGAGCATCGCGGTCCCGCTCCCGAACGCCATCACCACCACACCCACGATGTGGCCGATCAACAGGGCTTCATACAGAGACATGTGCCGACTCCTGCCACGCCAACGAGCGCATCCGACTGTAGCGCAGCGCGCCGCCGGAGGTCGCAGGGCCCTCGGCGGCGCGATCAGGAAGGCGTACTGACGGCCTGCCCTCGGTGCGCTAGGCGCACTTCAACATGAGCGGCGTGAGCTCCGGCACACCCCCCGGGAAGAGGGCGGCCCAGCCCGCGTTCACGAACGCGGGCCGTCCGAAGGCATACGAGACGAGGCGGCCGTCAGCCGAGCTGGCCCAGATGCCCAGTTCCGGCAACGGGCACGCGATCGCCTCGATCAGTTCGTCGGTGCTGCCGCCGGAGTAGACGACGAGGCTGATCCCACCGGGGAAGACCTGTCCACCCACGATCGATGGCGTGGCGACCTGCGGCGGAACCAGAGGCCCAGCCAGGACGGTCACCTGTACCTCGTCCGTCAGCAGCGTCCCGCTCGCGTTCGCGAAGACGGCGAACGAGAGCGTCCCCGGCTCGCTCGGCGCGACGAACGAGAACGTGCTCCCGGCGACGACGTTGCTCAGCACGGACGTCCCGCTCTGCTGCGCCCAGAAGACGTCAGAGGCGCCAGTCACCTGCGCGGTCAGCGTCACGGACGCACCCGGCTCAACCGTCCGGTTCGGCCCGGCGTCCACGGCGGGCGCGCCGGAGACCTGCGCGTTTGTCGAGGTGACACGGCGTCCCGCGTGCCCGTTGGCCGTCGTGACCGCCTGGAAGTTCACGCCCTCGATCGCGTACGCCCCGGCGAACGGCAATGGGGCGCCGGAGGATCCGAAGTCGCCGTTTCGCACGTTCAACTGCATGTGGATGTGCGCGATGCCGGCATTCTCCGCCTGGCCGTCCGGCGCGACGGTGCCGAGGCGCTGG
Organism: uncultured Dehalococcoidaceae bacterium; assembly: GCA_964414675.1. Classification (GTDB taxonomy): domain Bacteria; phylum Chloroflexota; class Dehalococcoidia; order UBA2979; family UBA2979; genus W-Chloroflexi-9. The sequence goes on from CAYPYF010000006.1 coordinate 17,211, forward strand.
CCGGCGGCCACCGGATCCCCTCGGTCGAGGCCAGGGTCGACGAAGAGGTGGCACATCAACAGGTTCACGTCGGAGTTCCGCACGGAGACGCAGGTGTCGGACGTGTAACCGAGGGTGCCCGAGAACGGCGCGAGCACGGGGGTGCCCCCGGTCTCGGCGTCCACGCGCCACATGTCCAGCGCGTACGGGTCGACGCCCTCGTGCGTCGCGGTGTTGTAGCCGGCCAGGACCTCCCACTGGGTGCCTGCCGGAGCGGCCATCTTGATCCCGGCGACCTGGGCCGAAGCGCCCCCTGACAGCACCAGGGCCAGCGAGACGACGAGGAAGGACGCGACAACGAGTCGTGCTCGCCAGGAGACGGTGGGCGCGGACACCACAGGCAGACCTCCGAAGAACCCCCGCTCCTCGATATCAAGTGAAACGCGGCACAGGTTCAAGTGTTCGTTACTCACGCCTCAGACGAATCGCCCCGGCAGTGGCCGGGGCGATTCGCAGGAGACTGGCCTGCCAGGCCGACCGGGTGACTCAGGAGAGGTCCCACGGCTGCAGCGTAGCCGTCACGGTCATCTCCTGGCCGCCGCGCACGACCACGATCTTGAGGTCCGCTCCTACCTCGGCGCGGTCGATCGCGCTCGCGAGGTCCTCGAAGGTGTGCGTCGTCTCCCCGTTGATCTTGATGATGACGTCGCCGGCGAGGATCCCCGCCCGGGCAGCGGCGCCCTCGGCGACCACGGTCGTCAGGTAGAGGCCGCGCGTGAGGTCGACGCCGAGGTCCACCGCGGACACCTCGTCGAGTTCGACGGGGCCGGCGATCCCGAGCTGCGGGTGCTGGATGTCATCGCCGGCGATCAGCTGCGGGAGGTAGCGCGCTGCCGTGTTCGAGGGCACCGCGAACCCGAGGCCGGCAAACGACTGCCCGGTGGGATTCCGGATCGACGTGTTGATGCCGATCACCTCGCCCGCCAGGTTGAACAACGGGCCACCCGAGTTGCCGGGGTTCAGGGCGGCGTCCGTCTGGATCACGCCCTGGATCGATCGCCCCCCAAACGAGGGCGAACTGCGGTTCAGCGCGGAGACGATGCCCTGCGTGACCGTGAAGGTCTCCTCGAACGGGTTGCCGATGGCAAAGACCGCCTGGCCCACCCGCGTGCGGGAGGAGTCGCCGAGCGTCGCCGGGCGCAGCTGCTCAGCACTGAAGCCGGTGGCGCGGATCACCGCGAGGTCGCTCCCCGGGTCCGTCCCGACGATCTCCGCCAGCGATGCGCTGCCGTCGTACAGCGTGACCTTCGCGGAAGTCATCGACTCCACGACGTGGTAGTTGGTCAGGATGTGGCCCTCGTCATCGATGACGATCCCGGATCCGCTCCCAGGCCCGTCCGCGTTCTCGATCAGCACGACCGAGTTGATGACCTCCCCGACCACGTCCGCGAGGTCGACGACGCCAGGACTGGTGATCGTCGACGCGTCGCCGGAACCGGACGTGCTGTTCGCGACTGGTTGCTGCGTGCCCATTGTCGCCTCGGTACCGGTGACGCCGGGTTTGTCGTCGGCGCTCGTACAGCCCAGCGCGACGAGGCCAATCGAGAGTGCGAGCACGCCGGCAATCAGCGCGCGGAATGGCGTACGAAGTGGGGTGCGAATGAGACCGACCATGAAGATCCTCCTGTGTGGCTGAATCCATGGTGACGGACGCCGGTCATATCCGCGTTGGAGAATCATGAAGCGGGTACTAACCGGAGCGACAAAACGCTGGCTACCGGCCCTGGAAGTTGGGCTTCCGCTTCTCGCGGAACGCGGCTGGCCCTTCCAGCGAGTCCTCCGTCGACTGCACGATCGTCATCGCCGCCTGGGCTGCCTCCAGCGCCTCCGGGAACGACAGGTCCAGCGACCGGTAGGTCAGCCGCTTCATCAGCTGGATGGCGACCGGCGGCCCGTCCGCGAGCTCGCGGGCGTACGCCCGCGTCTCTTCCATCAGCGCGTCGTGCGGCACCACCTTCAGCAGGTACCCCATCTCCATCGCCGTCGCGGCATCGAAGATCTGGCCGCGCCACATCAGGTCCAGCGCCCGCTGCGTCCCCACCAGCCGAGGCAGCAGCCACGCCCCACCGTCCCCGGGGACCAGCCCGACGTTCACGTACGACATCCCGAACCGCGCTTGGTCAGAGGCGATCCGGATGTCGGTCATGGACGCCATGTCCATCCCGGCGCCCACAGCCGCCCCGTTGATCGCTGCGATGTACGGCTTGTCGAGGTACTGGAGCGCCTGCGGGACGCGATGCACCGAGTAGCGGAGCGAGTTCCGGCGTTCCCCGGCGTTTCGGCCGGTCATCAGCACCGTGTCCTCCTCGGCGCTCACCCGCAGGTCCGCGCCGGCGCAGAACGCACGCCCCGCGCCAGTGAGGATCACCGCGCGGACACCGTCGTCCTCCGCCGATCGGCGGATGGCGTCCTCCCACTCGTGCAGCAGCGCGTCGCTGAAGGAGTTCATGCGCTCCGGCCGGTTGAGGGTGATCGTGGCGATGCGGTCCTCCACGTCGTACAGGATCGCTTCGTAGGACATCGCCAGTTCCTCTCGGACGCACGGGACGCGCTGGGCCGGGATACGGATGCCCCACGAGATGGGGCTGCGGGGAGTCTACCGCGCCGGATCGTCAGGTCCGTCGAGGGGCATCAGCACTGGCCTGCTTGGGTACCTCGGGGTACGGTTGGCCGAGATGGGTTTGAAGCGACCACGCCTCCGTCCACTGCTCGTGACCGCCCTCCTGTGTGGGGCGGTCTTCCTGTTGGCGTGCGATCGCACCGCCGAGCTCATCCCCGGCAAGGCCACGCCGACCCCTTCAGCGACCGCCGCCACCGGAGGCCCCGTTTCCCCGACCCCGATCGTCGTGAACCCGGGTAGCGGCTCGAACGGCGGCAGCGCGACCGGTGGCCAGGTCATCCCCGACCACGAGCTCGCGCTCTCCATCGTCCAGGTCATCGCCGTCGATACCTCCTCGGGGGTCGCGGAGAACGTGCGGTGGGGCTCAGGCGTCGTCGTGAACGCAGCGGAAGGCCTGATCGCGACGGCCTACCCGGTCGTCGACCCGTACACCATCGATGGCACGCTCGCGTACACCTCGCTCGTCCTCGCGCCTGACCGGATGCCGGGGACATCGCCCGAGCCCGAGTTCACCGCGACGCTGGTCGCCGCCGACCCCGTCGCCGGCCTCGCTGTCCTGCGTGTCACCGGCAACGCGCAGGGCGAACCGCTGGGCGAGGGCGCCTTCAACCTCCCACAGGTCGTCATCGGCGATGCCGCGGCCGCCGGCGTCGGGTTCAGCCTGCGCACCTTCGGCTACCCGGGCGTCGACGCGGCTCACCCCGCCACTGACCAGGTCGTGGAGACCGCGCAGGCGGTGATCTCCGGCCAGCGAGGCAGCGCGGGACGCACCGGCCGCGGCTGGTTCAAGATGGACACGCGCATGCCCTACGGCGCAGCCGGCGGTCCGGTCTTCGACCGCTTCGGCGCACTCGTCGGGATCCTCGCCCAGGACCAGTACCTCCCCAGCGGCGTGGTCGGCATGGCCCGCCCCCTGGACCTCCTCACCCCGCTGCTCGCGAACGTCCCGCAGGAGGCCTACCAGGCGCCGCTCTACCGGGACGCGACACTCCCCGGGTCGCTGCAGACGCCCCCCTCGACGGGCATCTACGTCTCCCGCCCGGCATTCGCCGAGAACGCGACCCAGACCGCAAGCGGCACCGACCTGTTCGACTACGAGACGCGCTTCGCCACCGGCCTGGGTGCGCTTTACTACGAGTACATAGTGAACGGCGCTCCGGAGGGCGCGGTGATCGATGAGCGCTGGTACCTCGACGACGTCGAGCAGCAGTCGCTCTCCTCGTCCTACGTCTGGAGCGGCGGGGCGTTCGGCCTCGTCTCCGACCGCATCACGGCGCCCAGTTCCAGCGGGATGCCCAACGGACGCTGGCGCCTCGACGTGGCGATCAACGGCGCCCTGCACGCGACGGCCACCTCCGTCGTCGGCGTCGAACCCGGGACACCGGACGCCTTCTTCCAGTTCGCGGCATCCTCGGCGACGGCGGAGGGCAACATCCAGTCGGGCGCGTTCACGGGCGCCAACCAGCTGCTCATGATGTTCGACGTGGTCGGCATGTCGGGCGCGACGCAGATCGAGTGGCACGTCTTCCGGGACAACACCCGCGTCTACACCTCGCCCATCGTCCCGTGGACGTCGGGCTCAGAGGGACGACTCTGGGTCGGCTACCACCCGCCCGAGGGGCCGCTCCCGCCAGGGACCTGGGAGTTCGAACTCCACGTGAACGGCGCCATCGTCGAGGTCGGCTCGATCACCCTCTTCTAGGCGCGCCACCCCGACCGTCCGCCGATCGGCCGAGGGCGTCTCGCGACACCCCCGGCCCGGGCGCACCCCTACTCGAATCCGTCCTCGTACAGCCGTTCCAGGATCGACTGGTCGACCACGTTCGCTACGTCCACCGACCCGGGCATCACGTCGTACTCGACGAGGAGGTCGACGAGCGCCTGCCATGAGGCGGTGTCGGAGAGCCCGATCCGGCCATCCTCACGCGCAGCCGCGGCGAGGTCGGTGTCCAGGAGGTACCGCTGGTGCGCGGCGTCCGCGCCCTCGGCGTGGCGCAGGACGATCTCGACCGCCTCGTCCGGGTGGTCCTGGATCCATTGCACCGCCCGGAACGTGGCGCGCAGGAAGCGCTCGGCCACGTCACCGTCCTCGAGCGTGTCAGGCGTCGCGAGGTAGGTGAGCCCCAGCGTCGGCACGTCGAAGTCGTGCGGATCGATGACGTTGATCTCCACGCCAGCGGTCCGGATCGTGTCCGGCTCGTTGTTCAGGAACACCGGGTAGACGTCCACCCCGCCCTCCATGAACACCCGCGGGTCGAACCCGACTGCGAGCAGTTCGACGTCCTCGACGGTCAGCCCGGCGCTCGCGAGGAGCGCGTGCAGCTCGGCCGGCACCACGCCGGCCTTGAACCCCACGGTATGCCCGGCGAAGTCGGCGGGCGTCGCGATTCCCGAGTCGGCGAGCGACACGTACCCCTGGTCGCCCCGCTGGCCGAAGAGCGCGATCGCGCGGACGGGGATGCCCTCCTGCGTACGACGCACCGCCTGGGCCGCGGTCCCCGTGGTGAAGTCCACCGTCCCGTCCAGCAGCAGCTTCAGGTGCTCATCCTGGCCGGAGGAGTGCTGGATCTCCACCTCCAGCCCTTCGTCGGCAAAGAACCCCTCGGCCTCCGCCACGTACACCGCGACGAAGGGGAGGTTGGCCTGGGCTCGGAACCCGGCCATGAACGTGACCTGTCGCGTCTCGGATACCTCGTCCTGACCGCACGCCACGAGGGTGGCCGCACCGAGGAGGAGGCTGGCAAGCACGACAAGAGGCAGGGCGCGACGGGCGCGACGGGCGCGCGGAGATGCAGACATACGGACACACTCCCGGCAAATCCGGTGCGTGCATCCGAACGTTGTCCGGGCGCTACACGCGATCAGAGGCTGGTGACGGGGGTATCCGCGCTTAGGCTTCCCGCGCGGGCACTACGCACCCATCTGCTGACGTTCGGCCTGGGTCCAGCCGAGGACGCGGGCCTCAACATACGAGACGATCGCCGTCATGCCAATGCCTGCGGCCGCGAGCACGAACACGGCCCCGAACAGCACGTCCGTCTGGAACTCGCCGTTGGCGATCAGGATCAGTTGCCCCATCCCCCCCGCTCCCGAGAGGAACTCCGCCACCACCGCCCCGATCAGCGACAGCGGCACGCTGATCCGCAGCGCGGCGAACACGTAGGGCAACGAGGACGGCAGCCGCAGTTTCCAGAACACCTGCGCCCGCGACGCATCCAGCACGCGCAGGATGTCGAGGGCCGACGGGTCCACCGCGCGCAGGCCGACGATCGCGTTCACCAGCATCGGGAAGAACGTGATGAGCGCCGCCACGACGATCCGGGGCCACGTCCCGAAGCCGAACCAGATGATCAGCAGCGGATACACCGCAACGATCGGCGTCACCTTCACCAGCAGCGCCGGCGGATAGATCGCCCGCTCCAGCGCGCGCGAGTGCGCCATCACCACGGCCAGGCCGAACGCGATCGCGCTCGCGAGCATGAGTCCTCCGAGGGCGGTCGCCAGCGACGTCCCGAGCGCTTCGCCGTATCGCCCCGGGTCGTCCGCGAGGGCCTGCGCGACCGCCGAGGGGGGCGGGAGCAGGTACGGCTTGATGTCGCGTGCCTCCACCCAGACCTGCCATGCCACGAGGAGCAGCGCGGCGAAGCCGATCGGCGGCCCGACGGCGAGGATGGTGCGGCGGATCACGTGGCGCCGCCTGTCGGCGACTGCAGCGCCGCGCGCACCTCGCGGACCGCTGCGAAGAAGCCGGCGGACTCCTCCATCGCCGCGTCCCGGGGACGAGGCAGGTCGATGCGCACATCAGCGACGATGCGGCCGGGACGCGACGACATCACGACGACGCGGTCGGACAGCAGCACCGCCTCGCGCACCGCGTGGGTCACGAAGAGCACGGTGATCCGCTCCCGCTCCCAGATCCGCAGGAGCTCCACCCGCATCGCCTCGCGCGAGAGCTCGTCCAGCGCGCCGAACGGCTCGTCCATGAGCAGCACGCGCGGCCCGTGCACCAGCGCCCGCGCGAGGGCCACCCGCTGCCGCATGCCGCCGGAGAGCTCCGCCGGCCGGTAGTGCTCGAACCCCTCGATGCCGACGCGCCGCAGCATCGCGGCGACATCACCATCACCGCCGGTGACCTCCAACGGCAGCCGGACGTTCTGCTCCACCGTCCGCCACGGCAGCAGCCCGGGATCCTGCGCGACGAGGCCGATCTGCCGGGCGCGCTGCGCCGCGCGCGGCGCCGCACCCAGCAGGCCGACCTCGCCCTCGGAGGGTTCGAGGAGCCCTGCGACCGCCCGAAGGAGCGTCGTCTTTCCACACCCGGACGGCCCCACGAGCGAGACAAACTCGCCATCACGGACGCTGAGGTCGGTGGGCGCAAGCGCGAGGAGCGGGCCGTCCGCACCCGCGTACGTGTGTGTGACACCACGGAGGGCGATGGTCGAGGCGTCAGCGGGGCCGGTCACGCGCGTCCGATCCGTGAGGTCACGCCGCTCCGCGAGGCGTCCGCTGGGGACTTCTCGCCCGACGTGATCGCTGCGAGGATAGCGAGGCAGCGCCCTCGTCGGCGCGAACGCACCGCCGGGAAGGACCTCCATGCCCCATATCATCGCCCTCGTCGGCGGCACCGGACCGGAAGGGCGCGGCCTCGCGACACGGTTCGCGCTCGCCGGGCACACGGTCATCCTCGGCTCGCGCGAGGCGGCACGCGGCGAAGAGTCCGGCGCCGACCTGGCGGCGGCACTGGGCAGCGACCGCGTCAGCGGCACGGACAACGCGAGCGCCGTCGCGGACGCCGACCTCGTGGTGATCGTCGTCCCCTACACGGCACACCGTCCCACGCTCGAAGGCCTGCGCGACGCCCTTGCCGGGAAGGTCGTCGTCGACGCCGTCGTCCCCGTCCGCTTCGAGAGAGGCCCGCGCCCGATCGAGGTCGAGGCCGGCTCCGCCACCGAGGAAGCGGCCGATATCCTGCCGGACTCGACCGTCATCGGCGCGTTCCACAACCTCCCTGCGGAGGTGCTCCTCGACCCACACGGCCACCTGGAGTCGGACATCCTCGTCACTGGCGCGAATGGCGAGGCGAAGGACACGGTGATGGGGTTGGCGGACGAGATCGAGGGCTGCCGCGCCGTCGACGCAGGCCCGCTCCGCTTCTCGCGGTTCGTCGAGGGCCTCACGACGCTGGTCATCGGCATCAACGGACGCTACAAGGCACACGGCGCGATCAAGATCACCGGCATCCCGGACCGCCCGTAGGGCCCCGGCCTGCGCTCGCATCACGCACACCACATCGCCTGGGCGCCTCGTCGCACACGAGCGCAGAAGTGAGACCCGATGGCCGATCCCGCTGTTCCGGACGTCCGCATCGTCGGCATACGAGGCATCCCGATGGTCCAGCGCGACGACGACCTCGTCGCGATCATCGCGGAGGCCACCGCCGCCCAGGGCACGCCGATCGAGGACGGCGACGTCGTGGTCGTCACCCAGCGGATCGTCTCGAAGTCCGAGGGGCGCATCTATCCCCTCGACGACTTCGTACCGAGCCCGTTCGCCCTCGCGTACGCCGAGCGCACGGAGAAGGACCCGCGCCTCGTCGAGGCCGTCCTCCGCGAGTCGAAGCGCGTCATCCGCCAGGTCGGCGGCGTCCTGATCACGGAGACGCACCACGGCTTCAAGGCCGCGAACTCCGGCGTCGACGGCTCGAACGTCGGCGGCCAGGACCTCGTCTGCCTGCTGCCCGTCGACCCGGACGCCTCCTGCCGCGCGCTGCGCGATGGCCTGCGCGCCCGCCTCGGCGTCGAGGTCGCGGTCGTGATGACGGACACCTTCGGCCGCCCGTGGCGGCACGGGCAGACCAACGTCGCGATCGGCGTCGCGGGCATGCTCCCGTTCCGCGACTACATCGGGAAGACCGACCTCGACGGCCACGTCTTGCGCGTCACGACGATCTGTGTCGCCGACGAGATCGCGGGCGCCGCCGAGCTGGTGATGGGGAAGCTCGACGCGATCCCGGTCGCCCTCGTCCGAGGCTACGAGTACGACCGGGGCGAGGGCGCGGCCACCGAGATCGTGCGCGAGATGGCCCTCGACCTCTTCCCGTAGGCACAGGCGCCGGTGGGCGCCCCGCAGCAACCACGCGGCGAGCAACCCGCCGGCCCGGCCGGGCGTTGGCGGATCATGACTGCATCACCACCCCCCGCTCCGCCGGCCGCTGAGCATCCCCTGATGCAGCGCAACCTGCGCATCCTCCCGTGGTGGTGGGTGCTGCGCTGGGCGTGGCTCGGGGAAGGCATCTGGGTCCTCTACCTGACGGAGGAGCGCGGGCTCACACTCGGCCAGGTGCTGCTGTTCGAGGCGCTCTACTCGGCCGTCGTCATCGCGACGGAGCTGCCCACGGGGATGATGGCGGACCGCTTCGGGCGACGCATCAGCCTCGTGGTCGGCACGGTCAGCGTCGTCTTCGCCTTCCTCGCGTTCGGCACCAGCGCCTCGGTGTTCGTCCTGATGTCCGCGTACGCGTTCTTCGCCGCCGCCGAGACCTCGTTCTCCGGCGCGGACTCCGCGATGCTCTACGACTCCCTCAAGGTCGTCCGCCGCGAACGCGACTTCGCGAAGTACTACGGGCGGCTGAACGCGCTGGCCTCCGCGGCGATCGCGGGGTTCACGGTCCTCGGCTCCGTGATCATCACCTGGTTCCCGCTCTGGACGCCGATCATCCTCAGCGCCGTCCTCTGCACGCCCGCCGTGCTGATCGCCTGGTTCCTGACGGAGCCGCCGAAGACGGAGGAGCGCCACGCCTACCTCGAGACCGGCCGCCGCGCGATCGCGCTGACGTGGCGGTCGCCCGCCCTGCTCTGGTCGATGCTCCTGATGAGCGTGATGACGCTCGCGATCGCGTCCGTCGGCGTCCTCCAGCAGTTCTTCCTGCGCGAGGCCGGCGTGCCGCTGTGGGGCATCGGGATCGGCGTCGCGGGACAGATGGTCGTCGGCGCGCTCGGGTCATGGCTTGCCGCGCCGGTCGGGCGGCGCCTCGGCGTCCGGCGCGTGTTCGGGATGATGCCCGTCGTGAGCTCACTCGCGCTGTTCGCCGCGGTGCCCGGGACGGCGTGGCTGTTCCCGGTCTTCGTGCTGCCCGCCCTCGGCTGGAACCTGATGTACCCGCACTTCACGGTCTACCTCGCACGCCGCGCCCCCGAGGCGGTCCGGGCCAGCGTGATCTCGGTCTCGAACCTCGTCACCGGGATCGCCAGCGTGATCGTCGTGCCGATCGTCGCCCTCGGCATGGACCGCCTCGGCTTCCGTCCGACGCTGGTGCTCCTCGCCCTCGCGCTCGCGACCGCCGGCGTCATCGCCTACCTCGCATGGTCCGCCGCCGAGCGCGGCGCGGACCTCGACGCTGAACTCGATGCCGAGCTCGATGCTGATCCGGAGGGCGGCGAAGGTGGCGAGGGCGGCGAGCACGGACACCCCGTCGTCGACGCACCGGATGCGCCACCCGTACCATCGAGGTAGCGACGGGCCGCGACCGCCGCACGAGACGATGGGACCGCGCACCGTGACCGTCGACGACGACCGCGACGAGGATCAGCCGGAGGGCCCCGAGGCCCCCGACACCGCCGAGGGCCACGGACGTGCTCCGGCGGGGCCGGTGACGCCCCGCGAACTGCTCCGCACCGCGCTCGTCGACGACCAGGACCCGCGCTTCCCGCGATGGCTCCCGATCCCGGGAGCGGTGCTCGCCCTCGGCTGGGCCGCGTACCAGGCAACGACAGGTGACGCCGGGGTCCTCCCCGCCCTCGGCATCAGCGGCGCGATCTTCGCCGGCACCACGCTGGCCGCGTGGCTGGGCTGGCAACTGGAGATCGACTAACAGACACCGGCCTCACCTCGCCGTCGGGCGACGGAGGGGCGGCGAGTCGGGGGACCTCGTGCTGCACGTGCTCCATGGCCCTGACGAGTTCCGCGCAGCGGAGGCGCTGCGCGCCCTCCGCGACTCGCTGGACACGGACGGATCGCTCGCCTCCAACACGATGACGATCGCGGGGCGCTCGTTGACCCCGAACGAGTTGATCCAGCACGGCTCGGCGCTCCCCTTCCTCGCCCCGGCGCGCCTCGTGATCGTGGAGGACCTGCTCACCACGCTCGGCAGCCGGCGCGGCCTCGTCGACCAGTGGCAGCCGTTCCTCGACTTCCTCCCCACGATGCCGGAGTCGAACCACATCGTGCTGATCGAGCGCCCGAAGCGGGACGACCGCGCCACGCCCGTCGGGCGCTCCTCGCTGCTCACGGCCCTCCGTCAGCGTCCCAACGTCACCGTCACGGAGTTCGGCGAGCTGAAGGCGTGGGCGCGTGGCGGACCGTCCGAGGTGGCGCAGTGGCTCCAGGACCGCGCCGTCCGCCGCGGCATCGCGATCGAGCCTCGCGCGATCGAGGCGCTCGCCGAGCTCGTCGGCGCGAACCTCCGCGCCCTCGCATCTGAGCTCGACAAGCTGGCAACCTACGCCGACGGCCGCGCGATCACACCCGACGACGTGCACGCCCTCACCCCGGTCGTGCGCGAAGAGCGCCTCTTCGACCTCATCGACGCGATCGTCGAGGGCCACGCCTCCAACGCGCTCAAGCTCCTGCGGCGCATGCTGGACGACGGGACGGAGACCCCCGGCCACGTGCAGATCATGCTCGCGCGCCAGCTCCGGCACCTCGTCCGCGCCACGGAGGTCCTCGAAGGCCGCGGCAGCCAGGACGATGTCGGCGCGCTCACGAAGGTGCGCGGCTTCCCGCTCCAGAAGCTGGTGCGCCAGGCCCGCGCGACGCATCGCGGCGCGGCCGAGGCCGCCCTGCGCGCCGCCGAGACCTCGGATCACGCGGTCAAGACCGGACAGCTCGAGGCCGAACTCGCGCTCGAGCTGCTGGTGGTGGAACTCGCCTCGCTGGCCCCGCGACACGCACGAGGACGCTGAGACACGATGGGCAGGATGGCCGCGGTCAGTCCTGCAGGCCGACCGCCATCGGGTTGAAGCACGCGGCGAAGTGGTCCGGCGCGTCGTCCATCGGGAACAGCGGCGGCGCGGGCTCGGTCCGGCACACGGCGATCGCCTTGTTGCAGCGGGGCAGGAACGGGCACTCCGGCGGCAGGGTCGTGAGGTCCGGCGGCTGACCGGGCATCGCCCGCAGCCGTCCGCCCCCGGCCATCGACGGCAGGCTCTGGAGCAGCCCGAACGTGTACGGGTGCTTCGGCAGCTTGAACGCCGTGCGCACGTCGGCCGTCTCGACGAGCCGCCCCGCGTACATCACCGCGACCCGGTCCGCGAGGCGGGCGACCACGCCGAAGTCATGCGTGATCACGATCACGGAGCCCCCGGCGTCGCGGATCCGCTCCAGCCACTCGATCGTCTCCTGACGCACCGCCGGGTCGAGGTTCGCCGTCGGCTCGTCCGCGATCAGCAGCTTCGGCTGGAGCGCCGTCGCCATCGCGATCATCACGCGCTGCGCCATGCCCCCGGACAGCTGGAAGGGATGCACGTCCAGGACGCGGTCGGCGTTCGGCATCACGTCGAGCAGTGCGTCGCGCGCCCGGAGCCGCGCCTCCTCGGCGCCCACGTCGAGGTGGATGCGGAACAGCTCGGCGAGCTGCTCGCCCACGGTCATCGTCGGCGTGAGCGCCGCGAGGGCGTCCTGGAAGATCACCGCGATCTCGCGGCCGCGGAGGCGCCGCATCTCCTCGCGCGAGAACGTGTCGATGTCCCGGCCGCGCCAGAGGATCGTCCCGGACATCTCCGAGGTCGCCTGCGGCAGCAGTTCGAGGATCGCGTGCCCGACGGTCGACTTCCCGGAGGCGGACTCTCCCACGATCGCGAGGATCTCGCCGGGATAGACGTCGAAGGTGACCCCGCGCGCCGCCGGGATCTCCCCGTCGCGCGTGCGGTAGGTCACGTGCAGGTCGCGCACCTGCAGGAGCGGTTCGTCAGCCATGGATCACGGCCTCCCTGAGATCGGAGGTTACTCCTGCCTCCATACTGAGCACGCGCGACCGGAGTGAAACGCAGACGGCGCGCCTCGCGGCGCGCCGTCTGATACCGACTCGGGTGTGTCCGCTAGAAGGCGCGGATCGTCGCGACCAGTTTGCCCTGGACCTCCACGTTGGCCGCGTCCTCGTAGATCGGGTCCATCGTGGAGTTCATCGGCTGGAGGCGGACGCGCGCGCCCTCCGGGTAGTACTTCTTGAGGGTGGTCTCCTCGCGGTCCACGATCCAGGCCGCCACCACCTCGCCGGGATCCGCCGTCTGGCGCGGCTCCAGGATCACGATGTCGCCGTCGTTGATGAGCGCGTCGATCATCGAGGTGCCCTGTACGCGCAGCGCATAGAGGCCGGTGCGGTTCCCCGCGATGTCCTCGGTGAGGTCCAGCACGTCTTCCGGCGCCAGCTGGTCCGGGTGCACCGGGAGCGGGATGCCGGCAGCGATCCGCCCGAGCATCGGCACCTGCACGGTGCCACGCCGCCGGCGCTCACCCTGTCCGTCGAGGAGCTCGATCGCGCGGGAGACCTCGCGGTCCCGGCGGATGAAGCCCTTCTCCTCGAGCCGCTTGAGGTTGTAGTCCACCACCGAGGTCGAGGAGATGTCGCAGCCGGTCTGGATATCGCGGATCGACGGGGGGTAGTCATGCTTCGCGATGAAGTCCTCCAGGAACTGGAGGATGCCGCGCTGCTTTGCCGAGAGCTCGTCCGCCACAGTCTGCCTCCCTGTACGGCGGGCCCTCGAGCGAGGATCCCTGTCCGTTGCCTGCTGTCCGCACTCCCGAGCGGGCCTGTCGGTCCGTTACGGTCGCCCGGTAGTCGCTGCCCCCGCCGCGATTCAGGCCGAGTTACCAACAGTTCACAGCGTTTGTGGACGATCTGTGGCCGAATTCCGTCCCGAACCCTCACACCGACCCGGTCTGGTGTCGCCCGGAGTGTCGCTCGGGTGTCGTTCGTCCTGCCGCCCACGGCACATATGTTCTGTTCGAAACATAACCTAGTGGCCCTCGTGACCCGTCGTCAAGCGCCCCTCGACACTCCTCGATCACAGGCACGCCTACCCGACCCTCTGCGTGCGCCACCGGGCGCCACCGGGCGACCACGATGACCGGCTGGACTGGTGCGACTGTGCAGTACGACGAGGGTGTGCGACTGCGGTGCGAGCCCGGGCTAGGATGGCTGCATGGGCGCGGGACTCGAAGACCTCTTTGGCAACCAGCCGCCGGGCGAACCGGACCCCGAGAAGGGGGAGCTCCGGCGCGCCCTGGTCGTCGCCGCGCACCCGGACGACGCCGACTTCGGCGCGGCCGGCACGGCACACCTCCTCGCGCGCGCCGGCTGGGAGGTGCGCTACCTCGTCGTCACGGACGGCTCGAAGGGGACCGATGACCCGGCGGTCGACCCGGCGGCGTTGATCGCCGCGCGCCGCGAGGAGCAGTGGGCGGCCGCGCGCATCCTCGGCGTCACCGACGTCCGCTTCCTCGACTTCACGGACGGCGAACTCACCTACACCGGCGCGGGCAGCCTCGGCGGGGGGCGCGAGGTACTCGGCGCGATCACCCGCGAGATCCGCGAGTACCAGCCGTTCGCCGTCTACACCCACGATCCCGAGCCGGTGATCATCCAGAACGCCTTCGTGAACCACTCGGACCACCGCGCGACCGGGCTCGCGACCGTGGACGCCGTCTACCCCACGGCCCGCGACCGCCTCAACTTCCCCGAGCACCTCGCCGATGGCCTGAGCACCCACAAGGCGCGCGAGCTCTACCTCTGGGGCGTGAACGAACCCAACTTCTCCGTCGACATCACCGAGGTGCTCGACACCAAGATCGAGGCGCTCCTCGCGCACACGAGCCAGTTCCCCGACCCCGGCTTCGTCGACCAGGCGCGCGCGTTCTGGCGCGACGACGACGGCCGCTCCCGCGAGCAGTTCCGCCGCATCGTGATGTGGGGCTAGCGACGTGTCGCTCCCGGAGCCGCCGCTCTTCTGCCCCCGCTGCGGCGCAGCGCTCGAGGCCCCCGGCGCCACCTGCCGCCACGACGGCTCGCGCTGGTTCCCGGATCCCAAGGTCGCCGTCGGCGTGCTCGTCAGCGACGACGCCGTCCCACCCCGTCTCCTGCTCGTGCGCCGCAACCACGAGCCGGCGCTCGGTGCGTGGGCGTTCCCGTCCGGCTTCGTCGACGCCGGCGAGGTCATCGAGGAGGCCGCCGCCCGCGAGGTGCGCGAGGAAGCGAACATCGAGGTCGAGGTCGGCGCACTCCTCGGCGCGTGGTCAGATGCGGGGAACCCCGTCGTCTTCCTCGCCTATCGCGGGCGCCTCCGGTCCGGCACACCAACCCCTGGCCCTGAGGCGTCGGGCGTCGCCTGGTTCGCCTCGGACGCGCTCCCGCCGCTAGCCTTCGACCACGATGGCGAGGTCGTCGCCGCCTGGCGACGGCACGTCACCGACGAGGGACCCGCGAGGGACGGCGCAGCATGACGAACGACCCGGACCGACGCCCGGTCACGCTGCTCCAGCAGCGCGGCATCGAGGCGGAAGTCCTGATCCCGTTCATCCGCCGGCTCGAGGCGGAGATGGGCACGGAACGCGCCCACGCCGTCGCGCGCGAGGTGATCGAGGAGATCGCCCGCCAGCAGGGACGACACGTCTCGGAAGCCCTCGGACGGTCCGACATCGAGGGGTTCACGCACGTGAAGGACTCGTGGGGCGGCGCCGGCGGCGACCTCGCGATCGAGACGCTGCGGCAGGACGGCGACCACCTGGACTTCAACGTCGTCGGCTGCCGCTTCGCGGAGATGTACCGCGCGATGGGCGCGTCCGACCTCGGCTTCCTGCTCTCCTGCTCGCGCGACTTCTCGCTCTCCGAGGGGTACTCGGACGCGCTCCACCTCGAACGCACGCAGACGATCATGCAGGGTGCCGCGTACTGCGATTTCCGGTACCGTCTGGCGCGACAGCCCGACGTGAGCGAGGATGCTCCCGCGGAGCCGAGCGACGCATAGCCGCCGGCTACCGAGGACCACCGACACCGTCATCGACGCGTCCGGCCGGCGGGCGCGCACCTCGACCAACTCGCCCCAGGGTCATGGAGGCGGGCGGACCAGCGGGAAGGAACCAACGTGGAAATCACCATGGTGCTGAGCGAGCGCGGACAGGCGCACTGGGACAAGATCCGAGAGGTCCTGCAGGAGGCCATCGCCGAGGCCGGCGTCGAAGGCGTCGAGGTCCAGGAGTCGATCATCCGCGACGACGAGCAGGCGCTCGACGCGAAGTGCATCGGCTCCCCCACGATCCGCGTGAACGGCTTCGACGTGGAGTACATGGAGCGCGAGCCCGACGAGCGCTCCGCCGGCCTCCGCTACTTCAACACCATGGCCGGATGGAAGCCCGTCCCGGAGAAGGGCATGATCGTGCGCTCGCTCCTGAAGGCGAAGGAGATGGAAGCCGGCACGTAGTCCGCTCCGTCTCTGCATCCCGCAAGCACACGGCTCCGCTCGTCCCGCGACGAGGGGAGCCGTCTTTGCATGCGCCACGCGGCGGTACACTTCGCCCATGACCCAGTTCTCCGACGACCAGCCTCCCGGCGACCAGCCTCCCGGCGATCACGACAGCGATCGAGGCACGCGCGACGAGCAGGTCGGCCGCGCCGCCGAGGGCATCGGCCGCGCCCTCGGGCGGTTCGCACGCAAGGCCCGGCCGGAAGCAGAGCGACTCACCCAGCGCGCCCGGCCGGAAGCGGAACGCTTCGCGCGGTCCGCGCGCGCGGCCGCCGAGGCGGCACTCCCGCACGTCGAGCGCGCCGGCCGCGACGCGATGCAGTACGCCCGCGAGCACGAGGACGACATCAAGCGCGCCGCCCGGACGGGCGCCGAGTTCACCGCCCGCAACGCCGTGCCGCTCCCCCTCCGGCCGATCGTGGACGCCGTCGAGGCAGACCGACGCCGTCGGCCTCCGCTGACCGACAGCCGCACGCCCGCCGATCGGCCGGCCGACCCGCCCGCGCCCGAGGCGTAGCCCGCGCCGACCTCCTGGTCCCACCGCCGGGCTGATAGCACCTGCTATCGTCCGGCGGGATCCAAACCGCAGGAGGTTCGTCATGCGCGTGTCTATCGCCCTTCACCGTCTCGCCATCACCGAATGGGACGGCGTCACTGCCTACGCCCAGGAGGCCGACCGCCTCGGCGTGCACTCGCTCTGGACGGCGGAAGCCTGGGCGCACGACGCGATGACGCCCATCGCCTTCCTCGCGGCGAAGACGAAGGACCTGAAGTTCGGCACCGGCATCACGCAGGTCGGCACGCGCACGCCGGCGCTCGTCGCCATGACCTCGCAGAGCCTCTGGGGGATGTCGGAGGGGCGCTTCATCCTTGGCCTCGGCAGCAGCGGGCCACAGGTGATCGAGGGCTGGCACGGCATCCCGTTCCGGAAGCCGCTGGCGCGCACGCGCGAACTCGTGGAGGTCTGCCGCAAGATCTTCAACGGCGAGGTGCTGGAGTACGACGGCGAGTTCCACCACCTGCCGTTGCCCGTGGAGCTCGGCGGCTCCGGCGAGGGCAAGGCCCTCAAGCCCGGCGCGCCGCCCACGCCGGACCTCCCGATCTACATCGCCTCACTCGGCCCGAAGAACCTCGAGATGACGGGCGCGATCGCGGATGGCTGGCTCGGCGGGTCGTTCATCCCGGAGCACGCC
The DNA here is from genome assembly GCA_964414675.1 of uncultured Dehalococcoidaceae bacterium. Classification (GTDB taxonomy): domain Bacteria; phylum Chloroflexota; class Dehalococcoidia; order UBA2979; family UBA2979; genus W-Chloroflexi-9. The sequence goes on from CAYPYF010000006.1 coordinate 34,577, forward strand.
GCGACGTTCATCGACCACATCAAGCGCGGCGCCGCCGAGGTCGGCCGCGACATCTCGCACTTCGACTACGCCGTCGGCGGTGGCATCCACGTGACCGACGATCCCGAGAAGCTCGCCGAGACGATGAAGCCCGCCATGGCGTTCAGCCTTGGCGCGATGGGGTCGAAGGCCCACAACTTCTACAACGACGCGTACAGCCGCCAGGGGTTCGCCGACGAGGCGAAGGAGATCCAGCGCCTCTGGCTCTCCGGCAACCGCGACGCGGCGAGGGCTGCCGTCCCCACCGAGCTCGTCCTGGCAACGCACGTCATCGGCGACCGCCAGCAGGTGGTGGAGCGCCTCCGCCTCTACCGGGACGCGGGCGTCACCACCTTCCGTGCCGGCGTCCCCGGCGAGACCTTCGCCGAGAAGGCCACCCACCTCGGCGAGGTCATGGACCTCATGCGCGAGGTGAACGCGGAGCCGGCGAGGACGTAGCGCCTGAGCCCCACCGCGATCCGAGGGGGTACCGTGTCGAGGACGCGAGCGTGCGTGCGCCTCGGAGGCCGGTATGGAGTCCTACGTCGCGGTCCACCGGGATGCCCACGGGACCGAGCGTGAACTGACCGACCATGCCGAGGTGCTCCGGGCGGTGCAGGAGCCCGACGGCCTCACCTGGATCCACTTCGCCGGCGTCACGCCGGAAGGCGTGCGGATCATGGAGGAGGACTTCGGCCTCCACCCGCTCGCGATCGAGGACTCGGTCAACGAGGGCTATCAGCGCCCGAAGGTCGACGAGTACGACAACTGCACCTTCCTGCTCGTCCATGGCATCGACTACCAGGCCACGCGGAACGTCGTCACCACCACGGAGCTCAACCTGTTCCTCGGCGACCGCTGGGTCATCTCCAGCACGATCGTGGACATGCCGGCAGTGGTGCACCTGCTGACCGAGGCCCGCACCGGGCGGATGCCGCTCCCCGAGACGCCCGCCGTCCTCGTCTACACCCTCGTCGACGCGATCGTGGACAACATCCTGCCGGTCGTCGACCGGATGGAGGACGTGACGACGCTAATCGAGGAGGAAGTGCTCGCGAACCCCAACCCCGCGCTCCTCGACCACCTCGTGAACCTCAAGCGGTCGGTGATGCGCCTCAACCGCATGTCCGGCCCACAGGCACACCTCGTGGGGCAGATCGCCCAGGGGACCTACCCCCGCCTGGCGGACACCGCCGTGCTCTTCCGCGACATCCACGACCACCAGGTCTGGGTCGGCGAACAGATCGCGGACCTCCGCGAGCGCGCGAACCACGCCGTGGACATGTACCACTCCGCGCTGAGCATCAAGCAGAACGAGACGATGCGAGTGCTCTCGATCGTCGCGTCGATCTTCCTGCCGCTGACGCTGCTCGCCGGGATCTACGGGATGAACTTCGACTACATGCCCGAACTGGGCTGGGAGTACGGCTACTTCGTCGTCGTCGGGTTTATGGTCGTCGTCGTCCTCGCCGGCACCTACGTGCTCTTCGGACACCAGTTACTCGGGTGGGGGCGCGACCGCATCGGCAACCTCGTCTCGTTCACCCTCGAGCCACCCGTGGTCAGCGAGGCGATCCGCGAGGCGTCCCGCCTTCGCGCACGCGTCCTCCGCGGTCGCATCCCCCTCCCGAGGCCGCCGCGCCGCGAGGGCGCACGTGACAGCACACGCGACGGCATACGGGATGGTGACGTGACGAAGTGAGCGCCGGCGGCAGCCGCTAGGGGTCGTGCGGCATCGGACAGGCGAGCGGCTCCACCGGGAGGTGCGCCGCCAGGTACTCCCCGATCGCGTCGAGGTCCTCGGTGCCGAGTTCGGTCTGGAGCCACTCGAACAGGTCGCGCTCTTCCCAGCGGATGTGGTCGCGCAACTTGCGCCCGAAGGCGGTCATCGCGTCCTTGCGGTCGTCCGCCGTGCGCGCCGTCGCCATCGCGTCCACGAGGCCCTCGAGCTCGCGGTGGTCGCGCTGGAGGCGTCCCGCATGCTGGAGGCCGGGGTCGGCCCGCCCCGCGAGTCGGGCGAGCAGGCATTCGTCCTCGCAGCTGAAGTGCGGCTGCAGCCCACCGTTCCAGAACCGCACGAAGTCACCGTACAGCGACTGCATCTCGCCCACGCTTGCGCCCGGCAGCTCTCGCTCGAGACGCAGCGCGAGCACCAGCCCGTGGTGGTGTTCGCGCGACAACCGGATGAGTCGAGGGTCTCGCTCCATGCTTCCAGTGTAGGAAGGCATCCCTCGTGAGCGGCACCGACGGCGGCAGGAGGCGGTTACTCCCGCGTGAGCGCCGCGAGGAACTCGCGGGTGCGTCCCTTCGAACCACTCCCGTCCTCGAACGCCCACGCCGCGAACGAGGTGACGCCGGACTCGCGCAACTCCGTCAGCTGGGCCCGCAGCGACGCCTCGTCGCCCAGCAGCGCGGCGTCCCCGGGGCCGTCCGCCCCGGACCTGTCCAGCATCGCGCGGTACGAGGGCAGGCGGCCGTAGTTCTCGAACTGCTCGTTCGCCTTCGCCCGCGCGCCGGCCACGTCGTCGGTGAGCGCGACCGGCAGCATCGTCACGATCTGCGGCGCCGGTCGTCCCGCTCCCTCGGCCGCGCGGACGATGCGAGGCGCCACGTGCTCACGGACCGCTTTCGCGCCGGTCATCCAGAGGATCGTGCCGTCCGTGCGCTCGCCCGCCAGCCGCAGCATCACCGGCGCCATCGCCGCGATCACCACGGGGACCGGCACCAGGTCGCTCATCCGGAACGCGCCGCTGTACCGGAACTGCTCGCCCTCGTGCTTCACAGGCTCGCCCGCCAACAGCGGCAACACGACGTCGAGGTACTCGCGCATATGCGCCGCTGGCCGGTCGTACGACATCCCGTAGACGCCCTCCACGACCACGCGATGCGAGAGCCCGATCCCGAGGGTGAACCGACCGCCCGAGGCTGATCCCGCACTCATCGCGCCGGAGGCCATCGCCGCCGGGTGCTTCGGGTAAGTCGGCGCGACGCCGGTCATCAGCCGGATCCGCGAGGTCGTCGTCCCGGCCACGGCCATCACGCTCAGCGGATCGTGGCCGTAGATGCTCGGCACCACGAACAGGTCGAAGCCGGCGTCCTCCGCCTCCTTCGCCTCGCGCGCCATACCGAGGATGCCGCCCGAACCGAGCGTGACGACGCCGATCTTCATGGTGCCCCCCAGAGGAATGTGCGTGGCCGGTGCTAGTCCCGCCGCAGCCGCAGGCCGAGCACGTCGCCGAGCTCGACCAGCGTCCCGGCGCCGGTCACCGGATCCATGCGGCCCGCTTCGAGTTGCTGTGCGATCTCCGTGAGCGCCTGGATCGCACGTGGCGTGTCCAGGTCATCGTCCATCGCGTCCTGGAACGCGTTGCGGTAGGGCTGCACCTTCAGGTGGTCCTGCTGCGCCCCACCCGTCCGCGCAGCACCTTCCAGCAGGCGCGCGCGATCCTCCCATGTCTGCAGCACGTCACGGTCGAAGTCGCGGTCCTCGCGGTAGTGATGCGCCAGCAGTGCCAGGCGGATGCCGTTGCCCGTGAACCCCTCGGAGAGCAGTTCGCTCACCTTCACGAGGTTGCCCAGGGACTTGGACATCTTCTCGCCGTGGAGGCTCATCGTGCCGTTGTGCATCCACGTCCTCGCGTACGGCGCCACGCCGGTCGCCGACTCGGACTGCACGATCTCCGAGTCGTGGTGCGGGTAGCGCAGGTCCTTGCCGCCACCGTGGATGTCGATCTGCGGGCCGAGCGTCGCGTACGCCATCGCGGAACACTCGATGTGCCAGCCGGGCCGTCCGACGCACCACGGTGACTCGAAGGCGGCGCCGGCGTCGGTACAGGGCTGCCAGATCAGGAAGTCCAGTGGATGGCGCTTCAGCTCCACGGGCTCGGCCGGCATCGAGTCGTTCCGGAAGTTGAGCAGCGCCTCGCCGGTCAGCCCGACCAGTGCTCCGAAGTTCGGTGTCCGGGTGACATCGAAGAAGACATACCCGTCCACCTCGTACGCGTACCCGCCCGCGACGAGTCGTTTCACCATCTCGAGGATCTGCGGGATGTGCTCCGAGACACGCGGGTAGCTGTCGGGACGCAGGACGTTGAGTGCGTCCATCTCATCGAGGTAGATCGCCTGGTTGCGGTCCGTGAGCTCAGCGATCGACGTGCCCAGCTCGCGCGACTTGCGGATCATATCGTCGTCGACATCGGTGATGTTCTGGACGTGCATCACCTCGTACGCGTTGTGCTCCAGCCAGCGGTGCAGCGTGTCGAACGCCACGTAGACCAGTGCGTGCCCCAGGTGTCCCACGTCGTATGGCGTGATCCCGCACACGTACATCCGGACGCGCCGGTCCTCCAGCGACTCGAACTCCTCCACCTCGCGCGAGAGCGAGTTATAGAGGCGTAGACCGAACGGGCGAGGCTGAAGCTGCATGCGGCTCCGTGCTCAGGCGAGCGAGACAGGCGAGGGTTGGCCGAGCGCGCGGATCGTAGCAGAGCGCCCCTCGCTCGCCGCGGACGACGGCGGCAGGCGGGCCGCACCGTCGAGGATGCAAGACGGCCCCCTCGCGGGGGCCGTCTCGAACAACCCGTGAGGGTCCGGCTACTTCTTGGCGGCTGCCGTCGTGCGGCGAGCGGCCGGCTTCGCAGCAGCGGTTGTCTTGCGCACCGCCGACTTCGCAGCCGCCGTCGTCTTCTTCGCGGCCGGCTTCGCAGCCGCCGTGGTCTTGCGCGCCGCCGGCTTCGCAGCCGCGGTCGTGGTCTTCT
>CAYPYF010000006.1:39451-63999 GCA_964414675.1 uncultured Dehalococcoidaceae bacterium
CGGCCGGCTTTGCAGCCGCCGTGGTCTTGCGCGCCGCCGGCTTCGCAGCCGCGGTCGTGGTCTTCTTCGCGGCCGGCTTTGCAGCCGCCGTGGTCTTGCGCGCCGCCGGCTTCGCAGCCGCGGTTGTCTTCTTCGCCGCCGGCTTCGCAGCCGTCTTCGTAGCAGTGGTCTTGGCTGCGGCTGTCTTTCTCACCGTCGCCGTGGGCTTGGCAGCGGTCGTCGACTTAGCAGCGGGCTTCCGAGCAGTGGCCATTCATCGCACCTCGCGATAGGAACCCGGGGTTGTTGAGCCAAAGGCTAACACGAATGCACTTACCAACAAGGAGTCCGCACTGTTGATAAGACCAAAATCACCGCGATCTCCGCGCCTACACTCCGACGATGTCCGCGCCCGAACGCCCCTCGCCTCCGCACCTCGATCCCCTCGCACAACTCGAACCGTTCGACTTCCTGATGGACGCGCACGTGCAGCTCGTCCGCGCTGTCGAGGCGCGCGCAGCCGCGGAGCCGGAGCGCGTCGCGACGGCGCTCGGCATCGTCGTCGCACATGACCGCGCCCTCCGCGCGATCGCGCTCGCATACGTCTCGGGCGACCGCACCTTCGAGGCCGTCACGCCACCGGTTGCTGCCGACGCAACGCTGGAGGACGCCTCGCAGTCACGCAATGAACTATTCGAGTCAGTCGGTACGAGCGCGGGCACACTGGCGTTCGAGGACGAGCTCCTCCTGCCGTGGGTCGGGCTCGACACGTGGCGCGGGCACCTCATCAGCCTCGCCATGCTGGAGGGCGCGCTCGCGCACGCGCTCCGCGAGGGCGAGCCACTCGTCGGCGCCTAGCGTGCGCGACCCGTACGAGATCACCGCACGCACCACGAACCCCCGCACGGCGGAATCGAGATAGCATCGGGCGCGCGGAGTCACCACGGTTGGCCGACCCGCGCGGAGGAGGACGACGGATGCGGATCGCGCGTGTCAGCCTGGGTGGTACGACCTCGACGGCCATCGTGAAGGGCCGGCGGGTACACCTCGTGGCCGGGACCATCTGGAAGCCGGGCGAGGAGACGGGTGAGACCGCCGCCATCTCGGAGGTCCGCTTCCTGCCTCCCACGAAGCCGTCCAAGATCGTCGCGATCGGCGTGAACTACCTGTCGCACGCGGGCGAGCGGCGCGCACCGTCCGAGGCACAGCCGTTCCTCAAGACCCCGTCCTCGCTCATCGGCGCGGGCGACGCCATCGTCCTCCCGCCTGGCGCGGACAACACGCACATGGAGGCGGAGGTCGTCGCGGTCATCAGCAAGCGCGCGCGCAACATCGACGAGTCCGAGGTGGACGCCCACGTCCTCGGCTACACCGCGGGCAACGACGTCTCGGAACGAGACTGGCAGCAGGCCGACCTGCAGTGGTGGCGCGCCAAGTCCAGCGACACGTTCACCGCCGTCGGCCCGTGGGTCGACACGTCGCTCAAGCCGGAGCGGATCGAGCTCGCCGGGCTGATCAGCGGGCGCGAACAGCAGTCCTCGGACACCAGCCTCCTCATCCACTCGATCCGCACGTGCATCGCGCGCATCTCGCGCTACATGACGCTGGAGCGCGGCGACCTCGTGTTCACCGGCACGCCCGGCACCACCGGCCGCATCGTCGCGGGCGACACGTGCGAGGTGAAGGTCGGCGGCATGGTGCTCCGCAACCCCGTCGAGGCGCGCTAGCGCGTGACTGCCCGATGACCGTCCTCCGCGTCGCCATCCTCCAGGCTCCCGCGCCCGACTTCGGTCGCGCGGAGTCCGCGTGGGCCGACCTCCTCGCGAGGATCGACGACGCCGCCCAGGACGAGCCCGACCTGATCGTGCTGCCGGAGGCGTCCTACCCCGCGTGGTTCCTCGGCGCCGCCGCCGGGACCGCACCGGTGCTCCCGGACTCGCAGGTGCTGGGAGAACTGGCCGAGCGCGCCCGACGACACGGCGTCCACATCGCCGCCGGTCTCGTCCTCGGGCGACCCGGTGCACCCCAGAACGCCGCCGTCCTGCTCTCGCCGGACGGCGTCGAGCTCGCGCGGGCGACGGAGGCGCGACCGGCGCCGTGGTTCACCGCCGGCCGGGGGCCTGCTGCCGCGATGATCGCCGGCGCGCCCGTCGCCCTCTTCGCCGGCGCGGACCACCTCGACCCCCGCTGGGTGGAGGCGATCGCCGATGCGGGGACGCAGCTCTGCATCGCGACCGGCGCCGCACGAGGCTGGACGTCACCAGAACACACGGGCCACACACCGGGCGACGCCTCCGGCTTCGTGATCCCGACCCGCGCCGCCGAGACCGGCGCGTGGTTCGCGGTCGCCGGACGGACCGGCGTCGAGGCGGACTCGGTCGGCTACGCGGGCGGCGCCGGGATCGCCTCGACCACCGACGGTTGGGTCGCGCGGGCACCCGAGGATCGCCCCGGCATCGTCCTCCACGCCTGCGAACTCGCGCCGACCCAGCCGGGTGTCGCAGCAACTGGCGAGGGAACACCCCCAGCCGCGACAGGGCCGCTCAACGGCCGGGGCGGCCTCACCCGTGTCGCCGCGCTCGCCCTCGACCCGAGTCCGTCCGTGGTGGACCTCATGGAATCCGTCCGCGCCTCGGTCCGGGCGGCCGCCGCGTTGGGCGCGGAGTTCATCCTGCTGCCGGACCTCACGGGCGCCGACCCCCGCGCCGTCACCCGCGCCGAGGTGCTTCCACTGATCGAGGAAGTCTCCGCCGAGACGCACACCCTCGTCGTCGCCGCCGCCGCCGAACGCGCGAATGGCGCACTCTATCGCTCGGTCTCCGTCGTCGAGGACGGACGGCTGCTCACCACCTATCGCCAGGCAACGCTCCACGGCTCAGACCTCGCGGCCGGATTCCAGGCGGGAGGCGGCCCGTCACCGGTCGTCCGCACCGAGCGCGCCGGGATCCTCGGGCTGATCGCCGGGCGGGAGGCGCTTCAGCCGAGCGCTGCCGCGGCGCTCCGTCGCAATGGCGCGCAGCTCATCGCGTGGTGCGCCGGACACGCTGACCGCGCCGTCACGCCGAGGGCGCAGACCCGCGCGTGGGAGCAACGGCTGCCCGTGGTCGCGGCAGGGGGAGCGGCAGCGGGAGCCTGCGTCGTCGCCGAGGGCGGCACGCTCCTCGCCTCGACGCGTCCCGGGACGCCGATGCTGACGCACGCCACCGTGGACCGTCGCGCCTCGGCCCAGCCGGTCACGATCTGAGAGTCAGTCCCAGAGCTTGCGACGGGCGACGCAGTGCGGGCACAGCAATTGTGAGCGGACCGACTCGCCACCCAGCAGCTCGACGACCCGCACGGAGGTCACCTTCACGTGCGGCTGGCAGAACCGCAGGCCGCACCGCTCACACGGGATGTCAGAGGGTTCCTCGCACTCGTCGGCAGCGCAGTAGCCGGCAAGGTTGTCGTGGTGGTGGCGCTTGATCCACTCCTGGTGGTCGTCCAGGTCCTGGAACTTCGCGGTGCATCGCTCGCGGCGGCAGACCTCGTAGTAGTCCGCCTGCAGCACGCCGTGGTCAGCGCAGAACGCCTCACCGCAGTAGACGCACTGGCCGATGGCGCGTCCGCCGCACGCGCGTCGAAACGGAAGCCCGCGCGGCTTGTACGTGCACTTCGCGTCGCCGATGAGAATATCGACCCCCCAGGAGACATATGAGGTAGGTGGTGTGCCGCGGATGTTCTCACATCCGCCATCCGAGGCGGGCCGACGCTAGCGCGCGAGGACAAGGAGCGCGCCCGTGCTGCTGCCGGCGCGCAGCACCGCGCGCACCTCTCCCGACGCGACGTCCACGGCGGTGACCGCGCCGCTATACACGTCGGACACGTACACGATGCGGCCGTCCGAGGAGAACGCGAGGCCGTCCGGGACGCCCTCGACCGCGACCTGACGCACGACATCGCCATCGATCAACGCGACGGCATGCGCGGCGGAGAGCGCCACGGCGAGCGTCCCGTCCGGCGCGAACGCCACGCGCACCGGCCGCCCGCCGACGTCCCACCGCCCGAGGCTCTCCCCGTCCGGTGTCATCACCATCACGACGCCGTCGGTCGCCGCGGCGGTCGCTACCGCCCCGTCCTCGCGCACGGCGACGGTCTCCGTCGTCTCGCCGACAGCAACCCCGACGCCATCGAGGATCACCGCGCCCGGGTGGGCGCTCGTTACGGCGAGTCCGCCGTCCGGCAAGACCGCCACGGCATGCGGCCAGGCATTGGTCACGATCGGGTCCAGCTCCCGCCAGCCATCCACTTCGAACCGTCGCACAACGTCCACGGAGCGATCGGTCACGAAGACGATGCCATCCGCGATGGCGAGGCCGTGAGGGATCCCACCCACCTTGATCTCCTCGACCGTGCCGTCTGCGAGGTCGACGAGGGCGAGCATCCCCGACTGCTCGAGCGACACCAGCACGCGTCCGTCCGGCAGACACAGCAGTTCGTGCGGTCCTCCGGGCAACGGAATGCTCCGTGCCGACTCAGGGTCGGCGGGATCGAGGATGACGAGCGCGTGCCCTCGAAGGTCGGCGACCAGGAGAGGGTCGGGCGCGCGTCCGGGGGACCACGTCAGTGCGAACACGGCGAGGGCGACCGCAAGGACCGCAGCGCCGAGCAGCGAGACGAGGCGCGGGAGCATCAGGAGGCCGCCCGCTCCCGCTTCACGAGCTCGCGCACGTGCTGCAGCCGGTCGCGTGCCGTCCGCGCGATCCCCACCGAGCCCTTCGGCGCGACTCGCACGGCGGTCTCCAGCCACTGCGCGGCACCCTGCAGGTCGCCCAGCCGCTCGCCGAGGTCACCCACGAGGTACGCGATACGCGCGGCCGCCTCTTCCGAGAGGCGCTTGTCGGCCTCGAAGGCTCGTTCGTACGAGGCGCGGGCGCGCGTGATCCAGGCCCGCTCCGTCGCCGCGTTGCCCGCCTCGCGCTCCAGCCATCCGCGCCGGTGCTGGAGGACAGCACGCCGGCTGTCCGAGGCTCCCCGGCCCTCGTAGCAGCGCATCGCGAGCTCCAGCGCGAGGACGGCGTCCTCGATCGTGCGCGCGCCTGAGAGCGGACGCGCAAGGAGCGCCGAGCGCGGCTCACGGTCACCCCAGAGCCGGGCACGCGCCGCCTCGTCCATCGCGTCGAAGTCGTCGAGGTAGGCGGCGTACCCGCAGGTGGGACACACCACGATGCCGTACCAGGTCGGGTTGACCCCCTCGTACCGCACATGGAAGTCGGTCTCGCGTTCCATCGGGCGGACGGCCCGCGTGCGGACGCGGACGAACTGGAAGTGGGTGCCAGAGACCGGGCAGATGGCGGTGTCCACGAAGAACGTCTTTGCGTCCACCTCGCCTTCGATCGGCACGCCATCGTCGGCTGCGTCCGCGCCGGCGGACACGGCCGGCAGGTCGACGGCCTCCGCCGCGTGCTCGGTCGGGGCATCGTCGTCCAGGACCGTCGGCGCGGCGGCACCGGCGAACGACCGGATGAGGTGCACGCCGAGTTCGGGAGCCTCGCGCACCGCGTCGAGCAGGTTCGCCAGCGGGATGCCGAGGACCACGGCTTCGCGTTCGACCCGCGCGGCCGCGGAGGTCGGACGCCCTGTGAACGCGGCGACATGGCCCACGAAGGAGCCCGGTTCGGCACGCGCCACGACCTCGGTGTCTCCGAGCTCGGAGAGCACCTCGAACAGGACTTCGCCCTTCAAGACCACGTAGAACCGATCCGGGACCACGCCTTCGTCGTAGAGGCGGGTACCCGGATTCAACCTGGACGAGAACCCGGCCAGGCGTCGATAGGAGTCCGGGAGAGGCCCGGGCATCCTGCCCCCTTCACATCCGCACCGATCACGCCCCGCTGCGCGAATCGGCGCTGTCGTACCGGCGGACGCACTGCCCGCTCCGGGATCATCGGCAGCAGGGGCGAAGCCCTGAAGGCCCGCCCCTGCTCCGTGGTCAATCAGCAGCAACCGAGGCGACACGCTCACGCATCACCTCACCCGTCTACCTGATCAGGTTCACCAGGCCTTCCAGCATCTGGTCCGCCGTGGAGATGATCCGGCTGGACGCCTGGAACCCGCGCTGCGCGATCACCACGTTGGTGAACTCCCGCGCGAGGTCCGTGTTGGAGCCCTCCAGCACGCCCGCACCGATCGATCCTCGGCCGCCCGTACCGGGGGTGCCGATGCTCGGAACGCCGGAGTTGGAGGTGGACTCGAACAGGTTGGACCCGGCCTTCTGGAGGCCGGCCGGGTTGGTGAACTGCGCCATGGCGATCTGGCCCAGCGGACGCGTGGTGCCGTTGGAGAAGATGCCCGTGATGTCACCACCCGGGCCGACGGAGAAGGTGATCAGCGAGCCGGCCGAGAAGCCGTTGTTGTACGTCGGCGCCAGCGTGCCAGCGCCCGCAAACTGCGTGACCGCGTCGTGGTTGACGTCCATCGTGAAGTCAGTCGCGCCCGAAGCTGCGGACATCGTGAAGTCGAGCTCCATCGGGATCCCCTGCGCCGGGGCGGTGCGGCGACCCGTCGAGTCAAACGTCACCGTCGTACCACCGGCGCCGGTGTCGACCGCGATCCCCGTGATCGCGGCGTCGGAGGTCGTCGCCGTCACGCTCCACTCGTTCGGGTTCGCCGTCGCGGTGTACGTGATCGTCACCGGGTGCGGCGCACCCAGGGAGTCGTACACGTCAATCGTCGTGCTGAACGAGTCGGCGGCGTCCGCGTTGGAGTTCAGGTTGCCCTGGAGCGTGACCTGCGTGGACTCCTGCGCCGCGATCGACTGGCCCAGCGGGATGTTGATCGAACCGAGCGGCGCGTCGATGTCCGTCACGCCGTTCGTGTCGGCGCGCCAGCCCTGCACCTTGAACCCGTTGGTCGGGTTCACCAGCTCACCGGTCACGGCCACGTCGAACGCGCCGTCACGGGTGTAGAAGGTCCGCGAGCCGTCCCGCATGATGAAGAACCCGCTGCCCTGGATGGCGAAGTCGGTGTTCCGGCCGGTGGCCTGCAGGGAGCCCTGCGTGTGCAGGACATCGATGCCGCCGATCTTCATGCCCAGGCCCACCTGCTGGGGGTTGGTGCCGCCGCGGTTCTCGGTCGGCGCGGATGCGCCGGAGATGGTCTGGGTAAGCATGTCCTGGAAGGTCACACGGCTGGCCTTGAAGCCCTGCGTGTTGACGTTCGCAATGTTGTTGCCCACCACGTCCATGTACGTGATGTGGTTCTGCAGGCCAGCGATGGCTGCAAACAACGCCTTCATCATGATGACGAGTCCTGTTCTTCCGGGGGCCTCCCGGACCGACTTCAGCGGCCCGGTGCGACATCCCTGTCGTCGTGGCGCCCTCCCTTCGAGGACGACCACTCGCTTCCTTGCTCGGACGACCCCCTTGAACAGGTCCAGCCGTCCGGTGTTGCCTGTCTCGTGCTCAGCGCGTCAGTGCGCTGAGCATTCCCGTACTACCCATCGCCCTACTGGGCGATCACGACCGAGTCGATGTTCGTGAAGACGTGCTCCCTTCGGCTTGCTTCGTCCACGGCCGTAACGACTGTCCGGTTCTGGATGCTCACCACCAGCGCCAGCTCGTCCAGGAGGATGAGCGAGTCCTTCGACCCCTTGTCCGCCGCCTGGTCGACCGCGCGTCCGAGGCGCTCCATCCGCGCCGCGTCGATGTCCACGCCGCGCTGCTCGAGCCGCTTCGTCGCGTGCTTCGAGAAGTGCAGGCCAAACCCCTCACCCGCCGCACCACGCGAGGACGAAAGCGCCGCGGTCTCGGACGGCTGAGGGCCACCGACACCAGCGACACCACCGGGCCCCTGACTCGGGACGATCGCCATTACTCGACCGCCACGATCTTGCTGATCGGCACGCGCAGGCCGGAGTCCAGTTCCACCACGGCGCCGTTCCTGTCATCGAACGTCACGCGGGCGACCGTGCCCGAGACCATCTGGGGCGGCAGCGGCAGCTCGCCGGGGCCGACCTGGACGGGGATCTCAGCGACCACGGACCGGCCGAGGAGGGTTGCCGACTGGGAGAGGCTGCTCACCTCCGCCAGCAGGGTGATCGCCTTCGTCATGCTCTGCATGGCATCCAGCGACTGGAACTGCACCATCTGACCGAAGTAGTCCTGGACGCCCCCCTCGGAGTCGAGGGGGTTCTGCCCGCGGATCTGCTCGATCATGATTTTCAGGAAGTCCTGCTGCGTCATCGCAGGACTCTGCGTCCGCTGTTCCACCGGGATCATGTCCGCCAGGCTGGTCGTCCCCGGGCTGACGTTGTTGACCATGACTCGTCTCCTACGCCAGCACGTCCACGGAGCCCGCCACGCCGGAGGCGTCGCGATCCGTGGGCTGCTCGGACTGGCCCGCGCCAGCCGTCTCGTTGTTCATCGCCTCGAACATCGCCACCGGAGACCACTCCGGGGCGCCATCACCCTGCGACCCGTCGGACGCCCCGCGGCCGGACTGCTGTCCGCCCGCCGAGGTGTCCAGGCTGCCGCGTCCGGTATCCGTCGCCCGCACCTCCAGCCGGTCGACGCGCAGGTCGCGCGCCTCCAGCGCCTGGTGCAGGCCCGTGATCGACCGGTCGATGAGGTCGCGCGCCCCGGCCTGGGACGCCTCCATCACGATCCGCAGCCCGTGTTCGCCACGGGTGATGCGGATGTCCAGGTGCCCCAGGTCCGGCGGGTTCAGCACCAGCCGCACCTCGCTGTCCCCGTGGAAGACGGCCGTGCGGACGGTGTCCGCGACCTCCGCCGGTAGCGTGGCGGCGTTCACGACACGCGTCGCGTTCACCGTCTCCACCGGAGTCTCCACGGGCGCCTGCACCGTCATCCCGCCCGCCGCCTCGGTCCCCCGTGCGCCACCCGGGTGGGTGGCAACCGGAGTCGCTGAGGCATCCGCGGACGGGATGTCCGACTCGCCCCGCTCGACCTCGGCCGCAGACTCCACCGGTGTCACCGCAGTGGCGACCTCGCTGGTGCGCTCGACCGTCGAGGGCTGTGCCACGGCCGTCCGCGCGATCCGCGCACCGTCATCCGACGGCTCGATGGCGGGCGCCACGAGGACGCCCTGCTCAGCAGTACCCTCATCCGGTTCGCCGGTCTCGACCGCGACCGACGCCGAAGTCGCCGCGAGAGCAGCCTCGGACGGGTTCAAATCAGGTGCCCCACCCGCGTCCGCTGCATTCGCAGCGACCACAGGCTCAGCGCTCGTGAGTTCGACGGCGGCCTGGACCGCCTGCCGGGCGGCCAGCTCCAGGTCGGTAGCGGCACCGGACGGCGTACCCTCGATCTGCTGGAGCAGCGCGACGAGGTCGTCCGGGAGCGCCGTCGTGGCGTCCGGATCGATCGGCGTCTGCTGCCCCATCACGAGGTAGGCCATCAGTGCCTCCACGGCCCCCAGAACGTCCAGAGCGTCCAGTGCGCCCGTGCCGTCAGCCCGGGTCTCAAGTCCTCCCGCCTCCGCGAGGCGGTCCAGCAGGAGGTTGCTCTCGGTTGATTCCGTCGGGCCGGTCGATCCCCCGTCCGTCAGTCCCTGCGCCAGCGCCACAAGCTGGGCGAGGAGGTCAGTGACGTCTGGTGGGGCTTCCGGCGTCGGCGGGGTGCTACCCGCGGGTAGCGCTGCCGTCTCACCGCCACCCTGCTCATCCGCGCCCTGCGTGGCGCTCTCGAGCAGCGTTGCGAACGACTCGTGGGGTGACTCGCCCTCGGTCTTCGTCGATGCAGACTTCGAGGTCGAAGCCGGTTTCGAGGAAGGCCCGGTGGCCGGTATCCCCGGCGGTGCGTTCGCCGGCGGCGCCGAGCCCATCAAGAGGCCCGGTGCCTGTGTGGGTGTCACGACATTCGCGCTCCGTCCTGGTCACCTGTCGCATCCCGCTCGGGACGCCCGACAGGAGTGACGGACTCAGCGTGCAGCTTCCCGGGCTAGACCTGCATCCGGAAAACCTCTGAATAAGCCTCGACCAAACGATTACGGATCTGGACGGCGAGGTCGAAGGCCATCGCCTCCATCTCCACGGAGAGCACCACGTCGTGCAGGTCCTTCTCCCCACCGACGGCGAGGTCCGCGACGGCCGCATCCGCCTCCGAGGAGACACCGCCGAGCGAGTCGAGCAGCGCGCCGAACGCGTTGCCGGTCTCCTCGCCGGGGTTCTTCGGCGCACCTCCCACCGAGGCGATGCCGCTGCCGGGACTGATGCCACCCAGGCCTGATATCTGCATGAGATGCCTCCTGCTCGCGTGCGAGCGGTGCGCTAGCCGCGCCCGATGTGCTAGCCGCGCCCGATGTTCAGGGCGCTCTGGGCGATTGCCTTCGTCGCGTTGATGACGGTGCTGGACGCCTGGTAGGCACGGGTGGCGGACACCAGGTCCGTCATCTCCGTGGTCACGTCCACGTTGGGCAGGTAGATGTAGCCCTCGTCGTCCGCGTCCGGGTGCGTTGGCTCGTGCACCTTCCGGGGCGCCGAGGTATCGCGGTGGATGTCCGTGACCTCCACCCCGCCTGCCTCGGTCCTGCCGGTCGCCTTACCCAGGATGTTGTTGAAGGAGCCGCCCACCGCCTGCTCGCGGAAGACCACGGACTGGCGGCGGTACGCCTGGCCGTCCTCGCCACGCGTGGAGTTCACGTTCGCCACGTTGTTCGCGATCACGTCCATGCGGAGCCGCTGCGCGAACAACGCCGAGCCCGAGATCCGCAGGCTGCTGAAGATGCTCATGATGCGTTTCCTTACCCGCCCCGGATCACGGTCCGCAGCGTGGCGATGCGCTTGCCGGTGGCCTGGCTCAGCGCCTGGAACCGGAGCTGCGTGTCCACCAGGAGCAACATCTCCTCGTCGATGGAGACATCGTTCCCGTCGTTTCGCTCGGAGATCACGTCCCGCGCGGGCGAGGTGGACCCCTGCCCCACGTTCGCCGTCAGCGTCTTCGTGAAGTGCCGCTTGTCCGTCGTCTGCAGCTGCGCCGGCGAGATCGCGAGGTGCTCCTTCAGGCTGCCCTCGAAGTCCACCGCGCGCCGCCGGTATCCCGGCGTGTCCACGTTGGCGACGTTGGCGGAGATCGCGCTCTGGCGCCGACTGAGGCCGGTCAGCGCCGTCCGCGCTACCTCGAACCCGCCGCCCAGGATGTTCTCCAGCATTACTCGACCCCTTCCGAGGCCGACGCGCCGCGCTGAGCGTGCCGGACGTGCCGCGTCATGTTCAGGTCGTCGACGATGCTCGCCTCGCGGCGGTTCGCCGCGTCCAGCGCGAGCGCCTCGTCCTGCTCGCGCAGCCGCTCCAGCGACTGCTTCTCACGCTCGAGCTCGATCAACCCGTCGCGGGCGATGCCCACGCGGTCACGGGCCTCGGCGAGCACGCCCCGCTGGGCGTCGATCTGCGCCCCGAGCCGCTCGAGGTAGGCCTCCACCGCCTGTCGCTGGTCCGGGTCCACCCGGGTGCCGGCGGACCGGCGCGAGAACTCCGCCTCGCGTTCGTCCACCAGCGCGGCCAGGGCCGCCGTCGCGGTCTGCTCCTCGAGGAGCGCGTTCGCGAGGACCAGCATCTGCTGCTCCTCCTGCTGTTCGGCGAAGTTCAGCAACGGCTCGAAGCGGAACGGCTTCGCACTCATGAGGGCGTCCCCACCGTGCTCGGGTCATCCTCGAACACCGGGCCTGCCGGCGACGGCGCGGCCTGACGGACCTCACCGGTCGAGACGGCACGTGCGAGGTCGCCGATCGTCTGCTCCAGCGGCTGCGCCTGGTCCGGGCGCTGCCGGAGGAACGCGTCGATCGCCGGGAGGTGCGCGAGCGCCTGGTCCAGCGCCGGGTCAGCACCCGGCTGGTACGCGCCGATCGAGACGAGGTCGCGCGACCGCCGGTACCGCGCGAGGAACTCGCGCATCTGGCCGGCCGCCTCGCGGTGCTCGGGCGCGGTGATCGCGGGCATCACCCGCGACACAGACTGGAGGACATCGATGGCCGGGTAGTGGTTCTCCGCGGCCAGCTCGCGCGAGAGCACGATGTGCCCGTCCAGCGTGCCTCGCACCGTGTCGGTCACCGGCTCCGTCAGGTCGTCCGACTCCACGAGCACGGTGTAGAAGGCGGTGATCGTCCCCTCGGTGCCGGTACCGGCCCGCTCGAGGAGTCGCGCGAGGTTGGCGAAGACGCTGGGCGTGTAGCCCTTCATCGCGGGCGGCTCGCCGAGGGCGAGGCCGATCTCGCGCTGCGCCATCGCGAATCGCGTGACGGAGTCCATCATCAGCGTGACGTTCAGGCCCTGCGCGCGGAACTCCTCCGCGATCATCGTCCCCACCCACGCGGCGTTCAGCCGCAGCGGCGCCGGCTCGTCCGAGGTGGAGACCACCACGACGCTCCGCGCGAGGCCCTCCGGCCCCAGGCTCTCCTCGATGAACTCGCGGACCTCGCGGCCCCGCTCACCGATCAGCGCGATCACGTTCACATCCGTCGAGGCGCCGCGCGCGATCATCGCGAGCACGGTGCTCTTGCCCACGCCCGACCCGGCGAAGATGCCGATGCGCTGCCCGAGGCCGCACGTCAGCAGGCCGTCGATCGCGCGGATGCCCGTCGAGAGCGGCTGCGTGATCGTCGAGCGCTCCAGCACGTGCGGCGAACCACCCGCGCGAGGCTGCCGGTGCGACGCGAGGATCGGCCCGCGGCCGTCGATCGGGCGTCCCAGTCCATCGAGCACGCGGCCGAGCACCTCCGGCCCCACCGGGACCGTCAGCAGACCGCCGCGGGCGACGACGCGGGCGCCTGCCTGCACGCCGTGCAGGTCGCCCAGCGGCATCACCAGCGTGCGGTCGCCCTTGAACCCCACGACCTCGGCCTCGATCGGCGCGCCGCCGTGAGGGCGCTCCACCCGGCACATCTCGCCGAGGCGTCCCGGGATGCCGTCCACCTCGGCCAGCAGGCCGACGACCTCACGGACGCGGCCTTCCACCACCATCGGCGTGGCGTTCTCGAGGATCGCGCGATAGCGAGCGAGTGAAGGGACAGCCGTGGGAGCCTCAGGCAGCATGTGCGGCCTCCCCCTCGTCCACGACCGCACCGTCCAGGGAGTCGATCTGCACCGGCAGCGCGTCCCGCAGCAGCACCGCGATCGCGTCCAGCTGCACGTCGAGCCGCGCATCGACGCGCCCATGCGTGGTGTCCACCACGCAGCCGCCGATGCCGACGGCCCCGTCCGCGAAGACCTCGAACGGAGGCGCCTCACCGTCGGCGTCGGTCAGTTCGGCGATCACGAGTCCGACCTGCTCGGGGTGCACGCGCACGCGGACCACGTTCTGCGCCGCCGCGCGCTGAAGCGCATGGCGCACGGTCTGCCCCACCACGGTCGGGTCGTCCGCGGCGCGCTCGCCGAGGATCGCCCGCAGCGCCGCGATCACCATCTCGACCATCTCGTGCTCACTGCGGCGCAGGAGGTCGTTCCGGATGCCCGAGCCCTCGGCGGCGACCCGCTGCACGAGGGCGAGCGAGCCGGCGAGCTCGGCGCGCGCGTCCTGGGCGCCGGCGGTGTAGCCGGCGTCGTACCCCTGGCGCTGCGCGTGCTCACGGATGCCGTCCGCCTCCAGCGAGGCGCGACGGACGAGGTCTTCGGCGCGGCGGCGCGCCTCATCCACGATGCTCGCCGCCTCGGCGGTCTCTTCCTCGGTGCCGCCGACGATGCCCGACATCGGGTCGTCCGGCACATGCGGACGACCGTCGAGGCCCAGCGTGATCACGGGCGCGGCTCGCCCCGCGCGCAGGAATCGCCGGCCCCCGCCGGCAGCGTCCGAGGACGCTCGGCCCTGGTCGATGCCATCGCTAGACAAGGAGGTCGTCCTCGCCGCCACGCATGACGAAGACCTCTTCGGCCTCCTCCAGGCGTCGGATCACGGCCACGATGCGGCCCTGCGCCTCCTCGACCTGCGCCATGCGCACCGGGCCGAGGGCGGCCATGTCGTCGAGCAGCATCTTGGCCGCGCGCTCGGACATGTTGCGGACGATCCGCTGGCGGACCTCCTCGGTCGCCCCCTTGAGGGCGAGGCCCAGGTCCTTGCTGTCCACCTCGCGCAGCACGCGCTGGATCGAACGGTCGTCCAGCAGCGTCACGTTCTCGAAGACGAACATGCGCTTCCGCACCTCGTTCGCGGTCTCCGGGTCGGTCCGCTCGAGGCCTTCGAGGATCACCTTCTCCGTCGCCAGGTCCACCTTGCGCAGGAGCTCGACCACGGCGTCGATGCCGCCTGCGGCGGTGAGTTCCGCCCGGGGCGAGAAGTTCGTCCCGAGGCGCGAACGGATCACGGTCTCGACGTCCTCGATGACGTCCGGCGAGGTGCGCTCCATCATCGCGACGCGCACCGAGACGATCGGCTGCACCTCCTCGGGGAGGTTCGCCAGCACCTCGGCGGCGCGGTCGCTCGGGAGGTACGCCAGCACGAGCGCGATCACCTGCGGGTGTTCGCCACGCAGGAAGTTCACCATGTCCTTCGTGTCCACCTGCTGGAGGAACTGGAACGGCTTCGCGCCGGCGTGCTTGCCCAGGCGCGAGGTGATCTCGGAGGCGCGGTCCTTGCCGATCGCCTTCTCAAGCATCTCCTGCGCGTACTCCAGGCCACCGACGGAGACGAAGTCGCGGCCGAGGGCGGTCTCGTAGAAGTGCGCGAGGATGTCCTCGCGCTCCTGCGACGACAGTTGGCCGATGCCGACGATCTCCCACGTCAGCCGCCCGATGTCGTCCTCCGGCATCAGCCGGAGCACCTCGGCGGCCAGCTCCGGACCCAGCGCGATCAGGAACGCGGCCGCGCGACGGCGGCCACGCGTACCCACGAACGGGTTCGGGCGGCGTTCGGCCTCGGGAGTCGCGGTCACCATCGTCGGTTAGTCCTCACGCAGCCATGCCTGCACGACCTCGGAGATGCTCTCCGGGTTGTTGCGGGCCATCTTCTCGATCGAGACTTCCAGGTCGCTGCGGCGCACCTCTTCGGGCTGCGGCAGCGCGCGGATCACGCCCATCGCGTCGCCCAGCTCCAGATGGCCGCCACCGCCCGCCAGCGCGAGCTGGCCGGACCCGACGTCGTAGGCGCGCACGGAGCGTTTGTTCACGGACTTCACCAGCAGGCGGAAGAAGACGAAGCCCACCAGCAGCATCACCACCGGCAGCCCCATCCGGGCGTAGCCGAACAGCTGGTCGGAGGACGCCGCGGCGTTGAACGCCTCGTTCGCCTCGTCGATCGCGGTGCGGTCGAACGGCACGCGCGTCAGCACCATCTGGTCCCCGCGGTCCACGTTGATGCCCACGGCCGCGGCCACGGACTGCTCGAGGGATGCCGCCTGCACCTCGGTCACGGACTCGTCGAGGAGGAGCGACACCGAGAGCCGCTCGACGCGGCCGGGGGCCTCGGTCTCGACGGTGACGATCTTGTCGACCTCGTAGTTCGAGGTGGACTCGGTGCGGGAGTAGTTCGTGCCCACACCGGCGACCGCCGCCGCGTTGTCGACGGTGGGCAGGTTCTCGTTCGCGCCGGGAACGTTCGTCAGCGCGCCCGGGATCTGCCCGGCGCCCTCGGTGTCGGTCGTCGTGTACTGCTCCGTGACGGAGGAGGTCGAACGCGGCGTGCCGTCGCCGGGGGTCGTGTACTGCTCGCTCTGGCGCTCCACGCGGTTGAAGTTCAGCGTCGCGCTCACGGAGACCGCGGACTTTGCCGGCCCCAGCGTGCGGTCCAGCATGGACTGCACGTCGCTCTCGATGCGCCGCTCGAACTCCTGCTGCAACGTGAGCTGCGAGGAGCTCAGCCCCAGGCCGTCGTTCGCCAGCATCTGCGCGCCGTCGTACAGGATGTTCCCGCGCTCATCGAGGATCGTGATGCTCTCTTTGCCGAGGCCTTCGACCGCGCCCGCGACCAGGTGGGCGATGCCGCTGACCGAACCGGACTCCATCGTGCGGCCCGGGCGGAGTCCCACCACGACGGACGCGGTCGCCGGGCTCTGGTCATTGATGAAGAGCGAGCGCTCCGGCAGCACGAGGTGCACCCGCGCCTTCTCGACGTCAGGGAAGGTCTCGATCGTGCGGGCCAGCTCGCCCTGCAGGCCGCGCTGGAAGTTCAGGCGCTGGACGAAGTCCGTCGCGGTGAACGAGGAGCCCTCGAAGAGTTCGAAGCCCACCTGCCCGCCGGTCGGCAGGCCCTGGGTCGCGAAGTCCACGCGGAGTTCGTCCGCCTGCGCGGCGGGGACGCGGATCGTGGAACCGCCGGCTTCCAGCTCGTACGGGACGCCTCGGGACCGCAGTTGCTCAACGATCTCGCCGCTGTCGGCGCCATCGAGTCTGGAGTAGAGCGTGATGAACTCGGTGCGTCCGGACCAGGAGTAGACCACGAAGAGCAGCGCGACGAGCGCCAGGCCGGAGGCGGTCAGCATCCCCTTGCGGACGGGGGACAGCGTGTCCCACGTGTCAGTCAGACGGGTCAGACTCTGCCCCACGCACGTATCCCTCTCGCCGCGCATTCACTGCGAGACCGAGGTTACGGACGCGCTCGCCGGCTCCGTATGAGGGACTCCCCGCGTCCGAGACTCAGGGGCTACCTAAGAGCGCGAAACGCGCTCAGGCACGAGAAGACCAGCCGTGGACTGGCGGGATGGGGCACCTCGTGACGGAGACGCAAGAGGACGCTAGACCTCGCCGCGCTCCACCATCTGCCGCGCCACCGCGTCCGGGTCCACGCGGTACGCGCCGGCCTGGACCTGGGAGCGGATCCGCCGCACGAGCTCGTCACGTTCGGCCGGATCGGCGTTCGCCACGTCCATCGCGGCGGACGACAGGTTGATGCTGTCCTCGCGGCCCGCGGCCGGTTCGGCCTGCTGGCGGCGGTAGGACTGGCGGGCGTGCTCCGCCTGGGAGCCCGCGAAACGGAAGGGGCCAACCGGCCCGGTTCGATCAATACCCACGCAGGACACTCCTCATGGTGAGTCTACGGCATCCGTCGGTTCGTCCGACGGACTGCGCAGACGCTCTTCAGAGCAGCCGCCCGATGACCACCAGCCGTTCGGCGTAGTTGTCTTCCGGGAAGCACGTGATGAGCGTGAGCGTCGCGTCCTGCGTGGAGCCCATCACGTCCGTCGCATCCGCTGCGACGACTTTGATCTCTATGACTGAGTATCGGTAGATGCGGTCGCCTCGGTAGACCTCCACCACATCACCGGCGACAACATTCGGGAGCGCCTGGAAGATGCCAGTCGCCCCCCGCCGGGCGACATGCCCGCCGATGACCACGTTCCCCGCCTCGCCGGGCGCCGCCGTCCCCACGTACTGGCCCGCCTCCAGCCGCGGCACGTCGTACTGCAGCTCGCCGCCGCGGAACACGAGCCCCACCGGGCTCACGTCAGCATCGAGGCCGATCGAGGGAATCACGACGCGCGTCGCGTGACGGTTGGAGAACAGCGCGTCCATCTGGCCGCTGCCGGCGAACTCCACCGGCTCGGCGAACGCGAGGGGCTCAGAAGCCGGCCGGGCGGCCGGGTCCGCCATCAACTGGACCGCGGCCACCTGCTCGGCGTACCGCGCGGCCTCGTTCAGCGGCTCGTCCGTGGTCGGACGCGCAAAGAGCAGCCCGACAGCGACCGCGACCACGCCGAGGGTGAACCCGGCCAGCCCGTGGCCGGCGCGACGACCCCGCGAGGCCCGCCGGACGACTGGCTGCGTCATCGTTCGTCCTCGCGGCGCCGGTTCAGGAGGACCGGCTCATCAACGACCCGGACTCCGAGGTCGGCCGGTAGGCCGAGGCGACCCGGCGTCCTCGCGCCAGGCGAGGCAGCTCCTCGCGGATCTGCTGGATCCTGTCGAACAACATCGCCTCGTTCTGCCGGTCGTGCTCCAGGATCCCGCGGATCACGGTGTCCAGCGCCAGCGCGTCCTGCTGGGCGTGGTCCTCCGCACCCGGGAACGCGACCACGTTCTCGGGCGTCTCGGCGGCGGTCTCGGCGAGGCGTGCGAGACGCTCGATGATCGCCTCACGCTCGCCCATCAGGTCCAGCACGGCGTCCAGGTCATCGCGCTCCAGCGAGGCGCGCTGCGCGCGCGCGAGGTCGAAGACCTCCCGCAACAACTCGAACTGCATCGAGGCGACAGACTTAGCCACGGCGGTCCTCCATGCGGGGAGCAGACGCTGACTGCTGGGCCACCTGCTCGAGCGCGAAGCGCCAGGCCTCGCGGACGGGCTGGACCAGCCGGCGCACCTCGGCGATCGGAGCGGTCTCCTTGTGCACGCTGGCGTCCAGCAGGCGGCGGTACATGTACTCGTAGAGCGGCGCCATCTGGCGCGCGATCGATCCGGCTTCGCCCTCGGCGTCCATGTCCAGGCTGGACATCAGCTCGAGGACGATGTCCTGCGACCGCAGCAGCGCGTGGTGCGCGGACTCGATGTCCTTGGACTCCAGACCGCCCTCGGCGCGCGAGAGGTTCCGCAGCAGCGCGTCGTACAGCATCGCGATCAACTCGCCCGAGCTCGCCGTCGCGGTCTGCATCCGAAGGTACGTCTGAGGCGCAGACTGCATGTGGTCTCCTGCGATCGTGCTGCTGGTGAGGGCTACGTCGGACCGGAAGTCCGGCTCACCAGAACCATCGACCGCGTTCCCGGGTTCCGGAGTCGGGGTTTTCCCCATGTCGACTCCCTCGCCGCCTCAGGCCGCCCCTCCGAGGCATCGGCGGATCGACGGGGCGCGTTACTTCCTTCTCGAGGCGCTGATGCTCTGCATCTGCGCCGCCATCTGCGTCAGGGCCGCCTGCTGGCTCTGCAACTGCGAGATCGCCATCTCCATCGCGGTGAACTTCTTCATCAACTGCTGCTCGCGCGCGGAGACGCGTGCCTCCAGGCGGTCGATCTGCTCGTTGATGCTCTTGGAGACGTTGCCCATCTCCACGTTCCGCGAGTCGATCAGTCCGCCCGACCTCGTGAGGCCGTCGATCCACTCACTGAGGCGCTTCCCGAAGCCCTCCGCCAACGCCCCGACGACGAGCTCGTCGACCCCGTCGACCAGCGTCCCGGCCGCCGTGAGCGTCACGCCGGGGATGAGCGTCGTGTTCGTCCCCCCCGCCGTGATCGTGCCGTTCGTCACCACGCTCGCCGTGCCGTCGTTCGGCGTGAACGTCGCCACGAGGTTGCCCGCGGCGTTCGAGGTGATCGAGTACCGCCCCGTCTTCGTCGCGTTGGAGGGCACGCCGCCGACCGAGGCGAGCGATCCGGTCCCGCCGGGCGACAGCAACGCATTGGCGGTGAACACCGTCATCAACTGGCCGACGGCCTCCGGATCGTTGGTCATCGCCTTCATGAACTTGGCGGAGTCGAACACCAGTCGGTTGGCCGATCCCGCAGCGGCGCCCACCGCGCCATAGGAGATCCCGATGTCGGAGAGCGTGCGCAGCCCACCGCTGAGGCCCGGCACGGCCCGCGTCACCATCGAGCGGAGCTCCTGCTCGATGCGCCGCACCGTGCCGTCGCCGAAGAGGATGCCGTTGCTCCCCTTCTCGCTGTACGCCGTCAGCTGACCGAGGGTGTCCAGGGTCTTGTTGAACTGCGACACGAACCCATCGACCGCGGAGTTAGCGTTGTTGTTCGCCTGGTTGATGGTGACCGTCACCGCCTCGGTCGTCGTCGAGTTCGCGGTCAGCGTCACGCCGTCGATGGCGTCCGTGATCGTGTTGGACGTGGAGTACCGCGTCGGACCGCCATCGATCGAGTACGCGGCGTTCTGCCCCATCGTCGTCGTGCCACCCACGAGGCCGAGCGCGGCCATCATGTTCCCGGTCACATCCTCGAACGATGTTGCGAGGGCGCCCGAGCTGTCGTTGGTGACCTTCAGGCGGTCCGTGAACACATCGTAGGTGGCCGTGACGCCGGCATCGGAGTTGTTGATACGCGTCACGAGGTTGGTGAGCGAGTCGATCGAGGCGTCGTACGTGATCTCGATGCCGTTGATCTTGAAGGAGCCCTGATCCTGCGTCAGCGTCGTCTCGAGCCGCGCCGCCGAGAGGTTGTCCGTCCGCGACACGCTGCCCAGGCCACGCTGGCTCGTCCGCGTCGTACCGGGCGGCGACTGCAGCAGGCTGGTGGCCGAGAGGAAGTTGGAGGTGTCCCCGCCACTCCCGAGCTGCACCGCGGACCCCGAGGTGATCTCGAGCAGGTTGTCGCGTCCCTCGGCGTCCTGCACGAGCGTGACCGTCACGCCGATCGCCGCATTGTTGATCTCGGCGAGGACGTCGTTCAGGGAGGCCATGTCCGTGCCGGCGGTCTCGACGCCAATCGTCGCACCGCCCCCGTCGACGAGCTTCATCGCCTCGAGGAAGTTCCCCGTGTCGTCCGCGACCGTGATCGTCCCGGCGGCTCCGATCGCCTTCTGGGTCAGCGTGAACATCTTCGTCGTCGAGTCGAACGAGGCGGTGACGCCTGCCGCGGAGTTGTTGATGTAGCCGATCACGTCCGCGACCTTGTCCGTCGTCGGGTCGTAGTTGATCGTCGCGCCGTTGATCGAGAACGAGCCCGCGGTGGGCGCGATGTCGAGCCCCGCCGTCGCGAGGGGTACGCCGCCATCGAACGCCGCGCCGACCGAGGCCGCGCTCGCGAGCGTGCGCGCCGTTGCGGCGGCGATCGTGAACTGCGTGCCGTTGATGGAGAATGTCCCGGTCGTGACCGCGGTGCCGAACCCGGCCTTGTCGAGGGCGGCAGCGGCGTCGACCACCGCGCCGACGGATGTCGCGCTGCTGGTCGAGGTCTGCGTCGCCTTCTGGGTCACGTGAAACGTATAGGAGCCGATCGCAGCGCCGGAGGTCGCCGTCGCCTGCACCTTGTTCGCGTCGACCTCCTTCGCGAGCACGGAGGTCGCGCGAGCCCGGTAGGTGTCGGCGGTGTTGAGCGCCTTCGCGCGGTCCAGGAGCGAACCGAGCGCGCTGGCGACCGCGCCGAAGGCGTTCGTCTTCTGCTGGACCTCGAAGAGGCGGTTCTCGGCGAGCATGATCGGGCGGCGCTCGATCTGCATCAGCTGCGTGATGATCGAGTTCGTGTCGATGCCGGAGGCGATGCCCCCGAACGTGATGCGTCCGCTGCCGCCACTCACCATGCCGTCTGGCCCTCGATCCTTCGGCGTCCGACGCTCCGGCGTCCGATGCTTCGGCCCTCGATGCTTCGGCCAGTCACGATCGCGCCTGGAACAGCAGGCCAGGCGGCAGGCCGGTCTGGTCTGCCAGCGCGCGCAGTTCGTCCGGGCTCAGCACCGCGACCACCTCGCCTCGGTTCCGGTCTACCACGCGCACCATGAGCTCCCCGTCCGCGTCCTGCTCCAGCTCGGCCCGCAGCATGCGGCCCGGTTCACCCAGCGCCACCGCGAGTTCCTCGCGCCCGCCGGGCTGGTCCTGGGGCTCGCGCTGCTGACGCGAGCCGTCACCCTCGCGACGGCGCTCCTCGGAGGCCGGCACGCCGACCGGTGAGATGGAGTTCGGCCGTTCGACACGTACGTCTGACATGGCGCACCGCTCCCCCTGCGAGGATCATCGGCAGCCGCCGTAGCCCTCGGTAGCCGGGCGAACCCTGAACACCCCCACGGGACGGCCTGAGCTTCAGACCGCCCGCGAGGGCGTCACGGCGTCCGTTACTGCTGGAGGAGCGACAGCACCGCCTGCGGAGCCGTGTTCGCCTGCGAGAGGACGGACACGCCCGCCTGCTGCATGATCTGCTTCGCCACGAGCTCGGAGGACACCTGCGCGATGTCCGCGTCGCGGATCCGAGACTCAGAAGCGGACAGGTTCTCGACGGACACCGCCAGGCTGTTGACCGCGGTCTCCATCTGGTTCTGCGCGGCGCCCAGCTGGGCGCGGAACGTCGAGACCTGCTCGATCGCCTCGTCCACGGAGGTCACGATCGTGTCGGCGTCGGCGGACGTCGCCACGGCCGAGTTGTCGGCGATGAGGAGATCCAGGGTGTTGCCCGCGGACCCGAGGGCAGAGCTCCGCATGTCGCGGAACGACAGCGCCACGTCGTCGCCCACCTCGGCGCCGACGCGGAAGATCGCGCTGCTGCTGCCGGTCGTGTCCGCCGTCGTGCCGTTGAACGCGGTCGCGATCGTGGCGCCCGTCACGTTGCCGGCGTTGGCGTCGTGCGCGAGGTTGAGCGTGATGCCCAGCTGCTCGAACGTCACCGCCTGGGTCGCGTTCGCGCCCATGTCTTGCACCGTGAAGGTCTCGGACCGCGTGAAGCCCGCCGTGGTGACCGAGGCGGTGAGCACCGCACCCGCGTTCGACAGGCTGTACGTCGAGGACGATTCGGCCCGCGAGACGTCGATGCTCGCCACGGAGACGGTCGCGCCGTTCGCGGTCGAGGTGACGGTGTCCGCGGTCGAGGCCGCAGTGTCCACGGTGACGGCAAGCGCGCCGGTCAGCAGCTGCTGGCCGTTGAAGCGCGTCCGGTTCGAGATGTTGTCGATCTCTGAGCGCAGCGCCAGCATCTCCTCGCCGATGGCGGCACGGTCGCTGGAGGACAGCGTGGTGTTGCCGGCCTGGATCGCCAGCTCGCGCACGCGCTGCAGGATGTTGTGCACCTCGCCCAGCGCGCCCTCGGCGGTCTGGAGCATGGAGATGCCGTCCTGAGCGTTGCGCTGACCCTGCCGCATGCCGCGGATCTGGGCGCGCATCTTCTCGGAGATCGCGAGTCCGGCGGCGTCGTCGGCGGCGCGGTTCACCCGCATGCCGCTGGAGAGCTTCTCGAACAGTCCGCCCAGGGTGCGGTTCGTGGCGCTCAGGTTGCGCTGCGCGTTCAGCGCAGCAACGTTGGTGTTGATCTGCAAAGACATCCCGGCCTCCTGTACCGATACGGCACGCGGCGTCCTTGCCGCGTGGCGAGGCGGCGCGGAGTGCGCCACCTCTCACGGCAATCATCGCGAGCGGGCCGGGACGAGGGATGAGGGAACGCCACTAAGGCGCGGGGACGGAACCCTACAGGACACAGGGATTCACCCGATGTGCAGCGGGCTGGGTTACCGGGACGCGGTCTGGATCTGGACGAACAGCTGGGTCAGCGAGTCGTCGATCTCCGCCTCGTCGATGGAGACCAGCCCCGCGAGGCCGTCTCCCTCGTGCGAGAACTCCATCGTCGTCCCGAACCCGGCCGCGTCGTCCGAGGTGATCTCCCACCCCGCAGCCACCAGCGC
The DNA here is from genome assembly GCA_964414675.1 of uncultured Dehalococcoidaceae bacterium. Taxonomy (GTDB): domain Bacteria; phylum Chloroflexota; class Dehalococcoidia; order UBA2979; family UBA2979; genus W-Chloroflexi-9. Next base: position 62,606 of record CAYPYF010000006.1, read on the forward strand.
GGCGCGCACGGTGTTCGCCACCTCCGTCGGCGAGTCCTGCGAGAACAGCGACGCGAAGTGATAGCGGCCCGTGGGATCCTTCGCGGCCTCGAACTGGTCGAGGTCGAACGCGGTCCAGATGTCCAGCGCCGGGAAGTCCGCAGGCAGGCTCAACCCCTGCACGGGGACGAACGGCGGGAGCTTGGCCTGCAGTGGTGGGGCGAACTGAAGGACGTAGAGCAAGGAGACCGTCCGCGGCCCCATCGCCATCGCCTCCAGGGCGTTCTCGAGCTCCTCCGGAGTCCGCACCGCCCTGTCGCCGACTCGACGGACCTGGTCGCCTTCCTGCAGTCCGGCGATCCGGGCCGCACCCGGGAAGATGTCCTGCACGACCAGGCGGTTGTCCAGCGACGCCTCCAGCAACGGCACGGGGGCGCTCTGCCTGATCGTCAGCGTCACGTCCGTGCCATCGCGGTCCACGACGACCGTGAACTCCGAGGCGCCCGGGATGTTCTCGGCGATAGCGTTGCCGGTCACGTCTTCGTTACGGGTGTTCTCGAAGCCGAGCACCCGGTGGGAGCGCGTGCCGGACTGCGTCAGCACCTGCCAGGGACTCACGTCCATCTGCCCGACCACGACGTCGAAGACCTCGCCCATCGTGCTCGCCGACACGTCGTAGAAGAGCCAGGCGATCTGCGAGCCATCGGAGCGCCGGAGGGAGTACGACCCCAGCAATACGCCCTGCGGGTGGACCGGCAGGGCGATGAGGTCCTCGGGCGGGGTGTCCGCATCCGCACCGGGGTTGAGGAGGTCCGCGAACGCGGGCGGCAGGCTCCGCTCGTAGACCGCGATCGCGGCGTTGTTGTCCTCACCCGCGCGCAGCCACCGCTCCGCAAGCGTCGCGCCGGTCGGGGGCGCCTCGTCGTCGCCGTCCCCACTGCACGAGGCCAGGAACATCGCTACGAGGATGAGCGCGACAGCGAGGGTGAGGGCCATCCCGGGGGATGCCGACCGTCGGCCAACTCTGAACGAATCAGCCGCACGTGAACCAGCAGCCATGCCGACGCCCTTCCGCCCGTTGGTGGGCGCGAATCGTAACACCGCTGGGTGTCGTCGACGGGCCGCGCCTCAGGTCCGAAAGGAGGGGGGAATGGGGTGGGTGAGGGGATTTGAACCCCCGATCTTCAGGGCCACAACCTGACGCCCTAACCGCTAGGCCACACCCACCACGGTGCCCCACAAGGGAAGCGCGATCGTAACACCCTGTCCGACGCAGCGGCGAATGCATGCTCCGCTGTGCGAGGGCTCAACAAGGCCTACACGTCCTGCAGCAGGTACGGAGCAGGGTCGACCTGCTTGCCCTCCACCGTCACACCCAGCCTCAGGAGGCCGTTCCCGCCCAGCGTCCCGATCGC
>CAYPYF010000007.1:0-58457 GCA_964414675.1 uncultured Dehalococcoidaceae bacterium
CCGAATCGTACGAGTGGGTGGTGATCGACACCCCGGGCACGATGAATGAGGTGGTCGCCGCGTCCCTGAACGAAGCGGCGATCGTCCTGCTGGTGTCGTCACTCGACGTCTCGAGCATCAAGGACACCAAGACGGCACTGCGGATCCTCGAGTCATGGGCGGTGGCGCCGGAACGCGTGCGCCTGGTGGTCAACGACATCACGCGTGCGGCAGCGGTGACGCCGGAGGACGTCGAACGCGCGACCGGCAAGGACATCACCTCGCTGATCGCGCACGACGGCCACGTGGGACTGTCCGTGCAGACGGGCATCCCGATCGTGCAGTCGAATCCACGCAGCCGCTTCGCACGGGAGTTGCTCGGGCTGTCCGAGTCCATCGCCGGCCTGACCGAGGACCGCTCCCGCCGCTTCTCGTTCGCCAGCCTGCCGCTTGTGGGACGGAGCTCGTAATGGTCACAGTCGGATCCGACCTGGTGCGCACCCCGCTGCGGAGCGTAGAGCCCTCGAACGAAGCGCTCATCGAGCGGGTGCACGAGCGACTGGTGGAGGACCTCAACGTCCGCGCGATGGACGCGCTGCCGGACTCGCAGCGCCGGGCGCAGGTGGAGGCGGCGACGGGACGCATCCTGGGTGAGGTGGCGCCGGGCCTCCAGGGCATCGCCCGCCAGGAAGTCCTCACGGACGTGGTGGACGAAGTGCTCGGCTTCGGCCCGATCCAGTCGCTGCTGAACGACCCGGACGTGACCGAGATCATGGTCAACGGCCCGTCCGAGATCTTCTACGAGCGCGAAGGCCTCCTCTACGCCAGTGGGGTGCGGTTCCGCGGGCCTGACCACGTCCGGCGCATCGCCGAGCGGATCGTAGCCCCCCTCGGCCGGCGCCTCGACGAGAGCTCGCCGATGGTGGACGCGCGCCTGCCGGACGGCTCCCGCGTGAACATCGTCCTGCCCCCCATCGCCGTGCGGAGCACGACGATCAGCATCCGGAAGTTCCGCACGGACCGCTTCGACGTGGACGACCTGGTACGGATCGGGACGATCACGCAGGAGGTCGCCGGGTTCCTTCGCGCCTGTGTCGTCTCCAAGGTGAACATCGTGATCTCGGGAGGGACGGGCTCCGGCAAGACCACGTTCCTGAACGCGCTGTCGGCCTTCATCCCGAAGCAGGAGCGCGTCGTCACGATCGAGGACCCGATGGAGATCCGCCTCCGGCAGCCGCACGTCGTCTCGCTGGAGGCGCGCCCGGCCGGCGGCGAAGGCGGAGCCGATGTGACCCAGCGCGACCTCGTCCGGAACTCGCTCCGCATGCGCCCTGACCGCATCATCGTCGGCGAGGTCCGTTCGTCCGAAGCGTTCGACATGCTGCAGGCGATGAACACCGGCCACGAGGGTTCGATCACCACGGTCCACGCGAACACACCTCGAGACGCGCTGTCCCGGATCGAGAACATGGTGATGATGGCCGGGTTCGACCTGCCCACCTCCGCGATCCGCCAGCAGATGGCGTCCGCGCTGCACATGATCGTGCAGGTGAGCCGCATGATGGACGGCTCACGGCGCGTGACGCACATCACGGAAGTCGTCGGGCTGGAGGGGGACCTGGTCTCGATCCAGGACGTCTTCCGCTTCGCAGACCAGTCGCTGGATGCCGAGGGCCGCGTGACGGGACGCCTTGTCTCGACCGGGGTACGGCCACGCTTCTCCGAGCGGTTCCCCGCCTTCGGTATCTCTGAGCAGTGGGTCTCGCCCCCGACCGTCGGGCTGGCGATATGAGCACCTCGTTGGACCCGGTGCTATTGCAGTGGCTCATCGCGGGCGGCGCGGGGCTGATGGTGGCATCGATGGTCACCGCGCTCTCACGCGCATCCCAGCCGTCCCGCGCCCGGGTCCGTGGACGCCTCGAGTCGATCCAGGACGGCGCGACCTACACCGCACCATCCGATGTGGACCTCCTCCGTCCGCGGACGCGGATCCCACTGCTGCACCGCTTCGTGCAGAACGAGCAGTCCAGCTCCGAAGTCGAACGGATGCTGGAACGCGCCGGCCTGAGCATGCGCGTAAGCGAGTATGTCGGTCTGCGTTCGGTCATCGCGGGCGTCGGTGTGGTCTTCGGACTGATCCTGGGACTGGCGATGGGCGTGGGGCCGCTCGTAGCGATCGCCCTGATGGGGACAGCGGGGGTGCTCGCCGTACTGACACCCGGCTTCATCCTCCGGCGGCGCATCGCCGGTCGACGGGCACAGATCGAGCGCGAACTCGTCGAGATGTGCGACCTGATGGCGTCGATGCTGCAGTCCGGCTTCGGGTATCTGCAGGCGCTGCACTCAGTCTCCGAGCAGGTGGAGGAACCGCTGGCGAGCGAGCTGGTGCGGATGCGCGACCAGATCCGGCTCGGCGCCGGAGTAGACGAGGCGCTCATCCAGGCGAACGAACGGCTGGGCAGCCCGGACTTCGACATGGTGGCGACGGCGATCCTCATTCAGCGCACGAGCGGCGGCTCCCTCGCCCCGATCCTCGCCGGTGTGGCGAAGACGATCCGCGACCGGCACCTCTTCCGTGCGGAGATCAAGGCGCTCACCTCGCGCGAGCGGTACTCCGCGGTGATCCTCGCGAGCTTCCCGCTGCTCCTCACGGCGGCCCTCACGGCAATGCTCCCCGACACGTTCGGACTGCTCTTCACGGATCCCACGGGCCGCATCGTCCTGGCGATCGCGATGGTGTCGGACGCGCTGGGGTACTGGTTCATCAAGCGCGTCACGAAGCTGGAGGCGTGAGGTGGAGCCACCGATCCTCGCGGGGATGGCCGGCCTGACCGTCGCGCTCTTCACCGCCGGCGCGATGCGACGTAGTCCGGCCCCCATGATCCGACGGCGCGTGCAGGACCTCGAAGACGTCGAGGTCTCCCCGGAGCAGCGATCGTTCATGGAGCGGGTCATCGGCCCGATGCTCGGCGCGATGTGGGCGTGGTCATCCTCGGTGATGCCGGGCACGTCCGAGGCGAAACTGGGTCACCGGCTGGAGGCCGCGGGGGTCGCAATCCCCGTCGCGCGGTTCATCGCGGCGTGGGCGGGCTTCGGCGTCCTCCTCCCGTCCATGGTCATCCTCGTCGCCATCGCCCTGCGAGCGCCCGGGTTGAGCGTGATCGCCACCCTGATGGTGGCGTGGATCGGTGTGGGGATCGCCGCACCGGGTTACCTGCTCGGCAAGATGACCAGGAAACGGATCGACGTCATCGAGCGGTCTCTCTCGGACGCGATGGACCTCATCGTCACGAACGTGGAGGCGGGCGTCGGACTGCAGGCGGCGCTGATCAACGTCTCCGAGAAGCTGGACGGGCCGCTGACCGAGGAACTGGCGCGGTCGATCCGGGAGATCAGCCTGGGGCGACCTCGCGACGAGGTCATGGAGGCGATGGCGCGACGCACGGGCTCGCGTGAGATGGCGCTGTTCACGCGCGCCATCGCGCAGGCCGAGCGGAACGGCGTCCCCATCGCGCGGGTGCTTCGCGCACAGTCGGCCGAGCTCCGCGAGCGTCGACGCCAGGCGGCGCGCGAGCGCGCCAACACCTTCCCGCTGCGGATCACGCTGCTGACGGTGATCTTCATCTTCCCCACGCTCTTCCTGCTCATCCTGGGACCGGTGGCGTTGAATGTCCTCGACTTCTTCGCGAACCGCTGATCCGATGAACGCACCCTGCGCGAGCCTGCTCGGGCCGCGTGTGTCCGTGCGCGCCGCCGACCGCTGGTGGCTGCGGATGCGCGGCCTGATCGGACGCGCGGCGCCGGGCGCGGGCGAAGGGATGCTGTTCCCCGGTTGCACTTCCGTGCACACGTGGCTGATGTCGTACCCAATCGACGTCGTGTACCTGGACGATCATGCGACGGTCACACGCGTGCGTTCCTCCGTACGGCCGTGGCGGTTCAGCCGAGGCGGGCGAGGTGCTCGCCACGTGCTGGAGCTGGCCGAGGGTGAAGCCGGCCGTCTCCACCTCCAGCCGGGTGTGAACGTAGAACTCGTCCCGCATATGACCGGGGGGACTTCGTGAGGGCCTCCTTGCGGTGGGACGCGCCGGTCGGGGGCGCCGCGTCGGTCATCGCGGGCGCTACCACCGGTGGGCTCGTGGCCCAGTCGTACGCGGGCGCCACCTTCGGCTGCAGCGTCGCGCTCCTCGCGATCGCGGTGGTCGTGGACCTCCGGGAACGCCGGATCCCCAACACCGTTACCTACCCGGCCGTGATGGCCGCCTTGCTGCTCGCTGCGTTGCAGGGACCAGCCGCACTCGGTTCCTCCCTCGGGGGGCTCGCGGCCGCCGGTGGGATCCTCGCGGGATTGTCGGTCCTCTCCCGGGGCGGCCTGGGGGCGGGTGACGTGAAGGCCGGCGCCGCCGTCGGTGCGCTGGTGGGGCCGTCGGCTGCGTTGCAGTTCGTGGTGGCGACCAGCGCAGCCGGCGCTGCCCTCGCCGTGGTCTGGCTGGTTGCAGGACATCGTCGTCAGGACACACTGCCCTACGCCCCGGCGCTTGCCGCGGGCGCGTTGATCGTCGCGCTCACCGCTCAGGTCGCGTGAGCTGAGGAGGACTCCGTCATGCTGAAGAGACGCATGCACACGTTCGCCCGCGTCGGGTCACGGGTCCATCGCGACGAGCGAGGGCAGGCGCTGCCCCTCCTGGTCGCCGCCATGATGGTCTTCGTGGTGATGGGCGTGATCGTCATCGACTTCGGCCAGATGTTCGCGGACCGGCGCGAAGCACAGCGCGCCGTGGACCTCGCAGCACTGGCCGGAGCGCAAGACCTCCCATGGGAGGCGGACGACCCCAACGCACTGGCCAAGCTCCTCGCGGCACGCGCAAGCGCAGAGGGGTTCCTGGACACGAACGGCTACCCCGCCGTCGCGTCAGACGTCGAGGTGATCGTCACGACCGAGTATGGCAGCGACCCTCGCGCGATCGAGGTGGAGGCGCGACGGCCCAGCATCTGGCGCTTCGGGACGCTGTTTGGCGTCGGGCAGCCCTCGGTCGGTGCGCGCGCCGTGGCGCAGCTGCGGACCCTGCCGACCGAGTACGGGATCATGGCGCTGAGCCACGCGGCCTGCCAGGCGTTCCAGGTGGAAGGAAACGTCACCCTAGAGGTCATCGACGCAGGCATCCTGGTGAACTCGAGCTGTCCCAACTACGCCATCGACATCGTCGGCAACGTCATCGTCGAGAGCGCACAGTTCGACCGCTACTACGAGGGCTCGACGTGGATCACCTCGAACACGACCGTGGACCCGATGCCGCAGTCGCTCGGGTGGCGTGTCGACGACCCGCTCTCATACCTGCTCGAGCCCGACCCGTTGACGCTCCCGACGTCACCCGATTCCGGGGGGACGTCCGCGAGCCCCGCGCTCAGGAGCCTCGGCGGTGGAGGGAGCCAGACCCTGCGGCCGGGCGTCTACTGGGGCGGCCTGTCGATCGCGGGCAACAAGGATGTGGTCTTCGAGTCCGGGCTGTACGTGATGGCCGGCGGCGGATTCACGATCCGCGGAAACGGCGACATCACCGGCGACGGGGTCACGATCTTCAATACGACCCGTGGAGGCTCCTGCGGCGCGATCGACCTCGCTGGCGGTCGGCCCCTCGGGTTCTCGCCGCAGTTGTCGGGGCCATACGAGAGCCTGACGTTCTGGCAGTCCGTGGGCTGCACCAGGACCATGGTTCACGGCGGCACCGTGGACTCCCTCAGCGGACTCATCTATCTCCCCACCGCGGCGTACGAGCTGGCGGGCGACGGCACGATGTCGGGCGTCCAGGTCATCGCCTCGACGGTCCGGGTGAGCGGCAACGGCATCGTCACGATCGACTACGAGAACGGCGCCGTCGCCGAGGTCTGGACCGTGATGCTGGTGGAATGAGTGAGCCCGCTGGACCTGTCGCACAGGGCCGGTGGAGTGGCGCGGCGTAACTGACCCACTCTTATGTTCTCTTTCGTTCGCCTGACGGGACGGCTCCTACGCTCACGACCTGGGGGATCCATGCCTCGATGGCGTCAACGGCTCGTGAGCTACTTCGTCATGGTCTATCTGCTCCTGCAGGTGGCGTTCCCCGCCTGGGCGCTTCAGTACGCTCACGAAGAGGAACAGTCGCCGCCGTTCTCGTGGCAGATGTTCGCGCGCGTCTTCGAGGACCGGGGTGAATAGCCTCCTGTCTCGCGAGGCGAGCCCGCGACACCTGGCGGTGATACGCGTCGTCGTGGGTGTCATGGCAGCGGTGCGGGGCATCGGCTACCTGCCGATGGGCGAGGCGCCGTGGCTCCTGTTGCCATGGATCGCGCTGTCAGTCCTCATCATCCTCGGGTGGTGGGCTCGTGCGGCCGCGGTGGCGATGCTCGGGCTCGCTCCGGTGCTGATGCTCGGGGCCGGCATCTACAACAACCACTTCTACCTGCTCACCCTGATGGTGATGTTCGTCGCACTCCTCGACTGCGAGCGCCATTACGCGCTGCGGCCCCGAGGGGGCGGCCCCGTGCTGGCGTGGCCGCTCTTCCTGATGCAGGCCCAGGTCTCGATCATCTACACGTTCGCCGGGCTCGCGAAGATAAACGAGGAGTTCCTGACCGGCGTGGTCCTCCGCTACCACTTCACTGACGCGGAGATCCCGATCCCCGGGGTCTCCGCCATCGCGGTGCCACTCGCGATCACGACGGTCGCCCTCGAGCTTCTGATGGGCTTCGGGATCTGGTCACGCAGGCTGCGGCCGCTCGTGATGGGCATCGCGCTCCCGCTTCACCTCGGGATGTTCGCGGTCGCCCCGACGCCGAACGACGTGCTGGGCGTCGCCGTGTTCGCGGTGCTGATGTTCACCCTGCTCTCGGCGTTCCTGCGGCTTCCGGAGCGGGGCCGGCTGGTCGTCTGGGATGGCGACTGCTCTTCGTGCCGGCGCTGGATCGCCGCGTTCCAGCGCCTCGACCGGTACGGGGCGCTCCGCTTCGTCAGCTCGGGCGACCCGACGGCCTACGACGGGACGGGCGTCACCCCCGCCGAGGCGGCGCGTGCCCTCCAGCTCATCGACCCGGACGGTCGAGTGCGCGGCGGCTTCGATGCCGTCGGCGGCGTCGTGGAGATCCTGCCTGGCGGGGTGCTGATCGCACCCTACTTCCGCCTGCCGGGCATCAGACAGGTGGGACGCCGCGCGTACGCGCGGGTCGCCGATCGGCGCGTGTGTCGCTATCAGCCTGTGCCGGCGGGAACGAGTGTGACGCAGCCTCGGAGGCCGGGTCCGACCTCCGAGGTATGACTCAACATCGCGGTCGAGTCACGGCGCTACCCGGTCGAGTCCGTAGCGGGGAACCGAGTTGTGGGGAGCGCCACTGCGGCGTCAAACGTACGGCGCGGACTAACCCCAGGTAATGCAGACCCATCTGAAACGTGTCAGGAATGATCGGAGCCACGGTCCGGAGCGCACGTGGGCTCTGACGTTCTATCAGGCCCGGGTGCCTCTGACCGGAGCAAATTGCTACGCCGAGAAAGACCGTGTGGCGGAATCACTGGCGATCCGGCCCGTCGCCTTCGAATCCCTCCCTTATGGCCTCTGATGAACCTCTGTTCGGTTCCTTGCGGAGCGCAGGCGATCCTCTCCGCAGTTGAGGAGGATCGGATGCTACGGATCATTGGCGCGGGCCTGCTGATGGTGATCGCCGCGATCGCGGTGCTCACGGTCACTCCTCAAGAGAAGACATCGCTGCGCGCCGCCGTGAACGCAGGACCTTCGCACGTGCTGGACTGGGCGCAGGAGACCGCGTCACGTCGGCTCGGCATGGACTCCGAGGATGAGCCGGGCGGTAGCCCAGGCGGTTCAATCGGGACGAGCGCATCCACGGCCTCGGACCGCAACTCAGAGGTCGCACCATCGTCCGGAACGACGGAGGCCCCAACGTCTGCGAACACGTCGAACATCCCCGGCACCCCGGCCACATCCGGCGTGCCGGGTGCACCAGCCGATCTCCAGAACGGCACCGGAAGCCCCGGCCCGCGGGTCGTGTCGAGCATCGACGGCGGCGGGGACGGGGGACCTCAACTCGGGGCCGGCGCACCGAGCCCGTTGGAGGCCCAGGGCGGCCCGGCGCCAACGCCGACAGCGGCACCTGCGGTCGTACTGAATCACATCGCCAGCGGCACACCAGCCCCCGCAGCGCCGTCTGCGACCCCGTCCGCGGCGGCCACCCCGTTGCCGACCGCCCTCGCCCCGACACCCTCGGCCACCCAGCCGCCGATGGCCACGGTCACCTCGATGCCCCCGGCATCGATGGCCGCGGTGCCTGACAACGCGGGGCTGGCGTCGGCACTGCTCGCGGCGATCAACGAGGCGCGAGCGGCCGAGGGGCTGCCGGCCCTGAACGCCCACACGACGCTCGGAACGATCGCCGCCGGGCACGCCTCTGACATCGCCGCGCAGCGCCGGCTGTCGCACAACGGTTCGGACGGCAGCAGCCTGAGCGGACGTCTGAACCGCGGAGGAGCGGCGTTCGGGGCGGCTGGCGAGAACGTCGGACGGGGGCGGGGCGGGGCAGCCGGGATGCCCGAGATCGTGCGCGCCTTCCTCGCCAGCCCCGTGCATCGCGCCAACATCCTGAATCCGGTCTTTCAGAAGGTTGGCCTGGGGGTCGTCGGGGAGAGCGACGGCACCAGCTGGGTCACGGTGGTCTTCACGGACTGACCTCCGCCAGGACGCGACGTTCTTTACAGATCCCGACACCCGCTCCACGGCCCATCACGACCTGCCGACGACTCGTGGAGGTCCCGCGCGATAGCCTTCCGGCATGGACGACGCGCACGGGACCGGCTCGAGGCGACCACGATGACGCTCATCGTGCTGGTCGAACACTCGGACGTCACCCGGACGCACCTGAAGCGCGGCCTGGAGGCAGCAGGGCTCGAGGTGGTGGCGACACAGGGTGGCGCAGAGACGCTCCGGCTACTGGTGGACACCCCGGCCGACCTCGCCATCGTCGACCTCGATGTGTCCGACCTCGGCGGCCCGCAGTTGATCCGGGCGATCCGCTTCACGTATGACCTGGCTGTCCTCGCGCTGTCGGAATCGCACGACGCCTCGGGGGGCACGCGTGCATCCCTCGCGGGTGCGGACCGGACGATCCGGAAGCTGGGAGACCCCGCCCGGCTCGTCCACGAGGTGATCAGCTGGGTGTACCGCCACGACCATCCTGACCGCTGGGTGCAGGCGCGCCCGTTCGCACCTCCGATGGCGACAGCGAGTACCGCGGGCGGTGGGATCCTCCTGCAGTGGCCGGGCAGCGGCTGACCACGTACACGGCCGAGAAACGACAGGAGCCGGCGAATCGCCGGCTCCTGTCGTCAGGGCCTCGGTGGAGACTGGCTCGACTAGCGCCCGAACGCGAGTGCGAGTTCGGGAGTCCGCGAGAACTCGGCCGCTTCCGTCCGGCGGAACGTCTCGACTGGGAGCCGCGCCAGGCGGTACCCGACGCCCCACTCGCTGACCAGGTACTGCGGGCTCTTGGGGTTGTCCTCGAGCTTCTGCCGCAGGTAGCCGGCGTAGACTCGGAGGTACTGCACGTCGTTCAGGTATTCCTCGCCCCACACCGTGGTGAGGAGGAAGCGGTGCGGTACGGTCTGGCCGACCTGGCTGGCGAGGGCGTCCAGGAAGCGATATTCGGTGTTCGAGAGGGACACCGGGACGCCGTGCTTCTTCACCGACCGCGCGTCGCGGTCGATGGTCAACGCCCCGGTCTCAACGACTCGCAGCGCCGCGGGGCGGGTGGCGACCCGCTGGTACCGACGTACCGCAGCGTGCACACGTGCGAGGAGCTCAACCGCCGCGCAGGACTTCGTGATGACGTCGTCCGCGCCGGCGTCCAGGGCCCGCACGATGTCCGCCGAGTCGTCGGCATCGTCGACCAGTCCCACGATCGGGACATCGCAAGCCGCGCGAAGGATCCGGATCAGCTCAAGCCCCCCGACACCGCCAGCATCGAGGTCCACGAGCGCCAGGTCCGGGCGTTCCTCGTATGTCGTGCGAAGCGCCGAAACGCTGTCTGTCGCCTCGGCCACATCGAATCCATCGGTCTGGAGGATGCGCGCCACCCGTGCCCGGATGTCGTCCCGCATCTCGATTACTGCAACCAGTGCCATGCCCGCCTCCTGGTTTGTCTACGTTCCGATCAATCGATCAGAACTCAATCAGAAGATGGAAGGAACCTCCGGTTTTGTTTCGCATCACTATCTCTGGGTGGCTACCCGAATGAAATCGTCAGAAAACGTCGTCGAGTGCACCTCGCCGACCATCCATCGCCGTCCCTGAGGCGACGCGCCACTGATCGGGACAGCGCGAGGCCGTCGATCGGTCAGATCCGTTGCAGCCTAACGAATCTTTGCGTTTTCTCTTGAGCGGGCGCATATTCGCCAAGCGCAGGGCCCTCATCATGAGTGGGTGAAGATCAACCGTGATCGCCAGCCTGAGGGCCATCCTCATCGAGACGCTCGAGTCGCGCAGCGACCGGGCCTGACCGGCGCCGCCGCCCTGCTGGACTCCGTCGCACGGGCCGAACTCCGAGGCCGGCAAGAGCGCGTCCGGCAGCACCTGAAGCTGGCGATGCGTCCACGAGCCCAGGCCTGAGTCCACGTACCTCCGGAGGAGGGCGTGGGGTCTGATCCGGCGACGGACAGCGGGCCGCCCTCAAGCCCTACTTCCCGCGGGAATTGCCCTTCCCACCGCCTTCGTTGCCGTGCCCGACACCGTTATTGCCCGCCCCCGCGACGTTGTTGACCTGAGTTCCGCCATTGCTCGCCGCGGAGGCGGCGGCACCGTTGCCATTCCCGTTTCCGTTGTTGCCGTTGCCGTTGTTGCCGTTGCCGTTGTTGCCGTTGTTCCCGTTCCCGGGGAGTACGGCGCTTCCCGTGGCCGTGCTGGCCAGGCTGTTCTGGGACATGACCGGGATCGAGCCAGCGGCCGCTTTGGCGGCACCAGTTTCCGTGGCTCGACCGCGCGCGATGCCAGCGCCCTGTGCCTTCACGGCGGCATCCGTGGACCCGTTTCCGGGCGCGTGTGACGGCGAGACATCGGCTCGCCCCTGCTTGAGCTGGCCAGGTGCCGAGTTCCTGCCGTTGCCGGACGTGCCCCCCGTGCCCGAGGCGTTGCTCGCGGGAGCTGCGCCCGAACCCGAGGCATTCTGAGCATGGACCGCAGGGCCTGTCGCGGCAGGCACCTCAGACATACCGGCGAGCGGCTGGGCTCCCGGGCTGTCCGACTCGGAGGGGGTTTCCACGGCGTCCTGTGACTCCGGGAGCTCCGAGGCGAGGCCCGCGGTCGTGACAAGTTCGTCTGCAACCGAAGGCGAGGGAATGTCGGCGAGGCGCTGGTCAGCGGCGAGCGCTGCTGGGGGAGTCGCGGTCGGTCGTGCGTCGAGTACGGCCTCGTGCGTGGATGGCCCGATCACATCGGCCGAGGCGTACGTCGCTGCCAGCGGTTCGGTCACGTGAGGGGCACGGTCGACCGGGAGCATGGCGCCACCCGCGATCGTCGTCGTCGCGATCAGGGTGACGACGACGGCCGAGATGCCTGCGCTGGACGCCGACGTCGCAGCCATGGTGGCCACAGCGGCGCCACCTGCGGTTGTCGCCCCGGCGACGGTCGTCGCGCCTGCGGCGCCTCCGCCTGCACTGCCCCCGAGGCCGACGAGGCCCAACACTCGCTGCGCGGCTTCCGCGAGGAATCCAAGGAGTCCGCCGCCGGTGAGGCCGGGCATCGCGAGGCCACCCCAGTTGCGGTAGACGGCCTGGCCAGCCTGCATCGTCACGAACCGCTCGTTGCATTCGCCGCAGCCCTTGATGTGGGCGCGCACGTCTCGCGCGGTGCTCTCGTCGAGCTCTGCGTCGATCAGCTCGCTGATCCGGAGCGGGTTGGTCCCGCACCGCGACTGCCTGTCCTCGACGAGGTCAAAGATCCGGCGGAACCGGTCGCGGGCACGACACACCCGTACTTCGGCCGCGTTCCGGGAGATACCCAGCCTGGTCGCGATCTCGTCGTAGTCGAGACGAAGACGCTCGCGCATGTCCAGCACATCGCGGTCGGTCTGGGACAGCGAGCCGAGTGCTTCGCAGATCTTCCGTCGGTTGTCGCGGGAGAGCGTGTAGGCCTCGGGCGTCGGTTCGCTCAGGTCCTCGAACTCCTCGACTTCATCGTCCTCGTAGGTGTGGAAGGTCCGGACGTGGGCGCCTTGCTTCGAACGGCCCGCGACGAAGGTGAGGGCGGAGTTCCGGGCGATGCTCTTCAGCCAGGGCCGGAAGCGGTGGACATCGCGCAGCGAGTCCAACCGGGAGAACGCCCGGATCCACGTCTCCTGCTCGACGTCGCTCGCGTCGTCCGAGTCCGTCACGAAGCGGCGGACCAGGCGGCGCACCGTTTCGCCGTACTCGCCCATGAGCTCGCTGAACGCTTCGTCGTCGCCGGCACGAGCGCGGGCGACGAGGACGGGCTCCATTTCCGACGGTGAGAAGCGGTACGCGACAACCATGCTGTGCTCCGGGTCCCCATTCGGGGACTGGCCGCCCGGATCGCTGCGCTCCATCCGGAGTCGCTACCCAGCCACACTACTGAGGGACACCCCTCTCCTCGCTTAGCGCTAACCCTGATCTTTGTGCTCCGCTTCCTTAGGGGAGCAATGAGAAGTCTTTCGAGAAGTACGACGCCCGAAATTCCGGCCTCGATGTGGGCCACCAAATGAGGCGGCGTCAGTCGGGTAAACAGAAGAATCAGGGTGAACCCCTACGACGGCGCTGTAAGCAATGGCCTCGGCGGCCGTCTAAGCACCTACACGCGTAACACGTGAACAGGAGCACACCATGACGCCAGCCCTCTCCATGCAACTCGCCACCGAACTTCGCGACACGATCCTCCAGGACCTCGTCGCCGTCAGCATGATGGTGAAGTTCGCCCAGGCGAAGCCCGAGACGAGCGACAAGCAGGTCCTGCAGAAGGCCGAGTCGATCCTGCGGACGGACCTGGACCAGCTCCGGCTGGTGATCTCGCGCCTCGGGCCGCCAGCCTAGTCGTCGCGATGCTGTCCACCGACGCACCGTCCGAGGTGCACCAGGACCGTACGGGATCTGACCATGACCGCCCTTCCACTCGTCCTCATCGCAGAGCCTGACCAGGCCGCCCGGATCGGGTTGTCTCGCGCCCTCGAGCAGCAGGGGTACCGGGTCGTCGAGGCCGGCGATGGCCCGTACGCCGTGCGCCAGGCGTTCAGCACGTCACCTGATGCGGTCATCCTCAACCTGTCGCTGCCACTCCTCAGCGGACTGGAGTTGGTGAAGTTGCTCCGCGCGGCGTCCGACATGGCGATCATCACGGTGACCGACAGCCCCTCCAGCCAGCTCGCGATCCGCGTGCTGGACTCCGGCGCGGACGACTACCTCCCGGCGAACATCCCACCGAGGGAGATCGTCGCCCGGATCCAGTCCGCGCTGCGGCGGGTCACCAGACAGGCGTCCATCGCGATCGCCGCAACCCCTGCGTACTCGGACAGTGCGGTGGTGCGGACCGGTGACCTGGAGATCGACCTGGACCACTACTCCGTGCGGAAGAATGGCGCCGAGCTGCAGATGACCCGTCTGGAGCATCTGCTGCTGCGAGCCCTCGCGCGGCGGATGGGCCAGGTGGCGCCGCACCGCTACCTGATGACCGAGGTCTGGGGCTCCGAGTACCTGGACGACACGCATTACTTGCGCGGTTATGTCGCTTCGCTCCGAAACAAGCTCGAGGCAGACCCCTCGCGCCCGCGGTTGCTCCTGACCGAGTGGGGCGTCGGCTACCGCCTGGAAGCGCTCCCCGTGGAGACGGAGGTCGCGCCGACCCGCGAGCTCGTCGAGGCTGCCAGCGCCTAGGCGGCGCCGGCCTGCCGCGCCGCTCCTCGGGCGGTGACGAGCAGCATCGCGGAGCTGGTGATCGGCGTCGCCACAGCGTCCAGAAGACGCGCGCTGGTGGCGAAGGAGTCCGCTACGGCCTCGAGGTCGTCCTCGGTACCGGGGAAGGCGATGAGGTTGCGGAGCGGACGGGCGCGGTTCTCCATGCGGCGATCATCGGCAGCCTGGACGCGGACTTAAGGGGTCCGCCGCAGAATTCTCCTGATCCTGGCCCCTGCTGTCCCCGGTCGCCCAGTCCCCCGTGCGGGCAGACCCTTGGGGGCGGCGGGCGAAAGAGAGGGGGCGCGTACGCGCCCCCTCTCCTCAAGACTCATGCGTAAGTCAGGCTCATCCAATAAGAGGGACGCCGCTAGGCTTGGCCCGACTTCTTGGACTTGTCGACGGTGCAGCCCAGTTCGTTCTGCTCCGCCAGCGTGTTGTGGACATTGTTGATCTGGGTGGCGTTGCCACTGTCGATCGCTGCCTTCACCATCGCCTTGATCTCAGCCTCGGTGTACTTGTAGTCCACCTCGCCGCTCACGGCGTTCAGGAGTGCCGCAACCGCGTGCCGAGCAAGCGCGTTGACGTCACCACCGTTGGCCTCGACGGCCTGGAGCATGGTCGGGTTCGCGTACGTAGTCTTGCCGGTGCCCCGAAGGGTCACGTCGACGTCGAACACGGCCTCGAACGACTGACCAGGCGTGTAGCCGATCCAGTACTGGAAGTGCTGGGACTGGCGCCAGAAGCCCGGGGTACAACCCGCGAAGTCGTCACACACAACGGTGATCGAGGCCGTGGACGAGTTGTTGTTCGGGTTGGTGTCACCGAGAGCGGTCACGGTCGCCGTGTTCTCAATAACTCCACACCCGTCCACAGCGGTCGTCTTGGAGACCGTCACCTGGAACGTGGCGCCATTCGCCAGCGTGCCAATGTCACAGTTCAGCGTGTCGTTCGCCCCGGGGGTGATGGTGCAGCTGGCGCTGTTCTCAGACCAGCCGGTGCCCGGCAGGTTGTCGGTCAGCGTCACACCAGTCGCCGTACCCGGGCCGTTGCCCGTCACCGTGATGAGGAATGCAGCCACGTCACCGGCGTTGATCGGGCTGTTGTCAGCCGTCTTCAGTACCGACACGTCCGGGCAGTTCACCACGATGCTCGCGGACGAGCTGTTGTTCTGCGAGTTGGTGTCCCCAGTGGCGGTCACCGTGGCCGTGTTCGGCAGCGTGCCACACTGAGCGTGGGTCGTCGTCTTGGAGACCGTCACCTGGAACGTGGCGCCATTCGCCAGCGTGCCAATGTCACAGTTCAGCGTGTCGTTCGCCCCGGGGGTGATGGTGCAGCTGGCGCTGTCCTCAGACCAGCCGGTGCCCGGCAGGTTGTCGGTCAGCGTCACACCAGTCGCGGTACCCGGGCCGTTGCCCGTCACCGTGATCAGGAATGCGGCCACGTCGCCGGCGTTGATCGGACTGTTGTCAGCCGTCTTCAGCACCGACACGTCCGGGCAGTTCACCACGATGGAGGCATCGTCGGTGTTGTTGTCCAGCTTGGTCTGGTCCTCGTTCGTCGCGGCGACCGTCGCGGTGTTCGGCAGGGTGCCGCACTGCGCGGTAGTCGTCGTCTTCGAGACAGTGACTGAGGCCGTCGCACCCTGGACCATGTCGCCGAAGGTGCAGTTGAGTGCATCGTTCGCGGCCGGGGTGATCGTGCAGCTCGCGCTGTTCTCGGACCAGCCCGTGCCCACCAGCGTGTCGGAGAGCGTCACGCCCGTGGCAGTGCCGGGGCCGAGGTTCTCCACCTCGATGGTGTACGACGCGACGTCGCCAGCGTTGATCGGGCTGTTGTCAGCCGTCTTCGTCACCTTGACGTCCGGGAACTGGGCGTTGACCGAGGTCTGCTTCTGGCCCGTCGAGGGGCTGCTGAAGCCGTCCTGTAGCGTGCCATTCCACGACACCGTCGCTGTCCACGTGTTGCCGACGAGGTGTGCAGCGTTCGCTACGTACACTTCGTCCTCGACGAACGCGACAGCGGACGGGTTCGGGTAGTTGAACGGTCCGTAGTTGTAGACCGAGCCGTCCGGCAATGTCAGCGTCAGCGTCCGGCCGGTGATGTCGCACCCGTCCGCAGACGCCGGGTTCCCAGCCGAGACGGTGAACGTGATCGGATCGCCGATCGCTGCTGTTGCAGACGACCGCGCGATGTTCACCACGCTGTTGTCCGCGTTACAGCCGTCTGGAGAACCGACCGCGAAGGCTGTCCGCGGAGTCACCAGCGTCATAGCCAGCATGGCGAGAATCGCCGCGACGACGATCAGAGCCGTCTTCTGCTTACCAAATGCTGAACTCAGCATACGTATCTCCTCATGATGTTCCTGGTGGGCGAGGCGACCAAAGCGCCTCACGTTTCGGGCTAACGCCCGCCACACACCCCCTCTCGCTGGCATCCATGCCGTCGCTAGCCTCGAAGGGCGCATAGCCCCGAGGGTTGATTACCGACCTCTGAACGACGGTAGGAGGCGGACGGCGTCGACTCGCTAAGGAGTCATAAGACGCGCGACAGACAAAGAAAGAGGGCGGCCGTTCCTCTTACGGAATCCTGAGGTGCGGGGACGGCGAATAGCAGCAGGCCCGCCGTGGGTACGGCGGGCCTGCTGGGTGGAGCCTCGGGCGGGAGGATCCCGAGGGCAGCACCGGGGCGGGGCGCTCCTAGTAGTAGGGGCTCGCGTAGACCTGTCGGAGCGAACTGAGGGACCTCCACCCGATCATCGCGAAGAAGCCTGCGACGGGGATCATGAAGGCGCCGGCGGGGTCAAACTGCAGGGTGAGCCACACCGCCCAGAGGACGGTCATCGCGGACGCGAGCAGGAACTTCCACGCCACATAGGCGTAGAAGCCGACGTAGACGATCCGCTGCATCTTCGAGTACACGGGGCGTCTCCAGATCGGCTAGTTGGCGGTCGCGTCCGCGGGAGCGCCCTCGACGGGGACGAGGATCACCTGCCCCACGAAGAGCGCGTTCGGGTCGGCCAGGTCGTTCAACTCGATGAGCGCAGGGACCGTGGTGTCATACCGCAGGGCGATCTGCTCGAGTGTGTCGCCCGCCTCGACGGTGTGTGTCGCGGGGGCAGGTGTCATGGAGAGGACTGGCCGCCCGGTCTCGACTGGAGCGATCGATGCGGGGACAAGGATGGGGGCAGTGACATCCGCGACGGCCGCAACTGGCTCCGCGCTCCCTCGAAGGGCGGTGACACCGGCCACCGCCACGGCGACGGAGAGCACGAACACCGCGAGGATCAGCGTGAGGCTGCGACCCTGCCGAGGAGGAGGGGAGATGTCCTCGGCGGGGTCACTGCCTGTAGTGGAAGTCGCCGCCTGGGCGAGGGCGACTTCTCGGTCACGTTCCGCGAGGGCGCGGAGGTATTCGGTCGGGTCCCGGTGCGCGGGGACGACAACCGACTCTGTGGCGCTGGGCGACGTCGTGGTCACGTGCGGCTTCCTCGTCCCATCCGCGACAAGGGTGCCCCATGCGAAGTCAGAGTTTTATAAGAGAATCATCGGACTTCCTCAGAAGTTCACGCCGACATCAGATGGGACGCCTCGCGACATCAGTTGGAGTGCGGACCAGAGTTCTCAGCGGAGATAAGAGCCACGTCCCCGCACGCTTTACGAGGGCGGATCACGGCAGCATGATCGCGCTCATGGAACGCACATTGCCTGAGGATCCGCTCGACGTGCTGAACGATCTGGTAGCAGTGCTCGACGGATCAGGACTCGATCCGGCGTTGCGTTATGCGCTGACGGTGATCCTTGTCGCGCAGGAAGTCCGTGGGACCGTCACAGGCCCGTTCCCTCGCCAGTTGCAAGAGCGAGTCAGTGACCTGCTCGATGAGCTGCAGATCGCGGCGAGTGCCGCCCAGCCGGTACGGCTCGCGCGCCACCGCGTCCCCTAGCCGCCCTCGGCCGCTCCGATCGCCATCGTTCCGTCATCGAATGGCCCTGACGCCCTCGCATCCGCGCGTCCGAGCGCTCGTCGCCGCCGTCGTTCATGTTCAACCGCAAGATCAGGGACAACCCCTATGGGGAACCAGCGGCCGATGGCGCACGTTGTGCATGTGGTGAGGCCATGGAGCTGCACCCGGCGCGGCATCGAGGAGCGACGACATGCACACTGTTCAGCACAGCCTGTCCCTGAGGAGTCTTCTCGACCTGCTCCGGCTAAAGGTGCCCGGAAACAACCGTCGTGCGGCCATCCTCGCGCGCGTGGAGAAGTACGGACCGGTGTCCCGATGAGCACGACGGCTGAAGGCCCCACGGTCAACGAGGACACGGCGCCAAAGGTGCTGAACAGCCTTCATCGAAGCGAACCCAACCTCCTCGGGCAGGCCTCAGCTTCGCTGGAGATCGACAGCCGCCGACTCGGACAACTCCGGACGGCGTTCCTGGCTCGGGCGCGCCGGGGTTGCCTCGCCTCGGCCAGCTAGTCGCCGCGATACCGATACAAACAGAGAGCGCCGGGTTCCCCGGCGCTCTCTCGTTGTGTGCGATCTTGTCTTTGATCGACTCCGGCCCCCCTCCCTCCTCGCGGGGGACGGTTGGGGTGAGGAAGTGCCGCGCTGCTGCACCGCTGTTCGCGGGCCGGTCGTCCGAACTCACCCGCTATCGGGTCGGAACATCCATCACTCAGGCTTCGTCCTAGTAGTGAGGCATCGCGAGCGCCGCGCTCATCCTCTGCAGCGCGTAGGCGCCGACATACCCGAGGAATCCAGCGATCGGGATCATGAGCGCGCCGGCTGGATCGAGGGCGAGCGTGAACGCCAGCGAAGCGACGCCGATCACAGCGGATAGCGTGAGCAACTTCCAGGCGATGAAGAAGTAGATGGCAACCATGAGCGACCTGTCGCGACCGGAAACCATCTGTCCCACCTCTCCGCCCACCACCACGACGATGGTACCGCATTTGAGGTTCCTCAGAGACTAGGGTTCCCCCTGACCACTCACTGAGAAGTCAGCCCACCGCGGTCGCGAACGACGAGGCATAGAGCGTCAATATGGCTCCGACGGCCAGCGCGGGGCCATAGGCGAACGTCGCACGCCGCCCTCGCCCCGCCGCGACGATCGCCACCGCAAGCAGGGCACCGGTGGCGGTGCCGAAGAGGAGATATGGGATCACGCCGCTGGCCCCGAGGAAGGCGCCGACCATCGCGCTGAACTTCACATCTCCAAGCCCGAGCGATCCTCGCCCAAACCACCACGCGACACCGGAGATGCCGAGCGCCAGCAGCGCGCCAGACAGGGCGGCGAGGAACGCCGCCGGCCCGACGATGCCGGCAACGATGAACATCGCGACCGTGCCGGGGTACGTCAGCGCGTTCGGGATCCGCCGCTCGACGAGGTCGACGGCGACAGCGTATCCGATGAGGCAGCCGAACACCCCGATCCAGAGGACCGATGGACCGTCGACGCCCGCCCAGGCCGCGGGGACGGTCAGCGCCAGGACGACAGCGGGCACGGCGAGGGGGGCAAACATTGCCATCAGCCGTCGCCCCGCAGCGCCGCCCGGGTGGAGGCGCTGGCACCTCCACCCGGCGCGGTGGCGCTGACCCGGACACCGGGTGCGAGCCCGAGTCGATCAGCAGAGCCGGCGGCAACCTCGAGCGCATCGACGCCGCGTCCCCCGGCCACCATCCGGTACGGGACGACATCTCGAGCGACCTGCGTCACGACGCCCTCGCGGAGGAACACGATGTCCAGGGGGAACCGCATCCCGATCGTGTGGAGGCTCGAACAGCGGGGAAACAACATCCCCTCGACACCATCGGGCATCGTCCGCCGTCCCATGAGGCCGCGGAAGCGCGACCACGGGTTGGTGGCGTGTGCGGCGCTCAGGACACCCACATCCCCGACGGTGAGCTTGATCGTGTGCACCGCTAGCTCCCGAACTGCTCGACGGCGTAGAGGCCGATCGGCCCGAGGATGACGAGGAACAGCGTCGGGAAGATGAACATCGCCGTCGGCAGGATGATCTTCACCGGCACCTTGGCTGCCTTCTCACGGGCGATCTGGCGTCGGCGCTCTCTGATCTCCCCGGCGTGGTTCCGCAGGATGCGAGCGATGGGGAACCCGGTGCGCTCCGACTGGGCGACCGCACGCGCGAACAACCGCATGTCGGCGACACCAGAGCGTCGCGCCATCGCCTCGAACACCTCGGTCCGGTCCCGGCCCAGGCTGATCTCGCGGACCGCCCGGCCGAACTCCTCGGCGGTCGGGCCACTCATCCGCTCGGACACCGTGAGGAGCGCTGCCTGGAGACCCAGTCCAGCCTCGATGTTGGTGATGATGAGGTCGATCGCGTCGGGCAAGCGCTTGTTGATGGCGGCAGAACGCGCCGCGGCCTTCCGACGAAGGAGGAACCACGGAAGCACCGTGCCCAGCGCCATCCAGACCAGCGGCGCAAGCAGCATGCGGCCGCTGAGTTCCCGCCCGGACACAATCGCGAACATCGTGACGAAGAGCGGCAGGACTATGCCGGACGCCACCCAGATCATGAGGAACGCGCGAAGTGAGATGGGGGCGCCGGCGGTCTCCAGCTGGCTCCGCACGGCGGCGACGACCCGGCTGGGCAACACCACCATGGCGGCGCCCGTGACCTTCGAGAACACGGGCTGCACCACCCGCTGCACGAACGATGTCGCGAGCGGGTCCGACTGCTCGGCCGGATCGGCCATTCGAGCGATGCGGCGCTCGGCCGCCTGCGACCGGTTCGACCGGAAGAGAGCGAGCACCAGGAGGCCAACGCTGAAACCGATGGCGCCTGCGATCAGTGCGGGCATGGCTACGCCTCCACCTTGCTGACCATCTTGATGACGAAGTAGCCGAACGCATCGAGGGCAATCGCAGCCCCGAGGATCAGGCGCCCGATGGGATCCGTGAACAGCAGCCCGTATCGGAGCGGGTCCATCACCACCAGGGCGGCGACCATGACAACCGGGATGCCGGCCACGATGACCGCCGAGTACCGAGCCTGCGAGGTGAGCGCGGCCACCTCTCGCTTGAAGCTCTGGCGATAGCGGATCGTCTCCGCGACTCCCTCGAGCAGTTCGGCGAGGTTGCCGCCGCTGCGTCGCTGGATGCTGATTGCGGTCGCGAGCATCTCGAAGTCGGCGCTGTTCAACCGCTGGTTCAGCGCCACGAGTTCCGTGTCGACATCCGACCCGAGTCGGACGCTGTCGACGAGCCGTGCGAGCTCGCTGCCGAGCGGTTGGCCGATCTCGGCGGCGGTCGAGGTGAGGGCCTGGACGTATCCGTAGCCACCTCGGAGCATCGAGGCCATCAGCTCGCACAGCTCTACGAGTTGCCCCTCGATGGCGGCCGCGCGGCGGCGAATCAGGATCCCGAGGGCCAACGAGGGGATCGCGAACCCCGCCACAATCCCAACCAGCGCGCCGCCCACGGCGCCCCCACCAGCCGCGAGGATGCCACCCACGACGGCTCCCCCGGCGGCGCTGCCACCGATGGCTACCAGCCGGAGGGCAATGTACTCGCCCACGCGGAGCGGCAGGCCCGAACGCTGGAGCGCGTTCTGGGTCCCCAGGCTCGCGCCCTGCCCCAGTTGCTCCGTAAATCGACCGAATCGGCGCGGCCCCCCGCGTCGGACGGCATTGTCCAGGCCGGCGGCGTACGGCGAGTCGCTCTCCACGAGCGCTTGCACGCGTCCCCGCGCTACGGCAGCCGGGGAGCGCAACATGCCGAACCCGGCCACGACCAGCATGACCGCAAGTCCGATGCCCGCGGCAATCGTGAACGGGACCATGGTGACGTCGCTCATCGGAGGGCCGTCCGATCCGGCGGGGCCGCCCAGGCCTCGGAGACCCCGAACATGTGGAATCGCTCTGCGAACTTCGGGCGAATCCCCGTCGCCCGGATCTCACCGACCACGCGGCCGTCTGCGCTGAGGTCCTGCGAGTTGAAGCGGAAAATGTCCTGGAGGGCGATGACCTCACCCTCCATGCCGGCGACTTCAGAGACCGCGACCACCTTGCGCGTGCCGTCCACCATGCGGCTGATCTGGATGATCAGGTGCAGCGCAGACGCCATCTGCTCACGGATCGCGATGGTCGGGAGTTCGAACCCCGCCATCATCACCATGTTCTCGATACGAGACAGGGCGTCCCGCGGCGTGTTCGCGTGGACCGTGGTGATCGAGCCCTCATGGCCGGTGTTCATCGCCTGCATCATGTCGAAGGCTTCCGACCCGCGGACCTCACCGATGATGATGCGATCCGGCCGCATACGGAGTGAGTTCCGCACCAGGTCGCGCTGGGTGACCTCGGCCTGCGACTCGCCGGTCTTCGGACGAGCCTCCAGCGTCACCTTGTGCGGCTGGCGCAACTGGAGCTCGATCGGGTCCTCGATCGTGACGATCCGCTCGTTCCGGGGGATGAAGCCGGAGAGACCGTTGAGCAGCGTGGTCTTCCCGGAGCCAGTGCCGCCAGAGACGACGATGTTGACCTTGGAGATGACGGCCGCCCGGAGGAACCCGGCGACCTGCTGAGACATGCTCCCGATCCGGATCAGGTCGTCGATGTCAAAGCGATCCTTCTGGAACTTCCGGATCGTGATCGACGGGCTGTGGACCGCTACCGGCGGAATGACGATGTTCACACGGGAGCCGTCGGGCAGCCGCGCGTCGACGAACGGGGAGGCCTCGTCCAGCCGCCGCCCGAGCGGGCCGACGATACGGTCCGCGACGCGGCGGATGTGGTCCCGGTCACGGAACCGCACCGGGCTGGCGTAGAGGATGCCCGAACGCTCGTAGTAGACCTCGTCGGGCGCGTTCACCATGACCTCGCTGACCTCGGGGTCGTCGAGGAGTGGCTGGATGGGGCCGAAGCCCACCACTTCGTCCACGACCGCCTGGATCACCTCGGCGCGGGTGATACCAGCGATGCTGGGCGCGACCTCGAGCACGAGGTCGGTGACGAGCCGCTCGACGTTCTTCCGCGCCTCCTCGGGCGTCAGGAGCGTGAGCGCGCGAGCGTCGATCTCATCGACGGCCCGAGCGTGAATGCTGGTGATGAGGCGGTCCCGGCCATCGCGGGGATTGGCGTCGACCACTCGGATGGGATGCTCTTGCTGAAGCGTCATCTATGCGCCCTTTCCGACGAGGCGGCTGAGCGAGACCAGTGCGGCGCGTTCACGAGTGGGGCGGACGCCGGCCAGCGATTCTGCCGCCTCCCGGAGGATCCGGCTGTACTTGCTCTTGGGATGCGACAGCGCGAGGGGCATGCCCGACTGGACGGACAGGCCGACGGCGGAGTCGAAGGGGATGACGTGCGCCAGCTCCAGGCCGGTCGCCCGCTCGACGTGCTCGGGGCGGATCGCCGCGGCGCGGTTGCAGTCATTGACCACGAGGCGGACCCGCTCGCTGGGCATCCCCCAGGACTCGAGGATCCGCAGCGCGGTCTTCGTGTCCTTGATGCTGGACACGTCGAGCGACGTCACCAGCATCACGACCGCGGCCTCGTTCAGGGAGGCGGCGACGAGCTCGTTCATGACGCCCGGGGTGTCGATGACGACGTACTCGTGCGTCTCAGCCAGGCTCCTGACGATCTCCGACATCTGCTCGGGCTGGACTGCCCGCCAGTCGTCCGGCTCGGAGGCCGCCATCAGGACGTTCAGGCCGCGCTCGTGACGGACCAGGTACCGGCCCACGGTGTTGCGGTCGATCTCGCGCTCGTTCCGCGCGAGGTCCGCGATGGAGTGCTTCACGTCGAGGTCGAGCATGACGCCGACGTCGCCGAACTGGGCGTCACCGTCGACGAGCGCGATCTCCTGGCCCGTGACCTCGCGCAGCGAGACCGCGAGGTTCGTCGCGAGGGTCGTCTTGCCGATGCCACCCTTCGCGCCGGCGACCGTGATCACGGTGCCGCGGGCTCGGACGTCGGGCGCGTCGGACCAGCGCGAGAGCTGCTTCTGCTCCTCCTGCGCCAGCACGGAGTGCACGGAGTCGCGTAGTTCCTGCGCAGACACCGGCTTCTCGAGGAAGTCTCGCGCGCCGGAACGCATCGCCTGCCGCATCAGCCCGGAGGCCAGCGCGGAGGAGTACGCGATGATCGGCGTGTCGGGGAGTTGCTGCTGCAGGCTCTCCAGCGTCGCGAGGGCGCGCACCGGAGGGTCCTCCAGTGCAATAACGATGACGTTCGGACGCTGCTGAGTCGCCAGGAAGACGGCCTCCGTGCCGTACCCGGACTCACCGGCGCAGTCGATCCCGATGGTCTCCAGCGTCCGCGACATGTCGAGGCGGGAGTCGAGGTTCGGGTCGACGATCAAGGAGGTGAGGTTGCGTGCCACGAGCGGGCCTCTTTCCGGGTGGGCTAGCGGCTGGCAGCGAGGCCGGTGGCGACGCCGTCAGCGGACTCGAGCTTGAAGAGCGGGTTGAGCGCCGTGCTGTTCGTGTCACCGAACGAGCGCAGTGCCAGCCCCAGCGTGCCGCGCTGGGCAGCCATGAAGAGCGCCTGGGCCTGTTCCGGGTCCACGGCCAGCGTCACGGAGCGCGCCTCTGGCTGGGCCTCGGCGGTCTCCACGCGCAGCGTCGCCGGGTCGCGCGCGCCGTCGAGCGGCGGCGTCGTCTGCTGCGCGACCGCGAGCACCAGGACGTCCTGGAGGACCGTGATCACCGTGGGGTGGCTGGACGGGTCGTCCTCGGTGTTGGTGGGGGTCTGGAGCTCGAACGGACCGAAGAGGTTGCCGTACTCCGTGGAGACCAGGACGTCGACGCGGTCGCCCGGGACGATGAGTCCGCCGGCGCCGCTGACCTCGGTCACCGGGACCGAGAGGCCGCGCATGCCGGCCGGGACCGTGAACGCGAGTCCGGTGCCAGTGGCGGAGTCCTCCCCGACAACGCGGGATGGGAGAATCTGCTCGCCCTGGACGAGGGGGTAGCGGGCGACGCGTCCGACCACGTCGTCAAGGTCGCGGACGGCGCCCGGCAGCACCGCGGAGGGGTGCACATCGCGCAGCTCCAGCATGGCGCTGGTGATCTCCGTGCCGGCCGCGATGCCTTCCCGCACGAGCACGACGGACTCCGTCCGCGCGTCGCTCATCATCGCCGAGGCCTCGGCGGTCGCGTCCGACTCCTGCGAGTCGATCCAGACGAAGGCCGCCGCTGCCGAGGCTGTCCCCAGGACAACCGCCAGGAGCATCAGCGCGCTCCCCGACGCCAGATTCCGCAAACGTTCCATGTTGGTACTCCGCTACTTGTTCCCCGGCCCATGGGCCGGACTTCCGCTACTTGCCTCAGCGCTACTGCTGAGGGTTGCTACTGCTTGAGGAAGACCTCGATGTCGCCATAGGTGGTCTCGTAGCCGAGGCCCGAGTTGGTGAGCCCCGCCTGTTCGACGTAACGAGCGTGAATGGTGAATCGCTGCCCGCCGCCACCACCACCACCGGTAGGCATGTCGCAGTCCGGATAGAAGATCGCGTTGCGAGTACAGCCCTCGAGGAACATCCGTGCGAAGCCCCGTACTTCGTAAGAGTTTGTGAGGCTCCCATCGTGCTGAGTAAAGTTGCGGATGACGATCATGATCACGTTGCGCGGACTGGTCTGGATGCCGCTTGTGGAGGGATCGCAGTCATACGGCGCAAGGGATTCGGCGGGGTGTTGGGCGGGGTTCCCGTGATAGCGCCAGATTTCGTAGAAGTCGTCACGAGAGTTGTTCAAGCCAGGCGGGTACAGATCGATCGCGACTGAGTTCAGGGCTGAGTTCCCGGCATTGAAATTCGTGAGCGTCACGGCGGCGTTCGCATCACACAGACCCTCTCCCGCGATGCGAGCCTCAATGCCTGTTCGGATCTGTCCCACGCTTCCACCTGCATAGGCGTTCACTGTGTCGCCGACGCTGCAGAAGATGTTGGAGCCGCTAGTGATGTTCGAGATGTAGGTGGGGCCGGTGTGTCCGCTTTTACTGGCACACGCACCAGCGTTCACGAGAGCAAGCGCTCCGACCATCGACCCCGCACCACCGTCAACGACGATGTCACAACGTTCTCCGAGGATGGGTTCCCTGGCCGGCGTGAAGCAGGTGCCTTCAGCGGTGCCGTCCTCGGAGAGTGCGAACGGCATCAGACCGTTCATGTCCGAAGGCCGCCCCGCGCACGCGATCGCTGTAGCCCTCGCCTCCCAGAGGTCGAGACCAAGGAGTCCCACGAGGAACGACGCTGGCTCACGCGCGACGGTGACACTGACCCCAAGTGGCGGGCTAGACGCTGAACCAGGAGGGAAGCACGTGTCAGCGTGTACCAAGGTTCGGCTGAAGTCGTCGTCGCCAGTCACGCCATTCCGAACTGCCCACTCGTCGGCAGCAAGAAGCGCATCTGCGCCGGTGTCGGAAGCGTCGATGCGTAGTTGCAGCGCACCCGCCAATGCAGCCTTGTCCGCCGCGTTCTGAACGTCACGCCGCTCGTTCACGAGCAAGCCGACGTCCACTGAAAGTGCGCCGAACATGGCAAAGAGCCACACTCCGGCGGCCATCATCACGACGGCTTGCCCTCTGGAATCAGCGAGTCTCTTGAACATCGTCAACTGCAATCTGCGCCGGTCGGCGTCGCGCCGCCCGGGATGGCTTCAAGCCGGGAGTCGGAGCACGCTCCGATGGTCCACTCTGCGTCGATGACCCCACCGGAGAGCAGAGCAAAGATCCCGGGCAATGGCGTGATCGTTTGGTGCGTGTGTGTGATCTGGACGGCGACGCCGGCACCGCGGCCGACGTTGCCTTCTCCGTCAGCCTGGTACCTGACCTCGACGTCCGCGCAATCGAGCAGGTTGTTGCTCGTGGCAAGCGTGCGAGACTGGATGGATCCGGCTGCGCAGCCGGCGTCGTAGTTGTTGGCTACCGCCGCGTAGCGAGCGCCCTCGGACGCCGCGTTGTTGATCGTGACCTGCGTGTACAGGGCGAACCCCAACTCGACGATCGCAAAGAGCATCAGGAGGAGAAAGGGCAGCATGAGCGTGAACTCGACCACGGCCTGCCCGCGGTCATCACGTACTCGCTTCATGCCGCCCTCTTCTCGGATGATTTCGGTTACTCGCCGAGCTTGGTGACGATCTTGCCAACGGCCGTCCCGACACCACCGGTGATGCCGGTGAGCTGGAACGCTCCGATGATTGCCACGACCAGAACGCCGAGAACAACGGCGTACTCGACGGTGCCCTGGCCCTCTTCCGCCTCGAAACCCAGCTCGACGAGCTTGTTGTTGATCCAGTTCTTCAAAGTGATCTCCTTCTGAATGCGGTTCGTTCTCTTGGTGGGAAGTCGGTCCGGTTCCGATGGTGCCCCGCGCCCCACCGGGCACGGCTCACGCCGGTCGCATGTCACGCTTGGGCGCTGGCGTCTCCCCTCGGCTCCCCGCTGCGTCACCGCCTCGGGAGGTCCTGCTTCTTGATGTGCTGAAACTACGGAGGGCGGCGTTAGGGCCACCGATCAGAGAGATCAGGAAAAAGAAGAAGAGCAATAGAGGAGATGCGAGCGGCTGGAGCCTGGACGACAGCGAAGGGGGCCGCGCATGCGGCCCCCTTCACCTGGAGGACTCGTCTGAGACGAGTAGGCGACCTACTGGCTGACGCTCACGGTCAAGCGCGCATCCCCAAAGCGGACCTCGTCCCCGTCCTCAAGGACGGCCCAGGTCATCGCCTCGCCATTCACGAGGCAGCTGGCGTGCTGCTGGATGACGTGGAGCACCACCACGTCGTCCCTGAGCCAGGCCATGGCGTGCTCTAGCATCACCCCGTCCTGACGCAGTACGAGGTCGCAGCCGCCGTCTGAGCCGATGCGTAGCGGCAGTGTGCCCACGGGAACCTTCCGGTTCCCGGCGGGCGACTCCAGCACCAGCGCGGCCCTCACGGCGGGTGCCTCCGGGGCGGCTGTCGCGGTCGGAGCCGCCGTCGGTGACACCCCGGCGGCGGGGTCATCATCAGTGGGTGGCGCCTCGACGAGCGGCGCACCGACGGCGATCCGCTCGGTGACTTCGCGAAGCGGACTGCCGAGGCGATGGTCGACGTCGACCGACATCGACGTCGGGCCGTCCGAGCCGCTCCTCGCGGTAGACCAGCCGGCCTGGGCGGCGGCGCCGGCTGCCGAGCCGGCGCGGCGGGTGAGCGACGTCAGGACGCGGACGACGAACATGCCCAGCCCGATGATGCCTCGACCACCGCCGCGCACCGTACGCGCGACCAGGCCGCCGACGCGACTGGTCCATCGGTCGGGGAGCGGAGCCCCCGACTCGCCCGTGGCGATCATGTCCAGCGCGCGGAGATATGCGGCGTCGAGCACCTCGAGGTCCTTGAGCGCCCGCGGATAGGTGCGGACGAGCAACAGGAGGCGCCCCACCTCCGACTGGTAGGCGCTCGTAACGTCCTCGACCGTCGCGTCGTCGCGCAGATGGAGCACGCGGAACGGGCTCATGCCGTTCACGATCTCCTGGTTCGCCCAGTGGGCGGCCAGCAGGAGGACGACGATCCCGAGGAGGCCGGAGCTCACGACGGCGATTGGGCCAAGACTCAGAGAGCCCCACATCGCGAGGCCGACGACGGGCACGAGCGCCACGACGACCAGGCTGCGCTGCCGCGCGCGTGACTCGTAGTCGGACATGCTGGGTTCCGCCTGCGCGATCCTGGAGCGGCGCTCTCGGTCGTACTCGGTGCGTCGTGCGTGGTCCGTGACGATCGCCAGGGCCTCGTTGAGCTCGGTGATCGCTGCGCGCGCCTCGGGATCTCCGGCGCGGTCGGCGTCGAGGTAGGCGTTCACACGGCGCCAGTACACGTCCTGTGCGAGCACGGCGCTGGCGCTGGCATCGATCCCCAGCAGTTCGTAGATGTCGCGGTCGCCGGTCAGAGCCGCCATCAGGAGGCCTCCTCGTGTGATGCGGGGTTGTCCAGCCGGAGTAGCCACTGACCGATGCGGATCTCTTCGCCCGGCCGGAGGGTCAGCCACTGGTCGATCAGGTCGTTCTCGTACGGCCGTGCACTCTTCGTGCCGAGGCCATGGATGTTCAGAGCACCGAGCGGTGTCAGGGAGACCCGGGCGTGCTGGGCGCGGACCCCACCACCATCGAGCACCACGTCGCAGTTCGCGGCGGAGCCAACAGTGAGCGGTCGCGGCCCGACGGCCACGATGCGCGCTTCACCACGCTCGTCGCTGACAACGAGGCGCGCCGTGGACGACGCGGCGGACACGCGCTCGGCACCGGGGTCCGAGGCCGGGCGAGGCCGTGTGGAGGTGACCCGAACGGGGCCGGGCCGGAAGACGGGCTGCGCGGGTTGCTGCCGACGACGGCGGAGCAGCCACCAGCCACCGGCAAGCAACGCCAGGAGAAGCACCCCCAGCAGGAGGAGCACGGCGCTCGATCCGGCAGCGGTGGCCTCCGGGACCACCACCGGCTGCGACACGAGCGTTACGCCATCCGCCGCCTGTGCGATGAAGGTGAGCGTGAGGGCATCCTCCGCAGGGGTCACCGTCAGGGCGCCATCCTGGGAGCGGGCAACCTCGGCGCCGTCGACCATCGCGACCAGGGCGGGGGCCAGCGCGCCCTGCCAGCGGAGCGAAGCGGTGAAGGTACGGCTGCCCTCGCTCGCCGGCGAGACCGAGATCACCGGAAGCAGCTCGGCGATCGTGAGGGCCCGAGCGCCCTCGGCGACGACGGCGCCAGACTGCCTGGCCTCGATGCGGAGGATCCGGGGGCCCGGGTCGATCTCCCAGGGGTCAAGGAGCACCCGCCCGGCGGCGAGCGTCACGCCCTTGCTCCGCTCGCCATCCAGCGTCGCGGTCAGCGTCGCATCCGCGGGGACACCGTCCAGCGTCAGTTCGACCGGCTCGCCGGTCGCCGCCTCACTCGGGAGACCGATGACCAGGCTCGCCGGGGGGACCTCCAGCGTCAGCGAGGCCCTCACGACATCCTCGCCGATTCGGCCACGGACCTCCACGACGTGGGTGCTGGAGAGGCCCGGCGCGCGCACGCTCATCTCGAGGGTCGCGCCGAGGCGGCCGCCCAGTGACTCGAAGAGGGCGGAGAGGGAGGTCTCGTCGGGGACCTCGTAGGCGGTCCCGCCACTGGCGTCCGCCACCAGCCGCAGGAACTCCACGTCCGCGGTCGCGCCGAGGGCGAACGTGAAGACCTCGACACCGGAGGCAGAGACCGCGTTCAAGACCTCGGCCTGCGTAGCGGACGACACGCCGCTCTCCTCGCCGTCCGAGAGCAGGACCAGCACCGGCTGATCGGCGTCGGTGGACTGCACGGTCTGGAGCCCCAGGAGCACGGCGTCATGCAAGGCGGTGTCGCCAAAGGCGGCCAGCCCCGGCAGTACACCGAGGGACAGAGCGTGGTCCGAGGTCGGCGGGACCAGCACGGCCGGTGCATTCGAGAATGTGAGGACGCCCACCGAGTCGCCGTCCGCGAGCTTCTGGATCAGCGAGGCCGCTGCCTGTGATGCAGAGCTGATGGGAGCGCCCTCCATGCTGCCGCTGACATCGATCGCCAGCAGCACGCTGCGAGGCGCATCGCCCTCGGCGTCGGTCGGGACGACCGACCGCGGGACGTCATCGACGAGGACGGTCAGGCCATCGATCGCCCGGTCGCGGGCGCCATCGGCACGGAGCTGCAGGTGCAGCGTCCCGGTCGCGTGGTCGAACTCGGCGCCGAGGATCTCGAGCTCAGGCGGTGGCGTCTGCTGGGCCCAGGCGCCGGCCGGCAGCAGCGTCGAGAGGAGCAGCGTGGCAACGCCGGTCCAGAGAAACGTTCGAAGGCGCCTGGGCGGATTGAGCATCTACGACTTCCTGGCTGCCGCTCGTTCGCCGAGTCGGGCGCGAACCCTGTCTTACAGGGGTAATGGCGCAGGAAGCGGTGTGTGTTGCTCTAGCCGCCGTTCCCATTCCCATTCCCGTTCCCGTTGTTGCCTCCGCCGCCAGCGTTGCCATTCCCGTTCCCGCCGCCAGCGTTTCCGTTCCCGTTCCCACCGCCAGCGTTGCCGTTCCCGTTCCCACCGCCAGCGTTGCCGTTCCCGTTCCCACCGCCGGCGTTGCCGTTCCCATTCCCACCGCCGCCATTGCCATTCCCAGGCGTCGGGGTGGGCGTCGGAGTGACGGTCGGAGTTGGCGTTGCCGTCGGGGTTGGCGTTGGCGTTGGCGTTGGCGTTGGCGTCACGGTCGGCGTGGGCGAGGGGACAAGCGGATTGCCGCCGTTGCCGTTCCCGTTGTTCCCGTTGCCGTTCCCGTTGTTCCCGTTGCCGTTCCCGTTGTTCCCGTTCCCGTTGTTCCCGTTCGCGTTCCCGTTTGCGTTCCCGTTGTTGCCGCTGTTCCCATTGCCGTTCCCGTTTGCGTTACCGTTGTTTCCGCTGTTCCCGTTGCCGTTCCCGTTACCGTTTGTGTTTCCGTTGTTGCCATTGTTCCCGTTGTTGCCATTGTTCCCGTTGTTGCCACTGTTCCCGTTGTTGCCGCCGGCGTTCGAGTTGCCGCTCCCAGCGCCCGGGTTGCTCGGCGACGAGCCCGAAGGCGGCTCAGTCGTGGCTGTCGGGGTGGGAGTCGCACCTGGCCGCGCCGCCGGCTGGCCCTGATCCGGTGCGGAAGCGCCCGGTACGCCGTTGCCACCATTGCCGTTCGCTCCAGGATTGCCGCCCGTGCTGGGATTACCGTTCCCACCGGCGTTCCCGTTGCCGCCAGCGTTCCCGTTCCCGGCGGCGTTACCAGCACCGTTCCCACGGGCGTTGCCGTCCTCATCGGCGTTCCGCCCACCGCGCCCGCCCGGGGCACTCGAACGGTCCGTGGAGGGACCCTGCGCGATCGGCGCGACGACGGAGTTCCCCTCCTGCCCGCCCAGGTGGCCGGAGGTGTCGCCCTCGGGCCCGGTGAGCACCAACTGCACCGGGGCCGCAATCAGCCGGCCGAGGTGTGCCAGTGGAGTGAGGCCTGCCGCCTCCGCGACGAGCCCCCCGGATGCGAACAGGAAGATGGCGCCGCCGGCCAGTACCGGCCGGACCGCCTGGGGGAAGCGCTGCACGAGGGTCGCGAGGGGCGAGCGAGTCTGCCGCGCCGGCACGGGCCGTACCTCAACCCGTACGGCCTCGGCACGGATCGTGTTCATGAAGCGCGACCGGGCGACGGCGACGTCGCCAGAGCTAGGATCGAGGTTCGACGAGTGGGTCTGGAAGAGACGGCCCAACTCGCGCTCGGTGCCGCTGTCGATGTCGCGCGGATGCCGAAGGAATTGCGTCATTTCCACTTGGCCTCTCCCAATCGGGTGGTAAAGCCTGCCGGGTCAGCACCTCGCAGGGGTTGGCGCGTCACCACGCCCTCCTCGCCCCTCAACGACTCCTCACGGAATGCCTTCACGGCCCGGAAGAGGAGTGATCGATAGGCGCCGTGGGACTTGCCCATGGCTTCCGCGGCCTCGACACCGGAAAGGCCGACGATGAATCGGAGTTCGAGCGCGGTCTGGTACTCGCGGGGCAGTGCCTCCAGCAGTTCACGGATCTCGATCGCGATGAACTCATCGCGGACGGCAGGTTCCGCCTCGAGGTCTGCATCCGTGATGTCGACCTTCCGGGAGCGGTAGAACGAGGCCAGCTGGTGACGGGCGATCCCGAACAGCCATGCCTCGAACGGCTTCCCCTGCCAGCGGAAGTTCTGAATCGAACGGAACGCTTCCAGGAAGACATTGGACGCGAGGTCCTCGGCCTGCTCCGCGCTGCTCAAGCGAGCGCGAAAGAAGCGATAGAGCCGCGCGTAATGGAGGTCGAACAATGTCTCCCACGCAGATTCGTCCCCAGCGCGCGCAGCAGCAATCACCCCTTCGGGTGTGCTTACACCTTGTTTGTCAGTCTTTGGCATGACCCCGCCCGGATTTGCCATTGTGTTCTGGCACCGGGATCAAGGGCGCTCGCGCCCAATTGATGTTTCCGCCGCCCGGCCCATGACGGGAGATGCCCGCCCGGGGCATCAGAGATCATCGACCGGCACGCATCGTACGTAAGTGGTGGTACGGAATTCGTAAGAAGGTTCGTAGATTCATAAGAAGGAAGGCGGGGGTGCGAGGGATAGGACAGTTGAGTGCGAGTTAACGAGACAGAAGGGCACCCCTCTCGGGGTGCCCTTTTGTCGGCATCGAGCCGGACGAGGCTAGCGGAACCGCTCGCGGTTCCATGCGACCGCGCCGACGCTCCCCAGTGACACAGCACCGAAGAGGACCGCGAGAATCAGCAAGCTGTTTCTCGAATCCTGCGTCGAACCGTCGCCGGTCGGCGGGAGTTGGACACCGATGATCTCGATAATCTCGACGTCATCCGCCGCAGGACCGATCTGCGCCGGAGCACCCGGGCCATCGCCATCGAGGTCCAGGGTGGCCGTCACCTCGTTGACCGTGCGGTCCGGCAGGGTCGACTTCAGCGCCCTGAACACGAGGTTGTATT
Source organism: uncultured Dehalococcoidaceae bacterium (assembly GCA_964414675.1). GTDB lineage: Bacteria > Chloroflexota > Dehalococcoidia > UBA2979 > UBA2979 > W-Chloroflexi-9. The sequence continues at coordinate 33,359 of CAYPYF010000007.1, forward strand.
CGACCACCTCGGTCCCGGGGGCGTCCGCCGTGCCCGGTGAAACCGTACCGACCTCACAGCCGACGCTGGAGTGAGCGGCGTCCGGGAAGTTCGCCACCAGTGTGCAGAGTCCGGACGAGCTCACAAACTCCAGGTACTCGTTCTCGAACGTGTCCACCAGGACCACCTGGGTGACGTCCGTGTCACCGGTGATCGTGAGCCGTACGCGGAACGTCACCTGCTCACCCACCACGGCCGGATCGGCAGAGGTCAGGACCTTGTCGATCTGCGCTGTCGAGCCGAGCACCTCGACCGGAGGGGTCGGGGTCGGCGTCGGGGTGGGAGTTGGCCCAGGTGGGGGCGGAGGCGGAGGCGGCGTCGCCGTAATGGTCACGGTTGCCGTCGCGTCCGCACTCACCGGCTGCTCGTTGTCCATCGAGTAACCGTCCGCCGTGACGACGTTCACGTGGGTGGTACCCGCGGAACCCGACACGTTGCCCGTGAAGGCACAGTTGTACGACTCACCGGGGTCAAGCGTCTGGTCGACAGAGCACGTGCCCTTCCCGTCCAGGTCGCCAAACTTGTCGTCCACCAGCGAGGTGATGACGACGGTGTCCACATCCGACGTGTTGGTGATGACCACCGTGTAAGTGACGTTGGCACCTGGCGCCGTCACAGAGGACGGGCTCGGGGTCTTCGTCATGGTGATCGTGGCCGGCACGTCCGTGTAGGTCACGGTCGCGTCGTCATCGTCGGAGGCTTCGTTGCCGTCGATGTCCTCGACGGTGGCCGTGAAGACGTTGACGTGCGTGTCACCAGGCAAGCCCGCCGGGATGGCGAACGTTGCCTCGAAGCCACACGAAGCGCCAACACCGAGCACCGTGCCGACTTCACAGTCGGCGTCGCCCACGAGCGCGCCAAACGTGTCGTCGACCAGGCTGATGATCTCAGCCGAGACCGTGCCCGAGTTCGTCACCGTGAACGTGAAGGTCACGTCATCGCCGGACTGCACCACCGTGTTCGGGTTGGCGCTCTTCGACACCGTCACCTGCGGAAGGACATCCGTGTAGGTGACGACGGCGTCGTCACTGTCCGAGACCTCGTTCTGGTCGGCATCGACCGCCGTCGCCGTGAACGTGTTCACGTGCGATCCCCCCGCAACGCCGGCCGGAACCGGGAGCAACGGGAGGTAGGAGCAACTCGCGCCGGGGCTCAGGACCGTACCCGGCTGGCAGAGGCCAGACCCCACAGCACCGAACTTGTCGTCCTCCATGGTCAGGATCGTGACCGTCTTGTTCCCCGTGTTGGCGACGGTGAACGTGAAGGTCACGTTGCCACCGGTCTCCGCGACGGAGGTCGGGTTCGCGGTCTTGGTGACCGTGATGGCCGGCAGGACGTTCGAGTACGACACTTCCGCGTCGTCCGTGTCAGAGTCCTCGTTCTGATCGCCGTCGGTCAGCGTCGCGGTAAACACGTTGACGTGTGAACCGTCGACCGGTCCGGCCGGGACCGCGAAGACCGCGGCGAACTGGCAGGACGCACCGGCAGCCAGCACCGTCCCGACGTGGCAGTCCGCGTCACCCGCGAGGGCGCCGAACTTGTCATCGGTCAGGAGCGTGATAGTCGCAGAGACATCGCCGTTGTTCTCCACCACGTAGGTGAAGGTCACGTCGCCGCCGGTCTGCGGGATGGACGTCGGGTTCGCCGTCTTGGTGACGTTCACCATCGGCGGGACGTCCGTGTAGGTCACCGTCTCCTCGGCGGAGTCGGAGTCCTCGTTGCCGTCGTCGTCCTCAACGGTCGCGGTGAACACGTTCACGTGCGACTGGCCGAGGCTCCCTGAGGGGATCGCGACCGTCTCCTCGAAGGCGCAGGACGCGCCTGCCGCGAGCACGGTGCCGACCTCGCAGCCGGCGTCGCCTGAGAGCGTGCCGAGCTTGTCGTCTTGGAGCGAGATGATCGTAGCCGGGACAGTGCCGGTGTTCGTCACCGTGAAGGTGAACGTCACGTCGCCGCCGGTCTCCAGTACCTCGTCCGGGCTCGCGACCTTCGTGACGCTCACCTCGGGCAGGATGTCCGTGTAGGTGACCGTCGCGTCGTCGGTGTCGGAGGCCGGGTTCTCCTGGTCATCCTCAACCGTTGCTGTGAACACGTTGGTGTGCGTCGCGCCCGGGGCTGCAGGAGCCAGCGGGAACGTCGCGTCGAATTCACAGGATGCACCGGCCGCTAGGCTGGTACCCACGGCGCAGTCAGCGTCACCCGCGAGGGCGCCGAACTGGTCATCGTCGAGTCCGGTGATCTCGACCGGCACGCCGCCGCTGTTCGTCACGACGAACGTGTAGGTGACGTTCCCACCGGTCTGCGGCACGGTGGCCGAACCGGCGGTCTTGGTCACGGTCACCGCGGGAAGCTCGTCCACCACGTTGGTGATCGTGCAGTCGATGTGCTCGAAGGGGCCTGCGGTCACCTGGAATGAGGCACCGTCGCCGGAGGTGCCGTCAGAACACGACCAGCTGGCCGTGAACTCGAGGCCCTGGACGGAGGTCTCCGTGACCGTCACCGGCGTGTTCGGGTTGATCTGGACATCTGTCGTGGTCTGACCGTGGCCGATGACCTCCGAGGTGAAGTTGTCCACGTTCGGGGTGATCGAGATCTCCCACGTGGAGTTCGGGGCGTCGCCCTGGACCACCTTGGTGACGGAGACGTCACCACAGTTGGTCACCGGCACGCCGGAGCTGTTGAGGTCGATGCGGCCGCCGTTGAGCACGTCCTGGAGGGACGCCTGGTTGCTCTGCGAAGCCGCAGTCATGATCCACAACTGCGTCGCGTTCAGACAGGTGCCAGCATCCAGGACACCAGCGGCGGTCAGGTGGATGCCAGCCTCGACGAAGGTGTTCGCCGGCATCGGCAGGCCGTCCGGACCGATGGCGCCCTGCGCGTTGGAGATCGAGGTCGCGACGGCCGAGGTCAACCCGAGGTCGATCCACGTGGCGCCGTTGTACCGCATGACGGTGGGGACAAAGGTGCTCCCTCCGTTCACGAAGTCCATGATCACCATCATGTCGCCCTCGTTGAGGACGTTCGCGTCACGGTGCAGGGCGAAGATGGCGGAGGTGTTGCCGCCCGGGTCAGTCCCCTGCTGGCTCGGCATGCGCTGCGCGGCCAGGTAGAGGTACAGGTCGTCGCCATCCGCGATCGACGTAAGCCAGGCGCCGGTCAGGTCCGCCTTGTTTGGTGCGTTCTGATCCGCCCTCGTGGGGTACGGGAAGACTCCGAAGAGCGACGTACCCGGCTCAATGATGGTCTCCTTCACGCCATGGGCGTCCGGGAAGAAGAGGGGGGAAGCATTTCCCCAGTCGTAGGCCTGAAGGCCGCCGTCCAGGGGATAGTTCCCGTCCAGCTCAAACTGATCTGCGGGGTCACCCGCCCTCACAGTGCTCACGATGGCAAACGCCAACGCGAGCACGAGGACGGGCAGAATGAGATAGGGCTTGAGCCCCACCTTCCTGCGAGTCATCCGTTGCACCTTCCACGCGAAGGCGGAGCCGCGCGCACTCGCGCGCGGTATTCGCCTTCGCGTGGTTCATGGCTTTGACGTGCATCGGCGGTTGCGTATGAACCGATGTGAGTGCGTCAGGGAGTGCAGGAGGAAGTAAGAGAGTTCAGACGTTCCAGACCCGGCAGAGCTCAGTCTTCGACCGGAGCCTTCGGCTGGGCAGCCCTGAACGAGGCCAGAAGGTTCACGACGTCCATGAGTTCCCGCATCCGGCGAGGGACGTCCGCACGCTCGAGCGGCAGCCCGGCCAGGACGCCGTCCACCAGGGCATCAAGGCGCATGGCGTCCTCGACGTTGCGGTGTCGCACTCCCGACCGAGGCACCCGACATCCCGTGGTCGAGGTCATGAGCGGACGGCCCCCACGTCCAGGACCGCCCGCACGACGACGCGCTGCTCATAGTCCCGGGTGGTGCGGTTGAATGTGCCACCACAGGTGATCAGCGTCAGCGTTGCGGCGCCCTCACGAGAGCCAACGATCGATGTGACATCGGCCGTGGCGAGGTCCACCAACTCGACCGATTGCACGAGGTAGGTGAAGTGTTCGCCGGCGGGCGAGGTGACGGTGATCTCCGTCCCTGGCATCACCCCGTCCAGTCGGCTGAAGACGCCCTGCTCGCCTCGCCAGTTCACGTGGGCCGCCAGGACAGCGTTCCCCTCCCGGCCGGGGACCGCGGTGAAGTCGTACCAGGCGACCGTCCGATGATCTGCGGGAACCTCCATGACTCCGGTCGGACTGAGTCCGAAGGTCGCCGTCGCCGCACGGACAGAGATGTCCGGGATCTCCAGCAGCCAACCCGCGGCATCCCCGGGCTCGATCGCCGGGGGCGTCGGGAGGACGGGGGTCGCCGTCGGGGAGGGCCGGTCAGCAGCAGCCTCGCCCGTAGTGGCCGTAGCGCCCCGCGTATCGGCCTCGACGGAGGCGACGAGCGGCGCCTCCACCTGCGTCGTCGGGACGGCGATCCGAAGTCCCGGCTCGGTCGGGGAGCCTCCACAGGCGACCACTGAGCAGATGGCAAAGGTCAGGGCGCCCCAGCGGACACCCCGTAACCACCCAATCCGACGCGCGACTCGAAACATCAGGGTTTTCCCCACCTCAAGCGCGGGGATCCCCTATCAGGGCTCAACCCCCATCCGACCCAGACTCGCTGCATGTCAACGATGCCTACCCCCTTCATGGGGACGTCCAGCGGGCTTGTTTCATCAAAACGGATGCGCACCGCTCTTACGGTTGGCGTCGCGTCCGTTGCACTCGGGCTCGTCGGGACGGGAACCTACGCGCTCGCCAGCCACGACTCGGCGCCAGTCGAGGCTCCGGTGAGGGCACCGGCGCGTGTCGTGATCGACTCGCCGTCCTCGATCGAGATCGACTCCAGCGAGCGTGCGCTGAGCAGCCACCCCGCGATCGGCGATCGCCCGGCTTCGCCCGCCACTGACCTCAACGCCGGCCTCGTGGCGGGCAGCGAGGTCGCGGCGCTCGATGCAGCTCGCATCCGGTCGTCCGCCCCCGCGATCATCGCAACACAGTCGGCAGAGCTCGAGGCCGCGCCGGCCGCCATCCGCACGGCCACGCCGGCCGCCGCCGGCCCCGCGAGACAGGTCGCCTCCGCAGCGCCGGCCGAACGCAACGCATCCGGAGGCCCTGCGGCTGCCACACCCGCGACCACCGGCCCTCCAGCACCGGTCGTGGCGGCAACCCCCGCCCCCGTCGTGGCGGTAACGCCTGCACCTGCGGCCAGCAGCACCCTGAACGCTCGAGGACAGGCGTTCCTCGCCTCGTTGAACGAGGAGCGAGTAGCGGCGGGGCTCCCTGCGTTCACGGCAGCAGCCGACCTGAACGCCGTGGCCAGCACTCGCGCGTGGGACATGGTGTCGAACGGGTACTTCGCACATGTCAGCCCGACGGGGACCTCGTGGCTCACGGTCCTGCAGGACCAGGGTGTGCGCGTCCGAGGCGGCGGCGAGAACCTCGCCCGTGTCTCGGGGGATCCTCAGCGGTCCGTGGGCATCGCCGTCGAGCACCTCATGGAGAGCCCCACGCACCGTGCGAACATCCTGGCGCAGGCCTTCGACGAGGTTGGCATCGCAGCGGTTACGACCGACGACGGCGTGACGGTCTTCGTGACGATCTTCGCAACGCGCTAGGACGCCCCTCCGCGGTCTGGTGCGAGAACCTCAGCCACCGCCCGACGAGCCAACCGCCGCGACCGTCGAGGTCGATCGGACGTTGTGTAGTTCTGGGCGGGCGCGCGAGCAGGGCCCCATACGCAGCAGGGCAGTACGGGACCGGAGATCAGGTGTGGTCTCTAGACGCCTGCGGTGTAGCGGAGAGGCAGGGCGCGACGGTGCGTGGCCCGTTCAACGAACGCGGCGACGAGGTCCGCGGGGGCGGGCCAGGCGATGACGTACTCGAACCCGTACTCCTCGATCAGTCGCGCACGTTCCGCTGTGCTCAGCGGGACGTGCGAGAGGAGCACCTTCGGCGCTGACACGCGTTCGAGGTCTTCGCGGAAGAAATCGAGGAGAGCGGCGTCATAGAAGAGGACGACGACATCAGCCCAGGCGATCGACGCACGATCGTGCACGACGTGATCGAGGCGGTCAGACCAGGCGCTGAGTCGACGCTCGCGGAGGGCGCGGACAACTGCCGATGCGGAGCCCTCGGGGCCAGCTACCAGGACGTTGTAGTCGCGCATCACATCTCCTCTGAGGAGAGTGCGCTTCGTCGCCGGGGCACGGGATCGGGGAACACCCCTATCTTGCGCTGCTTCGCGCGAGAGACCGTTTTCTTATGGTGTTGCGAGACGCCGAAACCTCCGATGATTCCAGTGGCTGTTAAAATCGGCCCCCAACTGAGGTAGACCCTCTTCGTTCGAGGTATGGATCAATGCTCCCCAGCACCGAAGATCCGGCGACGACATCCGTCCCTGTCCGTGTGGGTGTGAGCTCTCCGGACGACGACCTGGTGCGTATTCTTGCAGAGGAGTTCGAGGCGGAGGAGGTGTCCCTGCGGACCGCCCTCGCGGCGCCGGAACAGCTCCACCTGGATGTCCTGCTGATCGACGCTCGACATCGGAGCCAGCTCGTCCCCACGGCACGGCTCGTCACGGAGGGCACGTTCTCCGTAGTGGTGATGGCGCGCCCTCAGGACTCGGTCGAGGCGATGAAGTACCTGGACGTGGGCGCGCTGGACGTGATCTGGAGCGGCGCCGCAGCATCCGAGATCGGCGCCCGTATCCGTTCCGCAGCCCGTTACGCCGAATCGATCGAGGTCGAGTGGTTGACCGTCGGAGACCTCGCGATCTCCACGAAGCGACACGAGATCAGGCGCGCCGGACAGAGCATCCGGCTGACGCCCACGGAATTTCGCCTGGTGGAAGCGCTGGTGGAGGCGGCCGGTGAGACGGTCACCCACCGGAGCATCACCTACCAGGTGTGGGGGACCACGGACGACGCCACGCGGCACCAGTTGCGCGTGTACGTCCGCCAGCTCCGCGAGAAGATCGAACCCGACCCGGCGCACCCGACCGTGATCGTGACCGAGCCGGGAGTGGGCTACCGCCTCGACGGGTTGGGTCGTCCCGGGAGCCGCCGCGTCGCGAGTTAGTCCTGTGTCACGGCGTGAGCCTGAGCCCGACGGCAGGTCTTGCGCTACTCGGCATTGACCGCGAGCGGTTCGCGGCTCCCACCCGAGTCGACGATGGGCAGGCGCGCCAGTCGGTAGCCGACGCCCCAGTCGTTCAGGATGTACTGCGGCTGCGCCGGCTGATCCTCGAACTTGGCACGCAGGTATCCGACATAGACACGCAGGTAGTGCGTGTCGTTGACGTACTGATCTCCCCAGACCGTGCTGAGCAGGTAGCGGTGGGGGGCGGTCTCCCCGAGTCGGGATCCGAGCGCCTCGAGCAGGCGGTACTCAGTCCGCGGGAGCTGGACGGGACGCCCTCGGTGGCGAACGACCTGGGCGTCGCGGTCGATTTCTATCGCGCCGGTGCGGATCAGCTGTCGCGCGCCCCCGAAGGCCGTGTCTGCGCGACGTTCGTAGCGTCGCACGGCGGCGCGGAGGCGGGCACGAAGCTCGGCGGACCCGGTCGCCTTCGGGACGACATCGTCTGCGCCGGCATCAAGTGCGCGGACGACCGCGTCGGAGTCGTGGTTCGCGAGGAGCGCCACGATCGGGACATCGCATGCAGCGCGCAGGATCCGGATGAGTTCGGCGCCGCCGACGTCGCCCGAGCCCAGGTCGATCACCGCGGCGTCCGGGCGGGCATCGAATGCGATCCGCAGACCCTCAAGCCCATCCTCGGCAGACAGGACTTCGAAGCCGTCTGCCCGAAGGAAGCGCTCCAGTCGTAGTCGTGACTGCTCGTCGCCGTCTACCAGTGCGATCGTCGCCATGAGTCCCTCGAGCCGTGAACATTGCCGCTACCCAGTGAATCGGCCCGAGCGATGCATTTGTTACGGAGGATCCGGACGGCACGAAAGGACGGGATGCGCCGGGCGCGGACTGACCTCAGCTGGAGGGGCTAGCACCGTCGCGGAGCCGGGCGACGCGCCCGCCCTGTTCCGAAGACGATCCGTCATCGACGGCATCGAGCACGACGAGGCGGTAGCCGACGCCCCACTCGCTTCGGATGTATCGGGGCGCGTGCGGATCGTCTTCCAGCTTCGAGCGCAGGTACCCGACATACACACGCAAGTAGTGCACATCGTCGACGTACTCGTTGCCCCAGACCGCGGACAGGAGGAACCGATGGGGTGCGACCTGGCCCGCACGCGACGCGAGTGCGTCCAGCAGGCGGTACTCGGTGCGTGAGAGAGAGACCCGGACCCCCGCCTTGGTCACAGTCTGTGCAGAGCGGTCGATGGCAATGTCCCCCGTCTGGACGACGGGTGGGGACACGGCGGCGGCCTGAGTGACGCGCTGGCTCCGACGGATCGCAGCCTTCACCCGGGCGAGGATCTCGGACGGTGGTGTCGAGGGGCGTATGACATCGTCGGCGCCGAGGTCGAGCACCGCGACGCCGCGCGCCTGGTCCGCGATGCCGAGCACCGCCACGATCGCGAGGGGCGACGCCGCGCGGAGCATGCGCACCAGCTCCAGGCCGTCGACCTCATCGATGGTCAGGTCGATGAGGACGGCGTCGGGCGAGGCCTGAAACACGGCGCGAAACGCCTCGAGCCCGTCGACCGCCACCAGGCTCGCGAGCCCGTCGTCGTGCAGCAGTGAGACGAGGTTCTCACGGAGGCGGGCGTCCGAGCTCGCAACCAGGACGAGCGTCATGAATTCCAGCTGTCAGGTGGCGCCCACGGGCATGGCTGCTTCCGTACATCCCTCTTATCGACGCTCTAACTGACCGTGTTACGAGGCCGTTGCCGACTCATACAAACCCTGACCCTCTTCATATGGGAAGTCAGCGCGTTCCTATGCGGCCGACACAGTCCGGGTGGTGTCCTAGCCACGATGAACGAGACACGCCTGTTCGCTCGCGCCGCACCGGACCCTCGGGAACTCCCGACGACGGTTGCTGCTGCCATCGACCAGAGCGACCTGCTGGCGTTCATCGTGGACGAAGCCGGGAACGTGAGTGGAGTGTCCGGCGGCTTCACGCCGATCGACGCCCGGGGCGGAACGCTCCTCGAGGCGCTCGGTAGCGAGGCGCTGAACACCGCGTTGATGGACGCGTTCGTGGGCGCCATCGCGCTTGGCGCGACGGCGACGGCGATGTTCTCGCTGGGCGGCGTGAGATGCCAGGCGCTCTGCTGCCCGCTCGCAGGGGCACCCGTCCGTGCGCTGGTCGTGATCGCGCCCGACTACACCGCATCGGGAAGTGACGTGACCCCGGCCCGCGTCGGCGGCGGAACGGATGTCGCCGCAGCGCTGGTCGACTGGCGAGACCCGCTGGCCCTCCTGCCCGGCGGGAAGGAGCTCTTCATCTGGACCGGAAGCGCGCCGCTGACCGTCGCCTGCACCCGGGAGGCGATCCTGCGGATCCTGGACCAGATGCTTGAGGCCCCCCTGGCTGCGCATGACCTCGGCGGCACGTCTGTCCTGACCGCCCGTCAGGTGATGGATGGCGAGGAGCCGGAAGTCGAACTGCGGATGCGGACGTACACAGAGCCGGTCGCCGACTCAATCGTGCGTGCCCTTGAGGCGATCTACGCGGAGCTCGGCGCAGCCTGCGGGATCCCGATCTTCCTCGATGCTGATGAGCGCCGTCTCGATGTCGTCGCACGCCTGCCGATCCGGCGTCGGCTGGAACGGGTCGTTGCCTCGCGCGATTCAGTCGACCCGGATGCGCAGCTCTTGCGCCCGATCCGTCTCGCTCGCTGACGCCACGGTGACCTCAGGCGACGACGTCTGCGGATCGCTGATCTTCGTCGTCGGCGCGGCGAAGCCGCGAGATATGACGGATCAACTCAAGCCGGAGACGGGCGCGTCTCGCCTTGGGCAGCGGGGGAACCGTCGCGGCTTCACCCAGAAGCTCGGCGAGCGGGAGGTATCCGCCGGCCGGGCGCGAACGTTGGCTGTTCATGGCGCTCGAGGGCCGATTCGGCTCAGGCATGTACACAGCATAGCAAATCTCACGTCAACCGGCACCTCCCGAGGACATCTGACAACGTGTGCACCGGCAGTGGCATGACGACCAGGCGTTGCCAGAACTGCGACTCGACCTTCACCGACCGCGGAGGCGATCACCGTTACTGTTCCGGCCACTGCAAGCAGGCCGCCCGCCGTCAGCGCCGGGCGCCCGGTGCTACGGGCGAGGCCGCCCCGGTGGAAGCGCGGGCCACAGCCACCTCATCGACCCCGGCCCCATCCGCGTACCCCGCGCACCATGCGAACGCGGCCCGACTGTGCCCGGGCGGCACCGTCACGAGCAGGCACTTCATCCCCCTGGGTGCGTCTCGCTGCGGAATGTGCGGCTGGGTGGAAGGAGCCCTGATCTCCTAGCACGGGACGTGGACTACGGAACGACCCGTGGTGAGGTGGACATGGACACCCTGCGGGGGCGCAGGCCCTGCCCGATCGAGAAGACGCCACCTCGTCCACATAACCCTTACCTCTGCCAGCGCCAGCGCGGACGAGCCACCCTCCCGCGCCGCTTCGAGGCCGGCCCAAGAGCTGTCTGCCCGTCATCCCTCTCGGCGCCGCTCCACACCCGGTTTTCGATGCTTCCGCGAGACAACCGCCCGGTTATTAGCGCGGGTGGCCTCTTCGCGCGCGCAGACTGGCGGTACGTCCATTCTGCACACTGCCCCACCGGACGAGGAAAAAGCGAGGAATCATGACAGCCATCGGCTACCTCCTGTCCGGCGAGGAACATGGCCCGGACACGCTCGTGAGGAACGCGAGCCGTGCGGAAGAGGCTGGGTTCGGCCTGGCGATCGTCTCGGACCACATCCACCCGTGGTCCAACGCGCAGGGACACAGTCCCTTCGTCTGGACGGTGCTGGGCGCGATGGCGCAGTCGACGAGCACGCTGACCCTCGGAACCGGCGTGACCTGCCCGACGGTGCGGATCCATCCGGCGATCGTGGCGCATGCAGCAGCGACGGTCGCGACGATGCTGCCGGACCGCTTCTTCCTCGGCGTCGGCTCCGGCGAGAACCTGAACGAGCACGTCCTCGGCGACTACTGGCCGCGTCCTCCCGTGCGCCTGGAGATGCTCGAAGAGGCGATCGAGGTCATCCACCGGTTGTGGGAGGGCAAGCAGTGGAGCCATGACGGGCTGCACTACACGGTGGACGACCTGCGCATCTTCGACCTGCCGGAACGCACGCCGCCGATCATCTGCTCCGCCACCGGCCCGGTCGCAGCCCGGGTCGCGGCCACGGCGGACGGCGTGATCGTGCCGTCCCTCTCGCCCGAGGTGCTCGATGCATGGCGCGACGCCGGTGGACGCGGGCCGACCCTGGCCATGTTCCACATGGTCTATGCGGACTCCGAAGACGCCGCCCGGACGATCCTCTCCGAACGCTGGCCCCACACTCCCCTGGGAGGCGGCCTCGGCCTGGAGCTTCGGACGCCGGGCGAGTTCGACGAAGCGTCGAGGTTTATCCGCCCCGAGGATTATGACAAGTCAGAGATCCCGCTCGGCCCCGATCCCGCTCCGGTGCTCGAGAAGATCGAGGAATTCGCGGCGGCTGGCTTCGAGCATGTGATCATCCACAACATCGGCGAGGATCAGGAGCCGTTCTTCCGGTTCTTCGAGAACGAGCTCGCTCCCTCGATCTCGATCGATCCGCCGACCGTCGTTACCGGCGCTCGAACGGCGGTCGCTGGGACGCGGGCCTGAGTAGATCGGGACGGCCTGGTGGATCCGCTACGCAAGGAGTGGGGCGATCTGCCGCAGGTCCTCGACGAAGAGCCTTCGCGCCGTCTGGCGCGCGTCGACGCCTCGCGCCCGGAGGATCGAGGACGGATGCACCGTGGCGAGTACAGCCGGTGCCAGATCCGTGTCGCGGATCACCTCGCCTCGGTGCCGGGTGACGCGGAACGCACGGCCCAGCAGGGCCTGCGCCGCGGTCGCGCCGAGGCAGACGACCACCCGGGGGCGCACCGCCGTCACTTCGGCCGCCAGCCAGGGGCCGCAGGCATCGATCTCATCCTGGCGAGGCTTCTGGTGAAGCCGGCGCTTCCCTCTCGGCGTCCACTTGAAGTGTTTCACCACGTTCGTGACGTAGGCGCCTGACCGATCGATGCCGGCCTCGTCCAGTGCATCATCGAGGAGCTGCCCGGCAGGGCCGACGAACGGGCGTCCCTCCTGGTCCTCGTGATCGCCCGGCTGCTCGCCGATGAGCATGAGACGAGCGGTGCGTGGCCCCTCGCCAAAGACAGCCTGGGTGGCGTCGCGATAGAGCGGGCACGCCGTGCATTGCTGGGCAGCCTCGTCCATTGCACGCAGTCCGCCTCGGGCGGGTACGAAGGGGGCTGCTGCGCCATCGCGGAGGTCTTCGAGGATCGAGCCGTCTGGCCTCATCCCGCAACGCTAACCGGACTCCACTACTACGCACGCAACGCCAGCCGTCACCTTCCTCGCGATTTCGTTGCTCCCCCGTGTCCGCTGCGGCAAGCGATCCAGCGCACGCTGAATGATGATCTGCTCGGTTGAGGGCATCCACGTCACCCCCAGCTCTTGCCGGCGGGCACGGCGAGCGTCTCGGCAGGGAAGAACTGCGCGACGGAGTCCGCGATCAGCGTCCGCTGCTCTCCCGCGCGCTCCTCGAGGGGGCCGGTGACGCGGATGAACGGGGCGGTACGGATGATGTCGCGGTGGGCCTCGACGAGTTCGCGGTTCACGAGGACGTTCACCATGCCGAACTCGTCCTCCAGCAGCAGGAAGATGATCCCCTTTGCGGTGAGCGGCTGCTGACGGCAGACCACGAGCCCGGCGAGGTCGACGCGAGTGCCGGCCGGCATCGAGCGCAGGTGCAGACTGGAGACGACGCCCTCACCGAGGCCCGGGCGCAGGAACTGCATCGGGTGGCTGTTGGGCGAGAGGCGCAGCACGGCGTAGTCGCTGGCCATGCGCTGGTACTCGCTGAAGTCCGCCAGGCGTACCGCGTCCTGCTCCACCGGCAGCGCGAGGCGCAACTGCCGGTCGTGCCGGCGGCGCAGGTCCGCCTGCTCGTACCCACCGACAAACAGTCCCAGCTGCCAGATCAGCTCACGCCGGTTAAGGCCGAGGCTGTCGAAGGCGCCGATGCGGATGAGGTTCGTCGTCGCTTCCTTCGAGAGCCCCGTGCGCTGCACGAACTCGAAGAGTGACCGGTACTCGCCGTCGCGCTGTCGTTCGTCCTCGATGCGTGCGGCGGCGGCCGCGCCGACCCCCTTCACGTACGCCAGGCCGACGCGCACCACGCCCCGCAGGTCCACGCCGGGGTCGTCCGGAAGGACCACGTCCACGGTGCACTTCGCATTGCTCTGGTTCACGTCCGGACGATGGACCGCCACGCCATGGCGCTGCGCATCGTTCGTGAGGACGTGCGCGGGGTAGAAGCCCATCGGCTGCTCGTTGAGCAGTGCACACAGGTACTCCGCCGGGTGATAGTGCTTGAGCCACGTCGACTGGTACGCGAGCAGGCCGAACGCCGCGCCGTGTGAGCGCGGGAAGCCGAACTCAGCGAAGCCCAGCAGGTTCTCGAACATGCGGGTCGCCTCCGCCGTGGAGACGTCCGGGTGCGTGACCGCGTGCTCCATGAACTTCTGGCGGTACGACTCCATGATCGCGAGCGACCGCTTGCGGCTCATCGCCCGGCGGAACGTCTCAGCCTCCCCGGGGGTGAAGCCACCCATCTGCTTCGCCACCTCGATCACCTGCTCCTGGAACAGCACGACGCCGAGCGTGTCCTTGAGGGCCTCGCGGACGCACTTCGGCATCGGCACGCGGTAGTCCGGGTTCCGGCGCTGCTCCTCACGACGACGGACGTAGGGGTTCACGGCGCCGCCGACGATCGGACCGGGACGCACGATCGACACCTGCACGGTGAGGTCATCGAGGTCCTCGGGGCGCGTGCGCGGCAGCATTGCGATCTGCGCGCGGGACTCGATCTGAAAGACGCCGACAGTGTCGCCGTTGCAGATCTCCTCGAAGACCGCTTTGTCCTGCATGGGGATGCGCGACAGGTCCACCACCCGTTGCGTCTGCTGTTCGACGAGGTCGACGCACTCCTCGACCACGGAAAGCATGCCGAGGCCGAGGAAGTCGATCTTCACCATGCGCGCGTCCTCGATGCTGTCCTTGTCCCAGTGCGCGATGAAGCGGTCCGGCCAGCGCGCCGGCTGGCAGGGGACGCAGTCGATGAGCGGGTCAGAGGAGATCACCATCCCCCCCACGTGCTGCGACAGGTGGCGAGGGAACCCGGCGAGCTGGTGCGCCATCTCCGAGAGGTGCCGCCAGGCGCGGTCCTCCGCACCCTCGTACGTACCGGAGAGCTCCGCGACGCCGCGCTGACGCTGTACCTCCTCTGCCATCTGCGTCGCGCGGTCGTACGGCTTCGCCCGCTTGGCGAGGCGGTCGACCTCGGTCTCGGGCAGGCCAAACGCGCGGCCGATGTCGCGCACCGCGCTGCGGATGCGGTACGTGGGGAAGATCGCGACGAGCGCGGCGTGGTCTCGGCCCCAGTGCTCGTACACGCGCTTGATGAGCTGCTCGCGGATGTCGCGCGGGAAGTCAAGGTCGATGTCCGGCAGCGACAGCAGCGAGTCGTTGAGGAACCGGTCGACCGAAAGGTGGTTTCGGATCGGATCGATGTGCGACAGGCCAATGAGGTAACAGACCAGCGAGGACACCGACGATCCTCGACCGCGCCCCGGCGGCAACTCCGTGACGCTGCGCGCGCGGCTCGGGCCGCGGACCTCCTCGGCGACCTGGACCGCAAGCTTCATCACCTCGAAGTAGACGAGGAAGAACCCCGCGAGGCCGTTCATCTCGATCATCTCGAGTTCGTACTCGAGGCGGTCGAGCGCCGGCTGGCGCTCGTTCAGCACGTACTTCGGGAGCAGGCGCTCCATGCAGATGCGGCGCAACTCCTCGATCGGCGGCAGGCCGCTCTCGTTCTCGGGGTCGGGCAGGCGGTAGCCGAGGTCCTGGGTGAGGTCGAAGGTGCAGCGCCGCGCAATGCGGACGGAGTTCGCGGCGGCCTCCGGGTGGTACGTCTCGAATCGCCGGGCCTGGTCCTGCGGGGACCGCAGGTAGAACTCCCCGTTCGGACGGCGCTCACGATGCGACTCGTCGAGGGTCTTTCGGTGCTTGATGGAGACGAGCACGTCCTGCAGCCGCGCCCGGTCCGGCTCGTGGTAGTGCACATCCCCGGTGCCGACGACCTCGACCCCGACGCGCTCTGCGAGGGCCACGAGCGCACGGTTCCTCGGCCGGTCGCCGAAGACGAGGTTGTCGACCAGCTCGACGTACACGTCCTCGCGGCCGAACCAGGTGACCCAGCGCGCGAGGGCCGCCTCGGCCTCGGCTGTCCGTCCGGCGTGCACCAATTGCGTCACGAGGCCCTCGCGACAGCCCGTGAGCAGGATCAGCCCGTCCGTGTGTCCTTCCAGGAACGCGACCGGCAGCACCGGATCGAGGCGACGCTGCTCGCGGCCGTCCTGCTTCTCCTCGTGCAGTCCAAACGCCTCGCTCGAGAGCCGGCAGAGGTTCGCGTACCCCTCGCGGCGTTCGGCGAGCAGCGTGACATGGTGGCGGGCGCCGTCCTCCTCGGCGAGCGTGAGCTCCAGGCCGGTGATCGGTCGCATGCCGATCTCCTTCGCCGCGCGCGCGAACTCCATCGAGCCGTACATGCCCTCGTGGTCCGTGAGGGCGAGCGCGCGGTGGCCCTGGTCGTAGGCCTGCACCAGCAACTCGTCGATCCGCGAGGCACCCTCGAGCAGCGAGTAGTTCGAGTGCGCGTGCAGCTCGACGTATGGCACGTCGTCGAGGACGGAGAGCGGGACGGCCGCGGCGGGATCCCGCGGGGCCATCGAGCGTGGCGTGTCCGCCTCCACCTGGGTATCGATCTGGCGGCGTCGTTCCGCGAACGCCTCCCACGAGTAGTCGTAGGGCGAGTGCTTGAGCGGACTCATTGAGGTGGCCTGGCGACCGTGTGCACGGAGGCAGTGCATGTATATACTTCATAACGGAGCGTATATATGGAACTCACCACTGTGCAGTACTCGACCGTCTCGACGAAGGGCCTCGCCGTCATCCCCAGGGCCGTACGGGAACGGCTGGGCCTGCGACAGGGCGACAAGGTGGCGTTCGTGATGACCTCGGACGGTGTCTGGATCCAACCGGCCACCGAGGATCCCGTGGCCCGTGGGCTCGGCCTGCTCGCTCCGGCGCGGATCGACATCCTCGCGGACAAGCGCGCTGAAGCGGCGGCCGAGGAGCGGGACCTGCCCGCCCCTCGCCGGCAGACGGCCCCACGCGTGGCTGAACAGTCAGGGACATATCGGACGCCGCGGAAGCGGTGAATCCCCGCGCCGCCGAAGAGGAGTCGCGCCGGGTCGTCCTCGACTCCTTCGCCGTGCTCGCGTACCTGCAGGACGAACCCGGTGGACGCGCGGTGCAGGCGCTGCTCCGAGCAGCGGCCGAGGGCGCCGCCTCGCTTCACATGACCACCGTGAATGTCGGTGAGGTCGCATACCGCGTCGAGCGCGCCTACGGCGCAGCGCGACTGCGCGATGTCCTCGTCTGGCTGCGTTCCGCGCCGATCGAGCTGCACGCAGTCGACGAGGAACTGGCGCTGGGTGCTGCTGAGATCAAGGCCAGGCACGCGATGGCGTTCGCCGACTGCATCGCGGCTGCGCTGGCCCGTCTGCTCGATGCGGAGCTGGCGACCGGTGATCCTGAGCTGCGCCCCCTGGACGGTCACCCGCGGCTCCTCTGGTTGCCATCGCCGAAGCGTTGACCATCTCCTCCTTGAGCAGGCTCGCTGTACGGCTGCTCGTACCAGGCGCCGGTCACGTCATCGCGGTAGAGCGTCAGAGGTCTGCCGTCCGAGAGGACGATCCGGTAGTACGTCCGTCGCTGTGGCGCCTCGCGCCACCATGCTTCGGCCAGCCGCCACTGCTCCTCGATGCTCTCGACGCGGGACTCCGGCCCTCGATGCCCCCGCGCGTCGAGGCGCGCGACGGCGAGCGGCATCGCGTCGCCGTCTTCCTGCACGACGACTCCACGAGGCAGCCCCAGCGGACGCAGGCCCAACGGACGCAGGGAGGTGGGACTCATGCGCCGTGCGGGCGTCACGGGTCGTACTCCAGCAGCGCGTGACGCCGCTCCGGCAGGCGGTGCCACGGCTCCATGTCCACGACCCGCGTGATCGGCGACTCGCCGAAGCGCACCTTCAGGTGCCGCACCATCTCGTCCAGTTGCTCGCTTCGGCGGGACTGTTCGACGAACAGGCTGTGCTGGCGTCCGCTCTCCTCGGTCAGTCCGCCCAGTTCCAGCGTGACCAGCGAGAACGGCCCCGGGAACTCCGCGTACTCCACTGCCGTGCGCAGCACGGTCCAGAGCCGTGCCCGGTCGCCCAGCGGCTCGCGCAGGACCTGATCGTGCTCCCAGAGCGCACCGCGCTCCGTCTCCGCCCAGAGCCGGATGCTCCGCACGAAGCGATTGCGCGCGCGAGGGTGCCGCAGTGCGCGGCCCAGCATCTGCTCGATGCCGTGGAGGATCGCCTCGCGGCTCACGAGCGGCGGCTCGGCCTGCACATACTCGACGACGCGCTCGCGCTCCCACGGCCGAGGGCGCAACGGACGGGGGTCCTCGCCTCGCGCCGCCAGCCAGGCGACCCCGCCGGCGAGCCCGAACCGCGCCTCCACCGCGTGCCGGGGCAGGACCGCGAGTTGCCCGCAGGCGTCGATGCCGAGCAGGTGAAGTTGCTCGATGTCCTCCGGCGCCAGCGGCAGGTAGCGCACCGACTCATCCGCCATGAACGTGGCGGCTTCGCCCTCCGACACCTGGACCACCGCCGAGGGCTCCGCTCGACGTGCGGCGAGGTACGCCGTCAGCCGATGACTGCCGAGGCCGAGCTGTGGACTCAGCCGCTCCGGTACCCCGGCGAACACCGCCCGTCGCAGGTCCTCGATGCGCGGGTACAGCGCCTCCGTCCCGCGCAGGTCTGCGAAGACGATCCCGGGCTCTGCCTCCTCGACGAGCGGGCTGACCGAGGCCATCGCCTCCACCAGGCTCGCTGCGTAGCGCGCCACCAGTGCGGGGCGCTGCTCGAGGATGGTGAGCGTCGGGCACACGGCCACGGCATCGCGCAGCGTCATCCCCGTCCGCACGCCGTGCAGACGCGCCTCGCGGGTCACCTCGACGACGCGGCCCCGCCCGAGGTCGCTCAGCGCGACGGGAGCACCGGCCAGGCCCGGGCGCTCCACCAGTTCGCACTGGAATGCGAGCGCGGGGATCGCGAGGCAGGCGATCGCGCGGGAGTGGTCGGGGAGCGGCAAGCGGGCTGTGGACATCCTCATCCCTGCCAATCGGGGGAGGGATGGTATCAGAACGTCCGTTCTATCTCTGTGACACGGCACTCCGCGTGCCGAGATTTAGCCCACCTTGCCAATGTGGCGGTGTGGAGCGAAGTGCGGGAGCGCCGAGCCGACCTACGGCCGGACGGCGCGCTTCTCGCGTTTCGCGAGGCGCGCGAGGGCCGGCTGGGCGAGCCGGACGAACCGGCAGGCGAGCGCGCGGGTGTCGCGAGGATCGATCAGGTCGGTGACGTCGAAGTGGTGGGCGGAGCGGAACGGGGAACGGAGTTTGATGATCCGCTCCTCGATCATCTTCTGGTGCGCCTCCGGATCCGCCGCCGCCGCGATCTCGCGTGCGTAGGAGGCAGCGACACCGCCCTCGATCGGGATGCCGCCCCACTCGCCGGAGGGCCACCCGAAGCGGAGGTTCACGCCGGCGGGCACGCCGATGCTGTTGGGGACGCCGGCTCCCACGCCGTACGCCTTGCGGATCGCGAACAGCACCTTCGGCACTTTCGCCTCGGCGCTGGCGATCAGCGCGCGCGCACCTCGACGCATCGAGGCCTGCGACTCCGAGTGCGAGCCGATCATGAACCCCGGCATGTCCAGGAAGATGATCATCGGGAGGTTGAACGCGTCACAGAGGTCCACGAAGTGCGCGTACTTGTCGGAGGCGTCCGCCGTGAGCGAGCCGCCGACGACCATCGGGTCGCTCGCGAGGATCCCGACGCTGAAGCCGTCCAGGCGCGCGAAGGCCGTCATGATCGAGCCGCCGTAGTAGCGCCGCATCTCGAAGAACTGGCCGTTGTCCACGACATGCCCGATGAGGCGGCGGATGTCATACCCGGCCCGCCGGTCCCGGGGCATGATCGTCAGGAGCTCCTCGGCGCGGCGCTCCGGCGGGTCGCCGGTCTCCACGCGCGGGGCGACATCGTTCGTCGTGTCCGGGAGGTAGCTGAGGAACTGCTTGATCTGGTCGAAGGCGTCTTCCTCGGACTCCGCTTCGTTATCCACCTGGCCGCTGCGATGCACATGCATCGCAGCCCCGCCGAGCTCGTCCTTGGTGAGTTGCTCGCCGAGCGACCGCCGGACGACCTGCGGGCCGGACGGGAAGATCTGGGACTGCTCTTTCACCATGACGGAGAAGTGGGTCATCATCGCGTGCGCCGCCGGTGCCCCGGCGGTGGAGCCCATGATGCCCGTCGCCACCGGGACGGTGCGCAGGACCTCGGCCAGCCGCCAGTAGCCCTCGCCGGTGGAGAGCGCCATGTGCTGGCGCGTCTCGTCCGAGCGCGCGCTGTGGCCGACACCCTCCACGAGCTGGACGTACGGGATGCCGTACTGCGACGCGAGCGGCATCGCGAACTGCGCGGGGCCTTTCTGCACATCGTGCGGGCTGCCGCCGGAGCGCGTGAAGTCGTGCCCGCCGATGGCGATGGGGCGCCCGTCGATCTCTCCGAGGCCCATCACGTAGCCCCCGGGGTTGAACGAGCGCAGGTTCCCATCGTCGTCATACTCGGCGGCGCCGACGAGCGGGCCGGCTTCGAAGAAGCTGCCCGGGTCCACGAACTTCTCGACGCGCTCGCGGATCGTGTAGCGGCCCCCGGCGTGCTGTCGTTCGATGCGTTCAGGTCCACCCATCTCCTCGGCGAGGCCGCGGATGTAGGCGATGTCCTCGACTGCCTGGTCCCAGGGCATGCCGGGCTTCCAGCTTTCGCGCGTCGGATCGATGGGCATGGGGCAGGCCTATTCCTCGTCGGCCAGCAGGCCGGACTGTGCTGGATCGCAGACGCGGGCTACTCGATCGTCGCGAGCGGCGTCCCGGGGTTGATGAAGTCACCGACGGCGACGTGGATCGCGGTCACGCGCCCGGCCGCGGTGGCCAGGACGGGCTGGAACATCTTCATGGACTCCAGCGTGAACAGTTCCTGGTCCACGGTGACCTCGTCGCCCACGGATACGTGGATCGTCTGCACCAGCCCTGGCCAGGTGGTCGAAACCTGCACGTGTACTCCTGTCTCTCCCAGATGCTTGCTGACCGGGGGTGTCAGATCGGCCGCTACTCGGGCGGACGGTCGACGAGGACGCCCGCTTCCCACAGCGCGGCGATCTCGTCGCTGCTCTTCGAAAGCACCTCGGTCAGGACGGACTCATTGTGCTCACCCAGCCGGGGTGAGGGAAGCCACGCGTCGTAGCCGCGCTGCCCGTCGAAGACGAACGGCGAGCCGTCGTACTGCTGGACGCCGGTCGCCGGGTGCTCGAGGCGTGCGTAGTACCCGCGCTCCTCAAGGTGGGCATCAGCGAGGTACTCGGGGCAGGTGAGGACGGCGCCGGCCGGGACGCCCGCGCGCACCAGCCGCTCCATCACGTCGAACTTCCCGAGGTTGCGCGTCCACTCCGCGATCGCCTCGTCGAGCTCGGCACGATGCGCGAGACGCGCCTCGGCGGTCGCGAACCGCGGATCGGAGGCCCAGGGACGTTCCGCGACGTCACAGAGCGTGGCCCACTCCGCGTCATCGCGCGCGGCGAGGGCGACCCAGTCGTCGTCTCCGGCGCAGCGGTAGATCCCGTGCGGTGCGAACTGCGGGTGGCCGTTGCCGACGTAGGCCGGCGTCTCGCCGGACTGCTGATACTCGACGAAGTACTCGCCGAGGAGGGCGATCCCCGCTTCGTGCTGCGAGACATCGATGCAGGCGCCCTCGCCGGTGCGTGCTCGACGTTCGAGCGCGGTGAGCACGGCCGACGCGGCCGCGAGGCCGGCGATGGCGTCGGGCGTCGCCGTCCCCGTGACGCGCACCTCGTCCGGGCCGTAACCCATCACGGCGGGCAGGCCGGTCATCGGCTCGACGGCCGGGCCGTAGCCGACGTAGTCGCGATACGGGCCATCGGCGCCGAAGGCGGGCATCCCCACGTAGATGATCCCGGGGTTCGCCTCGCGCAGTCGCTCGTAGCCGAGGTCGAGGCCGCCCATCGCCCTCGCACTGAAGTTCTCGATCACCACGTCGCTCTCCGCGACGAGATCGAGGAAGAGCGCACGCCCCTGCGGCTGCTTCAGGTCGATCCCGACGCTCTTCCGATTCCGGTGGAGCTTGTGGAAGAGCGGTTGCTGGTTCCACGGCTCCGGCAACTGACCGCCCTCGAAGTAGGTCGGTGTATCGGCCGGAACGGTGGCCGGGCCCCGGCCAGTCGGTCCTTCGATACAGATGACGTCCGCGCCGAGGTCCGCGATGACGCGCGCGGCGAGCGGCCCCGCCCAGACGCGCGTCAGGTCGAGGACACGGATGCCCTCCAGCGGACGCGCGGGAGAGGTGGCGTGAGCGGACGTGAGCGCCGGACGCGGCTCGGCGGGATGCGTCGATCCGAGGCCGGCGAGGACGGCGGCGGTGTCTGTGCCCGCAGGTACGGCGGGACGCTCGGGCGGCTGCTCCTCGCCTCGGAAGCGGAACGGCGAGCCGGGCATCCGGACGGAGCCACTCGCACCGGCGCCCTCAAGGGGCCGCCAGAACTCGCGCGCCTCGAGGTGACGGTCGGAGAGGCAGTCCGCGAGCGATGCGCCGTAGCCCATCGCCAGACGCCAGGTCTCCTGCGCCTCCGTGAAGATCTCGTGCCGCGTGCGGCCGGAGAGCGCCGCCTGCACCAGCGCATCGAACTCGTCGCGGTTCTCGAGGCGACCGGCGTTCGTCGAGAAGCGCGGATCCTCGATGAGGTCGGGACGCCCGAGCATGAGCGCCAGTTGCATCCAGTTCTCGCCGGCGGTGCTGAACCCGAACCAGCCGTCCCGGCACGGCAGCATGCCACCCGTGCTCGCCGAGGACCGGTTCCCGACGCGCGTCCGGATCTCGTCGTTCACGAGCCAGCGCGTGTCGGTCATCTGATGCAGTCCGACGAGGCACTCGAGGATGCTGAGGTCGATGAGACGCGGCTCCGCTGCGGGATGCCTCCGCGCGTCGAGCATCGCGGCGAGCGACGCGGTGTAGGCCATCGTCCCGGCCTGGTAGGCCGCGTAGTGTCCCGGCATCGTGAGCGGCGCCCTGCCCGGGTCGCCGGTGAGGTAGGTCAGCCCGGCGAGGGCGAGAAGTGTCGCCTCGGTGGCCGCGAACCCGGCGTATGGGCCGGTGAGACCGAAGGGCGTGACCGCGATCCGCACGCTCGGCGCCTGCTGGCCGCCGAGGCCGAGCAGCCCGAACGACTCGATGTCCGAGACGGGCGCATCGGTCAGCAGGACATCGCAGGTCGCGGCGAGGGCATCCAGGGCGGCGCGCCCCTCGGTCGTCCGGTAGTCGAGGGCGACCCGGCGCTTGCCGCCGTGGAGATAGGTCACTTCTGCATCAACGGACAGGGGGCGGTCCGGCGACTCGACGCGGATGACCTCGGAGCCCCAGCGCGCGAAGAGCTTCCCGGCGAAGCCGGCAGCGGCCTCCGCGTCGCTCAGTTCGAGGACTCTCATGACCTCACCCACCCGATCGAGGCGGACCGACCTGCAAACGTTTACGGACTCTACGCCAACGTCCGCGTGGTCGGGAAGGGCGCAAGCGGGTGGACAGGCCGGTCGGCCACATGGCACGATCCGCCTCTGATGACTACCACCGTCGAGGCTCAACGACTGCTCGACCTCGCGGGTCTGCGCCGCGTGCGCGACCGCATGGACCGGGAGTACGCGCAGCCACTGGACGTGGAGGCGCTCGCGCGGGGCGCAGGGATGTCGGCCGGACACCTCAGCCGGCAGTTCCGGCTGGCGTATGGCGAGTCGCCCTACAGCTACCTCATGACGCGGCGGATCGAGCGTGCGATGGCGCTCCTGCGTCGGGGCGACCTCAGCGTCACCGACGTCTGCTTCGCCGTCGGCTGTTCCTCGCTCGGCACGTTCAGCACACGCTTCACGGAGCTCACCGGCATGCCGCCGAGTGTGTACCGCGAACGGGCCGCCCAGGCGACGGTGGGGATGCCCTCCTGCGTGGCGAGGCAGGTCACGAAACCGGTCAGGAATCGAGAAGCGCCGGCCCAGACGCCCTCCTAGAGTGACCCCAACAGGTGTTGGAGTGACCAGGAGACTGCTATGGACATCACGATTCACGCGAGCTTCCTCCCGCACAACGACCCGGAAGCATCGCTCGCCTTCTACCGCGACACGCTGGGGTTCGAGGTCCGTCAGGACGTGGGGTACGAGGGGATGCGCTGGCTCACCGTCGGCCCGCCAGACCAGCCCCAGACCTCGATCGTCCTGAACCCGCCGTTCGCCGCCCCCGGCTTCACGGAGGACGAACGCCGCGTGATCTCCGAGATGATGGCGAAGGGCACCTACGCGGGCCTGCTACTCGCGACGCCCGACCTCGACGGCACGTTCGAGAAGGTACAGGCGAGCGGCGCAGAGGTCGTCCAGGAGCCGACGGAGCAGCCGTATGGCGTCCGGGACTGCGCCGTGCGCGACCCCGCCGGCAACCTGATCCGGATCCAGGAGCGCGCCTAGCTCGCAGTCGCTACAGATGTCGGACGCGTGTGGCCGCTCGAGCGGCCGCCGCGTCTGCTGCGCCGCGGGCACGGGTCGCCTCGGTCAGCGCGGGGCTATCTTCGAGACTCAGGCTTGGGACTCGGGCATCGACGGATGGGATCGAGATCATGACGACGACCGGCCGCGCCACGAAGCGCACGACTGATGCGCGCACCGCAGCGGGGCACCCCGCGGACACGCACGACGTGATCCGCGTGCAGGGGGCGCGGGAGAACAACCTCAAGGACGTCAGCGTCGAGATCCCGAAGCGACGCCTGACGGTGTTCACCGGCGTGTCCGGCTCCGGCAAGAGTTCCCTGGTCTTTGGCACCATCGCCGCCGAGTCCCAGCGGATGATCAACGAGACCTACAGCGCCTTCGTCCAGGGGTTTATGCCGACGCTGGCGCGGCCAGACGTCGACCGCCTCGAGGGCCTGACGACCGCGATCCTCGTCGACCAGGAACGCATGGGGGCGAACTCGCGCTCGACGGTGGGCACCGTCACCGATGCGAACGCGATGCTCCGGATGCTCTTCAGCCGCCTCGGGCAGCCGTATGTGGGATCCGCCAAGGCGTTCTCGTTCAACGTCCCGTCGGTCAGCGGAGCCGGGAAGATCTCGGTGCAGAAGGGCGCCGGCGCCCCGAAGACCGAAGCGCGCACCTTCACCGTCCTCGGCGGCATGTGCCCACGCTGTGAGGGCATGGGCAACGTCACCGACATCGACCTCACGCAGATCTATGACGCCAGCAAGTCGCTCGCCGAGGGCGCGATCACGATCCCCGGGTACACCGCCGACGGGTGGAACGTGCGCGTGTTCAGCGAGTCAGGGTTCCTCGATCCTGACAAGCCGATCGCGAAGTACTCGAAGAAGGAGCTCAACGACTTCCTGTACCACGAGCCGACCAAGGTGAAGTTCAGCAGCATGAACCTCACCTACGAAGGGCTGATCCCGCGCGTCCAGAAGTCGTTCCTCTCGAAGGACAAGGAGGCGATGCAGCCGCACATCCGCGCCTTCGTCGACCGGGCCGTCACCTTCACTGAATGCCCCGACTGCGGTGGCACCCGGCTGAACGAGGCCGCGCGGTCCTCGAAGATCAAGGGCATCAACA
>CAYPYF010000008.1:0-52027 GCA_964414675.1 uncultured Dehalococcoidaceae bacterium
CGGGATCGGCGTCGGGTACTGGAAGGAGAGGAACACGCCCTTGCGCGCCCGCTGGTCGGCCGGCAGCGCGGTGATGTCCTCACCCTTGAAGATCACCTGGCCCTCGTCGACGACGTAGGACGGGCTACCCGCGATGGTGCTGGCCATCGTGCTCTTGCCGGAGCCGTTGGGGCCCATGATCGCGTGGATCTCGCCCGGACGGATCTCCAGGTCGATGCCGTGCAGGATCTGGATCTCGGGCTTCTCGGCGATGCTCGCCTTCAGCCCCTTCAGTTGAAGGATGGGTTCAGTCATCGCTGGGTCGTCGTCCTTTTCTGTGCCGCCCGGTGGCTCACCACCGGCAACAGCCCTCCGGCTGTCACGGTCCTCACTCTTGCTTCGTCGTGCCGAAGGTCGCCAGGGGCGTCCTCCTTGAGCACGAGGTACTCACACTGGTGCCCGCCCTCGGCGAGCGTCATCACCTGCTCCACCGGCGCGCCGAGGAGCAGTTCGATCGTGCGACGGTCGGCGGAGCAACACGCGGTCGTCTCCATCGCCGTCGAGCGGTACGGGCAGCCCGCGTTCTTCAGCCGGTAGAAGTCGCCGTCGTCCTCCACCTCGCGCAGGATGCCCTCCTCGGTCAGCACGCCCAGCACCTGCTGCACGCGCTCCTCGAGGTCTGGTGCGGTGACCTTCGCCCGATGTTCGTCCGCGACCGAGATAGCCACGTGGTCAAACATCCGGTCGAGGATCTCGCGGCCGCTCTGGCCACGCACTTCCTCGGAGGTCAGGTTCGCCAGCGCCGGCGACAGCCGCGAGAGCAGCCGCTGGTAGTGGACCGCGGCGCGGTCTTCCTCGCCGGCCTCGCTTAGCGCGTAGCGGGTGATCGGCCGCCCCCTCGGGAGGCGCTCCATCCGCGTCACCACGAGCCCGTCGGCCTCGAGGAGGTCCAGGTGGCGGCGCACGGAGGAGTCGGAGACGCCGATCGTCTGGGCGAGTTCCGCCACGGAGTGCTCGCCCTGCTCGTGGAGCAGGCGCAAGACCTCGTCGCGAGTTCGTTCCATGACTGCCATGACGCAGGATCCCCGTTCCGCTCATCCAGCGTAAGCACGCAGACGAGGGCGGTCAACGTTTTTTGCATTTTATTGCTGATAAACATGGAAAGTATGGTCCGACTCAGTACATGACGATGCCTGGGCTAACTCCAGAGCACATCGGAGGCATCCTCACGCCGTCCGAGATTTGTCGCGCGCCCCGGCCCCCCGTACGATGCGCCCGCGCGCATGGCATCAGGCCTGAGGGGGTCGGGCGAGCCAGCGTGACACGGCAGGGGGACGCTGATGGCTGACGAAGTCCAGGGGCTGACGGTCGGGACGACCGCGAGCTACACCGCGAAGGTGACGCAAGACGGCATCGCCACGTTCGGACAGGTCACGGGTGACACCAACCCGCTGCACACAGACGCCGAGTACGCCACGCGCACCCGCTTCAAGCAGCCCATCGCCCACGGCATGTTCGCCGCCGGCGCCATCTCGGCGGCCATCGGCACGAAGCTGCAGCCGAACGCGGTCTGTATCTACCTGGGCCAGAACCTGCAGTTCCGCGCCCCGGTGATGGCCGGCGACGAGATCACTGCCACGGTGACCGTGACGAAGGTCGATCCGGAGCGGTCCCGCGTCTCACTCGATACAGTGGTGACGAAGCAGGACGGCACCGAGGTCATCCGCGGTGACGCGCTGGTGATGGTCGAAGCGCTCCAGTAGCGCACCGCCAGCAGACTCCCGGGCCAGTCCTCGCGACGACCGAGTCCTCGACGATCAGTCCTCGTCGATGGGGGGGCACCACGATGACCACGACCGACCGACGCCAGCCGGCGACCAACGACCTCGAGGCGATCGCCGCTGCACATCAGCAGTGGGAAGACGCCGCCGTCGCGAAGGTCCTCGCGCGCTTCCCGGAACGACGGCCGCAGTTCGAGTCCTCCTCCGCGCTGCAGGAGCGCGTCTACACGCCGGAGGACACCGCCGCCGTCTCCTACCTCGAAGACATCGGCTTCCCCGGCCAGTTCCCCTTCACCCGCGGCGTCCAGCCGACGATGTACCGCGGGCGCCTGTG
Source organism: uncultured Dehalococcoidaceae bacterium (assembly GCA_964414675.1). Classification (GTDB taxonomy): domain Bacteria; phylum Chloroflexota; class Dehalococcoidia; order UBA2979; family UBA2979; genus W-Chloroflexi-9. The sequence continues at coordinate 2,095 of CAYPYF010000008.1, forward strand.
GACCATGCGCCAGTACGCCGGCTTTGGCACGGCGAAGGAGACCAACGAGCGCTTCAAGCACCTGCTGAAGAACGGCCAGACCGGCCTGTCCGCCGCCTTCGACCTCCCCACCCAGACGGGCTACGACTCGGACCACATGATGTCCGCCGGCGAGGTCGGCCAGGTCGGCGTCGCGATCGACTCGCTCGCGGACATGGAGACGCTGTTCGACGGCATCCCGCTGGACGAGGTCTCGACCTCGATGACCATCAACGCGCCCGCCTCGATCCTCGTCGCGATGTATATGGTCGCCGCGGAGAAGCAGGGCCACAGCCACGGCGTCGTGATGGGCACCGCCCAGAACGATGTCCTCAAGGAGTACGTCGCCCGCGGGACGTACATCTTCCCGCCCGCCGAGTCTGTCCGGCTCGCGGCGAACCTGATCAACTACTGCTCGGAGCACGCGCCGAAGTTCAACTCGATCTCCGTCTCCGGCTACCACATCCGCGAGGCCGGCTCGACGGCCGCGCAGGAGATCGGCTTTGCGTTCGCCAACGCGATCGCCTACCTCGACGAGTGCAAGCGCCAGGGCGGCGACCTGAACGAGAGTGCCCAGCGCGTCTCGTGGATCTTCAACACCCACAACCACTTCTTCGAGGAGATCGCGAAGTACCGCGCCCTCCGCCGCCTCTGGGCGCGACTGATGGTGGAGCGTTACGGCATCACCAACCCCAACGCGCAGATGCTCCGCACGCACACGCAGACCGGCGGCTCCACGCTCACGGCGCAGCAGCCGAAGAACAACATCGCCCGCGCCGCCATCCAGGCGCTCGCGGCCGTGACCGGCGGCGTGCAGTCCCTCGCGCTCTCCTGCTACGACGAGGCGCTCGCACTGCCGACGACCGAGGCGCAGCAGATCGCCCTCCGCACCCAGCAGATCATCGCGTTCGAGTCCGGCGCCGCCGACACGATCGACCCGATGGCCGGCTCCTACTACGTCGAGAGCCTCACGAGCACGCTCGAGGAGGAGGCGCGCAAGATCATGTCCCGCATCGAGGACATGGGCGGCTCCGTCCAGGCGATCGAGGACGGCTTCATGCAGTACGAGATCCAGGAAGCCTCGATGCGCTGGCAGCGCGAGGTCGAGTCGGGCGAACGCATCGTTGTCGGCGTGAACGAGTACATCGACCCGGACGAAGACGCGACGCCGATCTTCCGGCCAAACCTGGAGGTTGTGGATGCGCAGATCAAGCGCCTGCACGACGTGCGCGCCAACCGCGACCAGGCGGCGGTCGACACCGCCCTCAAGCGCCTCCGCGAGGCGTCCCACCAGGACGTGAACCTCATGGAGCCGATCATCGAGGCCGTCCGCGCGTACGCGACGCTGGGCGAGATGTGCGACGTGCTCCGCGAGGAGTGGGGCGAGTACACGCCCAAGACCGTCGTCTAAGCGAGAACAGCAGCGCGCGTTCGCGCCGACCTCGGACGGGTCGGGTGCGACATCACGTCGCTGGGAGAGACAAACGATGGGGGCGCCGGGGGGCGCGCCCGCGCGGGAGGGGATCCAATGGCCGGAGCATTGCAGGGACAGGTGGCCGTCGTCACGGGCGGTAGCCGCGGCATCGGGCGCGCGTGCGCCATCGCGCTGGCGAACGAGGGCGCGGACGTCGTCATCAACTACACCTCGAACGAGGACGCCGCGAAGTCGGCCGCCGCCGAGTGCGAGAAGGCCGGGGTGAAGACCCTGGTCATGAAGGCCGACGTGTCGAAGGCAGACGAGGCGCAGGCGCTGATCAAGGCCGCGGAGGAGACCTTCGGGAAGGTCGACCTCCTCATCAACAACGCCGGCATCAACCGCGACAAGACGATCCAGCGCATGAGCGTCGAGGAGTGGGACACCGTCATCGAGACGGACCTGTCCTCGATCTTCTACCTCACCAACGCCGCCCTGGGCGGGATGCGCGAGCGCAACTACGGCCGCATCGTGAACATGTCCTCGGTCATCGGCCAGATGGGCAACATGGGGCAGGCGAACTACTCCGCCGCGAAGGCCGGGATGATCGCGTTCACCAAGACCGCCGCGAAGGAGCTCGCGCGGTTCAACATCACCGTGAACGCCGTCTGCCCGGGCTTCACGGAGACGGACATGGTGAGTGCCCTCTCCGACGAGATCAAAGAGGCCCTCATCAAGCAGATCCCCCTCGGCCGCTTCGGCACCGCCGAGGAGGTCGCGGACACGGTCGTCTTCATCTGCAAGCCGTCCGGCGCCTGGTACACCGGCGCGCAGTTCAGCATGAACGGCGGGCAGTACATGTAGGTTCGGCTCCCCGCTCGCGGGCTTTGCCGAATCTCCACCGGGTTTTACTCCCACTCCACACGGGACCCAGACCTGACGGGCCGCCTCGATCGAGGCGGCCCGTATAGTGTCGGTCGAACCCAACTCACCCCGGTGCTCGGACTTCACGTGCGGTATCAGGTCGCTGCGCTTCTGACTGGTGTGATCACCGTGCTCGCCCTCGCGAGCGCGGCCACCTTCGTGTGGCTCACCGTCGGCGCCGAGGATGACCAGCGCCAGCAGGTCGCCGCCGAGGCCGAGATCGACGCCGTCGAAGCCGCGCTCCGCAGCCGCGTGCTGGCGCTCCAGGAGCACGCCGCAGCCCTCCTCGGGGAGCGGGACGTCACCACCTACGCCGTGCGCGGCATCGAGCGGCCGGACGTCCTGGACCAGGGCAGGATCACCCGCGGTGGGGCGGACTACCTCCTCCTCACCGGCCCCGGGCGACGTATCGTCTGGGAGAACGGCATCACCGGCGCCCCCGTGAACGGCGTCGGCGGGGTCTCGAACTCCGTGACGTACCTGCTGGACGGCGCGCTGCAGGGCGGCGTCTTCGACTTCGCGGACGGCCCCGTCCTCGCGGGAGGCGCCAGCACCGGCCCCGGCCTTGAGCGCGCGGCGATCACCCTCGGCGTCCAGCTGGACCAGGACACCCTCGCGCAGATGGTGGCGGACCCGTCCCGCCGCCTCACGCTCGCCTGGGCCACAAACGACGCGCCAGACCGCGTGCAGGTCCTGCCCGGCACCACGCCCGGGAGCATCTCGATCGTCTCGCCGCTGGACCTCGGACGCGCCGAGCGCACGCTGGTGGCAGTGGTGAACGCGCCGGCCGGCTCGCTCCCGACACCGGCAGGCGATGGCCTCTCTCGCTGGGTCATGGTCCTCACCACGATCGGCCTCGCCGGCGCCGTCGCCTTCGCGCTGATCGTCCGCACGATGGCCACGAGCGTCGGCGACGTCCGCCAGGGGCTCCTCGCAGCGCAGGAGCGCGAGGGCAGCCCCGCCTTCCTCGGCGCCCTCGCGGGCAAGGACGAGGTGGGACGTCTCGCCCTCGTCGCTGCCGACACGCTCCGGTCGCTCCGCGATCGCACCCTCCAGGCGATCGACGAGGCGCGCGTCGCCACCGCCCGTCAGCTCCTCGGTGAGCACGTCATCCGCTCGATGCAGGAGGGCGTCCTCGTGGAACGCTCCGATGCCACGTGCATCGTCTGCAACCCGGCCGCCTCGACGCTCCTGGACGTGGAGCCGGGCGACATCGTGGGGAACCGGGGCTCCCTGAAGGACGTCCTCGGCGTCGAGTTGTACCAGCGGATGCGCGAGCGCGCCGCCAACCCCGCCGCCTCCCAGCGGCTGGACGTGGTGCAGGTGGCGGGACACGACCTGGCCTTCGACGCCTACCGCGTCCCCGAGTACCGCGGCGACGGCCACAGCCTCCTGATCATCGTCCGCGACGTCTCCGCGGTGCTCGAAGTGGAGCAGTTGAAGCGTGACGTGGTCTCCGTCGTCAGCCACGAGCTCCGCACGCCGCTGACAGTCGTGGCGCTCTCGATCGGCATGATGACGGAGCCGGGCGCCGACCAGCAGCAACTGATCGAGGCCGCCGAGCGCAACGTGCAGCGCATGCGCGAGCTCGTGGACGACATGCTGGACCTCGCGCGCCTCGAGAGCGGCCAGACCGAGCTCAACATCGAGTCCTACAACCCCGTGCAGTTGTGCCGCGACGTCTGCGACTTCCTGCAGCCGCAGGCCGCCGACCGCCAGGTGACCGTGCGGGACGCCGTCGACGGCAACGTCCCCGAGGTGATCGGCGCAGACGGGCGTCAGTTGCAGCGCGCGGTCACGAACCTCGTCACCAACGCGATCAAGTTCAGCCCGCCCGGGAGCACCGTCTGGGTCGTCCTCCGCGACGGCGGCGACCGGCTCTTCATCGACGTCGCCGACGCCGGCCCGGGCGTGCCCGCCGAGGAGCACGACCGCATCTTCACGCGCTTCTACCGGGCCTCGAACACGCGCGACAAGATCTCCGGCACCGGCCTCGGACTCCCGATCGTCCGCCAGATCGCCGAGCTCCACGGCGGCACGGCCGAGATCCTCCCGACCGAGCAGGGTGCGTACTTCCGCATTACCCTGCCCATCGCCGCATAACCCGCCACACCCCCACGTCATCGCCCGGAACCACAGACCGAGGACTCGCCGTGCCCTCTCCCATCGGCCGCCGCATCCACGTGGTCGGCAACACCTCTGCCGGCAAGAGCACACTCGCCACGCAACTGGCGGCGACGCTGGGCGTGCCCTTCGTCGAGCTGGACGCGCTCAACTGGCTCCCCGGCTGGGTCGGCCTCAACGCGACCGACCCCGAGGAGTTCGAGCACCGCATCGCCGAGGCGACGCGCGGCGATGGGTGGGTCGTCGCCGGGTCGTACTCCACGTTCTCGGAGAAGGTCTTCTGGGACCGCCTCGAGACGGTCGTCTGGCTGGACCTCCCGCTCCCGCTCGTCCTCTACCGCGTCGTCACGCGCTCATGGCGGCGCTGGCGGGCAAAAGAGCTCCTCTGGGGCACGAACTACGAGCGGTTCTTCCCGCAACTCGCGGTCTGGCGCAAAGAGGACTCACTCGTCTGGTGGGCGGTGACCCAGCAGAAGCGGAAGCGCCGCGCGATGCTCGCGAAGATGGCGGACCCGCGCTGGGCGCACATCCGCTTCGTCCGCCTCACCTCGCCCCGCGAGATCGACACGTTCCGCCGTGCCGTCCAGGAGGCGTGCGCGGAGACCGCCTGAGGTACGCTCGGCCCCCGGAGGGACACCGCATGCCTCGACGACTCCGCTTCTCCGCAGCGGCTGCCTACCGACACCTCCGCGAGGCCGACCCGATAGTCGGCGCACTCATCGAGGCGCACGGCCCCTACCGCCCTCGCCCGGCGATGGACCACTACGAGTCCCTGCTCCGCACGATCCTGTTCCAGCAGCTCAACGGCGTCGCCGCTGCCTCGATCCGGGATCGCTGGCTCGCGCTGTACGAGGGCTCCTACCCCACGCCGACCCAGCTCCTCGCCACCACCGACGAGGCGTTCCGCGCCTCCGGCGTCTCCCGCCAGAAGGCCGGCTACATGCGCGATGTCGCGCAGCATGTCCTCGCCGGCACGCTCGACCTCGCCGCGCTCGACACGCTCTCGGACGAGGAGATCGTGCCGCTGATCACCGCCGTGAAGGGCCTCGGTGAGTGGTCCGCGCACATGTTCATGATGTTCCAGCTCGGCCGCCCGGACGTGCTGCCGGTCGGCGACTTCGGCGTCCGCAACGGCATGCGCGTCGCATACGGTCTGCCCGCGATGCCCTCCCCCGCCGAGGCGCGCGAGATCGGCGCGCGCTGGGCGCCCTACCGCTCGGTCGCCTCCTGGTACATGTGGCGCGCCGTCGAGACACCGCTCTCCGTCGACATCGGGTAGCGCGGGCTGGCTCCACCAACCCACCGACACCCCGCACAGCCCCCCCCCGCAACCACCCGCTCACCCTGAGCCTGTCGAAGGGCGAGCCCCCGGAACACACGCGCTGCAGCACGGGTTCCCGTCGGCCGGTGGCCGCGCCTCTGGAGCGGCGCCCCCCCGGCCTGCCTGCACGCTGGCGATCCCCGGACGCTGCCGTTGTAATGAGTGCAGGGGCCGCACGTAGTCGAAGGGCACCGGGATGAAGCATCAGTCCCACATGCGACGGTGGGGTGCGGCGTACCTCCTGCTCGCGTTCTTCCTCGCGAGTTGGGCGGGGCAGTTCGTCATGACGGTCAACGAGATACACGGCCAGGCTGAGCAGCACGGGCAGGCCTTCGCGTGGCCGGATGTCTGGATCCAGTTCTGGTCGGCAACCTTCGAGAACTGGCAGAGCGAGTGGCTGCAACTGCTCGTGCAGGCGGTGGTACTGCTCGGCATGAAGCACCTCCTGTTCACCGCAGATGCCGAGGACATGGAGGTCGTCCAGCGCGACCTCGTCGAAATCAAGCAGGCCCTCGGACTTCCCCGGGATGACCACGCGGAGGCCCACCGAACCGAGTAGTTCCACCAGCGCCATCCCCCGGTGCGGAACGGAGATCCCGGCGAGCCTCGGGCGTTCCGCCGTGCCCTTCTATACTGGCCCCGGGGGAACGACGGGAGACCAGTTTGCGCATCGTCCTCTTTGGGCAGGCCGCCTTCGGGAGGGACGTCTTCAACGCCCTGATCGAGGCTGACGAGGAGATCGTCGCCATCTCGACTCCGCGGCCCGGCAACCGCCCCGACCCGCTGTTCGAGGCCGCCCTCGAGCACCACATCCCCGTCATCGAGACGCCCGCCCTGCGCCAGGACGAGCCGTTCAAGCAGTACCTGGACCTGAAGCCGGACCTGCTGGTCTTCGCGTTCGTCACGGACATCGTCCGGAAGCGCGTCCTGGACGCCGCCACGTACGGCGCCATCCAGTACCACCCGTCGCTGCTCCCCGCCCACCGAGGGCGCACCGCGATGAACTGGGCGATTATGTCCGGTGCGACGACCACCGGCCTCACGATCTTCTGGGTGGACGAGGGCATCGACACCGGCCCGATCATCCTCACCCGCGAGGTGGAGATCGGCCCGGACGACTCGGTCGGCTCGATCTACTTCGACCGGCTCTACCCAATGGGGGTCGAGGCGCTCGTCGAGGCGGTCCGCCTCGTGCGCGAGGGCAATGCGCCGCGCGAGGAGCAGGACGAGTCCATCGCAACCTACGAGCCGCCCGCCGCCGCCGAGCACGCGCGGCTGGACTGGATGCAGCACGGGCGCGTCGTCCACAACATCATCCGTGGCAGCGACCCTCAGCCCGGCGCGACGGCGACCCTCCGAGGCGCCCCGGTCCGGCTCTTCGGATCGCACTGGCGGCCCGGACACCCGGAGCAACCACCCGGCACCGTCATCGCCGCCGTCGACGGCAGTGTCGAGGTGGCCGCGATCGGGGGCTCGGTCGTCGTGGACCGGGTGCAGAAGGACGGCGCGCCGAAGGGGCCGGCTGCGGACATCCTGCAGGTCGGCGACGTGCTCGAACGTGCGTAACGGCGCGTAATCGTCCCTGCCCTACGCTGGATCGCAGAGATCCAGCGCGCGCAGGGATGGAGAGCACGGGTGATCGTCGGCACTGTCACCGAGATCAAGACCGAGGAATATCGTGTCGGCCTCACACCGGAGTCCGTCGCCGCATTCGTCGGCGCCGGCCACCAGGTCCTGGTCCAGCGGGGCGCCGGTGAGGGCTCTCGCTACCTCGATGACGACTACCTCGAGGCGGGCGCCGAGGTCGTGATCGGCGCCGCCGAGGTCTGGCGGCGCGCGGACATGGTCGTGAAGGTGAAGGAACCCCTCGCCCCCGAGTTTGAGCACCTCCGTGCCGGTCAGATCGTCTTCACCTATCTGCACCTCGCAGCCGCACCCACCGTCGCCCGGGCGCTGATCGACTCCGGCTGCGTGGCGATTGCGTTCGAGACCGTCCGTCGCCCGGATGGGTCACTCCCGTTGCTCGCCCCGATGTCCGAGGTCGCCGGCCGCATGGCGGTCGAGATCGGCGCGCACTACCTGAAGAAGCCCGGCCCGGGCCGAGGGCTCCTGCTGGGCGGTGTCCCCGGCGCTCCGCCGGGACACGTCCTCGTGATCGGCTCCGGCAACGTGGGCGCGAACGCGGTGCGCATCGCCGTCGGCCTCGGCGCGCGCGTCACCGTCGCCTCCATCGCCGAGGACCAGCTCCGCGACCTCGACCGCGAATACCACGGGCGCGTGGAGACGATCCTGTCGTCCCCGAAGACGATCGCGGACCGCATCCGCACCGCCGACCTCGTCATCGGCGCCGTCCTCGTCGAGGGCGAGCGCGCCCCGATCGTCGTCACCCGCGAGATGGTGCGCTCGATGCCCAACGGCTCGGTGATCGTGGACGTGGCCGTCGACCAGGGCGGCTGCATCGAGACCTCGCGCCCCACCGACCACATCACGCCGATCTATGTCGAGGAGGGCGTCATCCACTACGCCGTCCCCAACATGCCCGGCGCGGTGCCGCGCACCTCGTCGCGCGTGCTCGCGGGCCTCACGCTGCCCTACGCCCTCGCGATGGCGAACCTGGGCGTCGAGGAGGCCGTGCGCCGCAGTCCAGCGCTCGCGCACGGGGTGAACGTCTGGCGCGGCAGGGTCACCCACCCGGCCGTTGCGGCGGCGCTCGGCCACGAGTACGTGCCCCTCGACATCGCGATGTCGGGCCTGGCCGCCTAGACCTCGAGCGTCCCGGTCGCGACGAGCACGGAGCGTCCGCCGACACGGACCGGGCCGAGCGACTCCGGCGCGCCCGAGACCTCGATGCTGATCCAGGACGGCCGTCCCATCGCCACCCCTTGCAGGTTGACGATCGCACCGGCCTGCTCCGGCGACACCAGCCCGTACCGCACGAGATAGCCGCCGAGCGGCCCGGAGGCCCCGCCGGTCGCCGGGTCCTCCATCACGCCCAGCAGCGGCGCGAACATCCGGCTGTAGGTCGTGCAGGCGGGATTGCCTGACTCCGTCGTAAACAGGTAGTAGTGCTCCAGCCCGTACGTGGCCTGAGCGTGTCGCATCGCGTCGAGGTCGGGCCGCGCCCGGTCGACGGCCTCGCGCGACCGCACCGGCAGGTAGACGAACGGCACGCCGGAGGACACGACCTGGACCGGTAGCCCGGCCTGGAGGTCGGCCCCCTCGAGGCCGACCGCACGCGCGATCTCCCCACGCGCCGCCGAGTCCTCGAACGCCGCGCCGAACTCAGGCGTGCGCTGGGTCATCCACGCGAAGTCGAGCGCGTCGCCCTGCCACGTGAGGTCCACCGGCGTCGGCCCCACGCCGAGTCCGAACACGAACCGCGACGAGCCGGGGCGGATCACCCCCTCCCGGGCGAGCGCGAACGTGCTCCCGATCGTGGGATGGCCGGCCATCGGGAGTTCCGCCCCGGGCGTGAAGATGCGCATCCGCACGTCCGTCCCCTCGACCTCCGAGGGCAGGACGAACGTGGTCTCGGAGAACGCCATCTCGGCAGCGATCGCCCGCATCTGCTCGGCGGACAGTCCGCGGGCGTCCGGCAGCACCGCCAGCTGGTTCCCCTGGAACCGCGTCTCGGTGAACACGTCGTAGTGCAGATATCGGTACTCGGACACGTCGAAGACTCCAGACGAAGTGGACACGAGGGTGAAGCGACGAGGGTAGCGCCACGCTGGCCTGGACGCGGCGCGAGCGCCGGACATGCGCCTACAGGCCACGGGCGTAGAATCCGGCACGCTCACCGCCGCACAGCGCGGCTCGCGTGACGGAGGCGGCGACTTGATCTTCAGACCTCTCGCCCGTGCCCTCGGCCCGCTCCGGGAGCACGAACAGCTGCTCATGATCAGCATCTCCACGGTGCTCGTCATGGCCGGCCAGGGCGTCATCTCGCCGATCCTGCCGCTCTTTGCGAAGAACCTGGGCGTGGGCGCTGCCGTGATCGGGCTCACGCTCTCCTTCTTCGCGCTGGCGCGCCTGATCCTCAACGTCCCGCTGGGCATCCTGTCGGACCGCTATGGGCGACGGATGCTGCTGATCACCGGGCCGCTCGTCACCGCCATAGGCATGTTCGGCTCGGGGTTCGCGGGCGACATCGTCCAGCTACTGGCCTGGCGCTTCGTCGCCGGCGCCGGCTCCGCCATGTACATGACCGGCGCGCAGATCTACCTCGCGGACATCTCGACGCCCGCGAACCGTGCGAGGTTCATCGGCACGAACCAGGGCGCGCTACTCCTCGGCGTCGCGATCGGCCCCGCGATCGGCGGCGTGGTCGCCGAGGTCTGGGGACTTCGCGCACCCTTCATCCTCGTCGGCGCCCTGGCCCTCATCGCCATGGTCTACGCGTACTGGCGGCTGCCCGAGACCAAGCACCTGGCCCCGCCGCCGCCCGCCCCCGTCGAAGTCGTCGCGGGCCAGAAGCGACCGCGTCGCGCGTGGGTCACGTTCGTGATGTCGCGCGACTTCATCGCCGTGGCGTTCATCGCCGCGGCGATCTTCTTCACCCGCGGCGCGGCCCGGCAGACGGTCATCCCGCTGATGGCCGCTGAGAACTTCGGGTTCAGCGAGGGCGAGCTCGGCCTGATGTTCACGGTGGTCGCCGCCGTGAACACGGTCCTGATCGCACCCTCCGCGCTGATCGCGGACCGCTGGGGACGCAAGGCCGCGATCGTGCCCAGCGGGCTGTTCGTCGCGTTGACGCTCGTGATGATCGGCATCTCGCCGACCACGCTCATCTTCCTCGCGGGCAACGTGCTCCTCGCCGTCGCCACCGCGATGGCCGGCCCGGCGCCCGCGGCCTACGCCGCCGACATCTCGCCACCCCACCTTCGAGGGCTCGGCATGGGCCTCTTCAGGTCGGCGGGCGACGCTGGCTTCATGGTCGGCCCGCCGCTCCTCGGCGCGATCGCGGACTGGACGTCGTACGAGACCGCGCTCGCGGTGAACGCTGCCCTCATCGGCCTCGCGGCGCTGTTCTTCATGACGGCGCGCGAGACGCTGGAGCGTCCAGCGCCCGTCGAGGCAACTGAGGCGGGGGAGGTGGAGACGGAGGCGCGCTAGCGCGGGATGTCGGCCCACCCGAGGGCAAGCGCGACGCGCTGCTCCTCGGCGGGCGGAAGCCGCAGGAACAGCGCCGACGACTCGACGAGGACAGCGCCCTCCGCGTCGGCGATCGCGGCATCCACGCTGATCCGGCGGCCACGCTCCTCGGTCACCACGGCGTGCACCACGAGCGGCTGTCCCGCGACCACCGGGCGGCGGTAGCGGACCTCCATCTTCGCGGTGACGCCCAGCGCACGTGACTTCGCCCACATCGCCCAGGCCATCGCCTCGTCCATGAGCGCGGAGAGCACGCCACCATGGAGGACGCCGGGGAAGCCCTGGTCCGCCTCGCGCGGCACATAGCGAGAGAGGACCGCGCCCTCCGGCCCGTCCGGGTCCAGTTCGAAGCGCATGTGCAGGCCGTGCGGATTGCGGTCACCGCACGCGAAGCAGATCTGGTCGTAATGACGCGGGTCGAATGTGTCCATGGTGGCTAGGAGTGCCGGACGGTGGCGGTGCCGGTCAGCAACGTCTCACCACGGTCGTCCGTGCAGGTCACGTCGTAGGTGGCCACCCCGTCGGCGTCCTTCTTCAGGTCGGCCCTTGCCGTCGCCGTGAACGGGGTGAGGCCCGGCGCGCGCCAACGCACCTTCACGGTGCCCGTCTCCGCCCAGGCTGCTCCGAACGCCTCGGTCATCGCCTCGGACACCATCCCGAGGACGATCATGCCGTGGGCAACGGGCTGCCCGAAGGGGCCGGCGTACGCCTCGGGCGTCTCCCGGTGGATCGGGTTCGGGTCGCGCGCCGCCTCGGCGTAGCGGTCCACGCGAGGCTGGTCGATGAGCCGCCTCACCTCGAACGAGGCGGGCGCGCTCACGCACTCACCCCGTCCGGCAGCACCATCACGGAGATCTTCATCGAGGTCACGACAGCCTCGGCAGCGTCCGTCAGCTCGGCATCGAACGCCGCGATGATCGCGCCACGCCGCTCGGAGAGGGCGCTCACGCTCATCTCCAGCGTCAGCGGCTCGCCGATGCGCGCCGCGCGCGTCGTCTCGTGCTCCTGCCCGGTGTGCATCACGCCCTTCGGGATCTTGACCGTGCTCAGCAGCGTGGCGATGGCGACCGCGTCGAGGTAGACCGGCGGCACGAGTTCCTGCCAGGCAGCGGGCGACTCGCCGGTGGACTCCAGGTAGGCCTCGATGTCGGCGAGCGAGACAGTCAGGGGGAGGCGCGCAAACGCCTGCCCCTTTTCCAGGTCCGCAAACTCCAGGGTGTGGGTCATCCGCCCGTGCCCGCGCCCAGCTCACTGCCGACGGATGTCTCCTCGGCGAGGTGTTCGCGACCCCACGCGGCGAGGGGCGCCAGCGCCGACGCGAGTTCGCGGCCGCGTTCGGTGAGCTCGTACTCCACCCAGGGCGGCGTCTCGGACACGATCTCGCGCCGGACGATGTCCAGTTCTTCCAGGTCCTTCAGCCGGTCGCGGAGCGTCCTCGAGTTGCAGCCGCCGACGGACGCGGAGAGGTCGTTGAAGCGGCGTTTCCCGCCCTGCAGTTCGTAGACGATACGAGGCACCCACTTCTGGCCGAGCAGCGCCAGAGTGGCGCGCACCGGGCAGTAGCGGCCGTCAGCGGTGAGCGTGAGCTTTTCGTCCATCGGTCCGTCGTGCCGCCCGTCCCGCGCAGGCGGGCCATCGGTGGTGTGGGCCTCTAACGTACCGCGACGCCCGGCGGCGTGCTAGCCACCGGGCGTCGTGAGACCTGTCGCGGAGTGTCATACACGACGCGGGCGAGGCACCTACAGGCGAGGCCCCACAGCGAGGCCTACGCGATGTGCTGCTCCACCTCGGCGTGGTCACGGGCGTTCGGGATCTCGTTGTGGATCGCGTACGCAATCTTGCCGTCGCGGTCGATGACGAAGGTCGCGCGCTCAGCAGCGCCCACGTTCGCGTTCCACACGCCGTACTTGGTCGCGGTCTCGCCCTTGAGGTCCGCGAGGAGCGAGTGCGTCAGGCCCTCGCGCTCCTTGAACGCGGCGTGCGTGAAGCGGCTGTCGCGGCTGATGGCGAACACCTGCGCACCCTTCTCCTGCCAGCCGGAGTAGTCGTCGCGGATCGAGCACATCTCCGCCGTGCAGATGCCGGAGAAGGCGAAGGGGAAGAACACCAGCACGACGGGCGTGCCCCGCAACTCGGACAGCGTCACCTTCTCGTTGCTCTCGTTCAGGAGCGTGAAGTCGGGTGCTTCCTGGCCCACATCAATTGCCACGGGATTCCTTCCGTACCAGTCAGGGTTTCGAGGAGGTAAGCGGGCGGCGAGGCGCCACTGGTACCGAGTGTACCAAGCAGCGTGACGACGGCCCGGGGGTGATCCCGGGCCGTCGGCTGGGGCGAGGACCGGGCGACCGGGCCGCCCGTCTACGCTACGGGTTCGTCGAGACGACCGCCCCGCAGTTCGCCAGCAGGATCGAGTTCGCGGCGATCTGACCAACGGCCGTGCCGTCAGCGGAGAAGGAGGCAGCGTTCGCGAAGTCGGGCGCATCGAAGCCGTAGATCACCCACGCGCCGCCCACCGTCTTGGCCAGGACGCTGGCGTCGCAGCCCTCACCGGCGAGCGCCGTGCGGACATCGGTCGTCGAGGCATCCGCGTTGACGCCGAACATCGCGAACCCGGAGGTCGGGATCTCACCGTCGATCAGGTCCAGCTCCTCGATCACACGGGCAGTCGCACCAGCCGGGAGGGGCGCTGACGCGACAGACGAGGTGAGCAGGCCAGACTGGCCGAGCCGGACGTCCGTCGTCTCGTCGGTGTGGTAGCGGAGCACCGTGTCCCCCGCCTGCACCCACGCGACGTAGCCATCGACCTGGGCCTGCGTGCACACCTCGGTACTCGTGATGCCGAGGCAGCCGTCTGCCCAGGTCACGGACTCGGCACGGAGGACGGAGACCTCGGCCGCGGGGACGCCTGCCTCCGTCGCAGCGGCCGCGACGACTGCCGTCTCGAGGGATGCAGGGAGGGCGGTCGGGGCTTCCTGGGCGCGGGCCGCCGAGGGGGCCAGCAGGAGCAGCATCACCCCGGCGATGGCCGCAGCCAGCCACGTCCGGCGACCGGTGAGGGGCGCAAACAGTGCCATGAATATCTCTTTCGCTTCGGTGCCGCCCCTCCTCTCACCAACGCTACGACGCTCAGACGCGTTCGCCGATGCGAAACCATCCGGTCGCACCGAGGTCGTCTATCGATTCTGTCTATTTCGAGGGGCGGGTACGACGAGGGCCGGCCCTAGAGGAAGGACGAGTCGCCCACCAGCGGACCATCCCGCTCGGGCTCGAGGTGGAGCGTCTTCAGGTACCGGTCGATCGCATCGGCCGCCCGGTGCGAGTCGGCGAGCGCGGTGACCACGAGGTCCGCGCCGTTCACGTCGTCGCCGCCGGCGAACACGCCCGCGAGGTTCGTCTGCATCGTCTCCGGGTCCACGACCAGGCGGTCCCAGCGGTCGCGCGTGATCGCCGGTACCGCCTCGCCCCACTCAGGGTCGACGTTGTACCCGATCGCCGTCACGACGATCTCGGCCGGCAGGTCGAACTCGGAACCAGGCACCGGCTGAGGACGCCGCCGCCCCGTGTCGTCGGCGTCGCCCAGCTCCATCCGCACGCAGCGCAGTCCGGAGACGGCGCCCGCGGCGTCGAGAAGCACCTCGACCGGACTCGCGAGGAACTCGAATTGCACGCCCTCTTCCACGGCGTGCGTCCGCTCCTCGACGCGCCCCTGCATCTCCTCGTCGGTGCGGCGGTAGACCAGCGTCACGTCCTCCGCGCCCAGGCGTCGGGCCGAGCGCACGCAGTCCATCGACGTGTCGCCGCCACCGACGACCACCACCCGCCGAGGCGACCCGAGCGGCTCTCGCAGCGCCTCCGGGAGCTCCTCGGGCGGCAGGTTGGAACGCACGAGGAACTCGGTCGCGGAGATCACGCCAGGCGCGTCCTCGCCGGCGATCCCGAGTCGTGCGCCCTCGGACGCCCCGATCGCGACGAACACGGCGTCCGCGCTCGCACGCAGGTCGTCCCACGCGAGGTCATCGCCGACGCGCACGTTGCAGCGCACCTCGACGCCGAGGGCCGCGAGCTCCTCGAACTTTCGCTCGATGGAGGGCTTGTTCAGCTTGAAGTCTGGAATGCCGTACCGGAGCACACCGCCCGGGACCGGCCACGCCTCGTAGATCGTGACGCTGTGCCCGAGCCGCGCGAGGCGTTCCGCCGCGCCGATGCCGGCCGGCCCGCTCCCGACGATCGCGACCGAGCGGCCGGAGGGCGCGGCGGGAGGCGGGTGCTGCGCGCCCCCATGCGAGTGCTGCCACTCGGTGGTGAACGTCTCGAGCTTGCCGATGGCGACCGGCAACGCGTTCTTGCCCACGACGCAGTGGCCCTCGCAGAGCCGTTCCTGCGGGCAGAGCCGCCCGCACATCTCGGGCAGCTCGCTGGTCTCGCGGAAGATGTTGGCGGCGCCATTGAAGTCGCCCTGCTCCAGCAGCCAGAGCGCGCCGGGGATGTCGTTGTGGACGGGGCAGGCCTTCTGGCAGGGCGCGGCCGGGCACTGGATGCATCGCTCGGCCTCGATGCGCGCGTTCGACTCGTCGAAGAGCCGGTAGACCTCGCCCCAGTTCTGGATGCGCTCCTCGGGGGCCTGCTTCTCGGGACGGTGCGCCGGGATCTTGAAGCGCGCCTTGCGGTCCACCTGCGGCCGCACCGGCGCAGCGCCATCCTTCGAGGCCCCGGGCGCCGCCGTCTGCTCGGACATCTCGTCAGGCATGGGAGGCCGGCCCCGTCTGCACACCTAATGCGCGGTATGAGCGCAGCGTAGCGCAGCCGTTGTTAACGTTCGTCGCCACGACCTGAGGGTTAACGCTCGATCACGACGAACGAGCCAGAGCCCTGTCCGACCAGTGTCCCCGCCCGATCGTGGCACTCCACGGTGCAGTGCCAGCCGGTGCGCCCCCGGCGCAGCACGCGGCCGGTGCAGATCAGCGCGTCGCCGCTGATCGCGCGCAGCCAGCGGAAGTCCGCCTGCGTCGTGATCACCCGCTCGTGCGGCTCCATCAGCGTACGCGCCGCCGCGCCCATCGCCGTGTCCGTGACCACGGTCCACACGCCCCCGTGGAGGACCCCGTCGGCGTTGAGCAGGACGTCCCGGATCTGCAGCGTGACTTCCGCCCAGCCCTCGCCGCCGTCGGTGATGTCGAACCCCAGGTAGTCGTACACCGGTGACTTCAGCGCGCGCGGCAACGCGAGCCAGTCCTTCTCCGGTGCGTCCGAGGGCTGCGGGGCGTCGGGTGAGTCGTGCGAGTCGGCCATGCGGGCATCCTAGCGCCCGCACCGCCACCTCGGCCCGGCTACGTCGAGGCGGCCGGCGCGACCGCCCGAGGCACCCGCCCCTGCCAGCGGCTCCACCCGAGCGCGGCGACGAAGAGCGCACACCCGGTCAGCACGATCGCCGGACTCGCGGCCACGCCCGCGTGGAACGAGATCTGCAACCCGACGACCGAGGCAACCAGCGCGACCGCCACCGCCACTAGCATGATCCGCTGGAGGCGCGTCACCAGGAGCGAGGCCGTGGCCGCCGGGATGATCAGCATCGCGTTCACCAGCACGATGCCGATCGCCTTCAGCGCGACCACCACCGCCACGGCGACCATCGTGATCAGCGCGTACTCGAACAGCCGCGCAGGCAGCCCCACCGTCCGCGCCATCGCGGGGTCGTACGCCACGAACAGCAGCTCCCGGTAGAACGCGACCACGAACAGCACCACCGCCACGCCGAGGATCAGCGCGCCGACGATGTCCGACTGCGACACACCCAGGATGTCGCCGAACACGAACGAGAAGAGGTCCGGCGTATAACTCGTGCGCGTCGAGAGCACGAGGACGCCGATCGAGAACATCGCGACGAACAGGATGCCGATCGCGGTGTCGTACGAGACGCGCGCCCGCTCGCGCGTCCACCCGATCCCCAGCGCGGTGATCACCGCGGCCACGAGCGCGCCCGCCGAGACGTTCATCCCCGCGACGAAGGCGACCGAGACCCCGGCGAGCGTGGAGTGCGCGAGGGCATCCCCCGCGAACGCGAGCCCCTTGTGGATGACGAACGTCCCGACGACCCCGCCGACCACGCTGATCACCACCAGCACCAGCAGGGCGCGACGCATGAACGCGAACTCGTACGGCCCCACCACCCAGTCGAGGATCGCCTCCATCAGTGCGCCTCGTGCTGGTCGGTAATGGCCGCGAGCGCGGAGGCCGCGTCCGGGATCGTGAGGAGGTGGCGCTGGAACGTCTCGGTGAGTACCTCGGCGGTCAGGACCTCGGCGGAAGGGCCTGCCGCGATCACGCGCCGGTTCAGGCAGATCGCCTCGTCGCAGGAGTTCGCGACACACGTCAGGTCATGCGTCGCGATGAGGATCGACCGTCCCTCCTGCGCGAGTCCGTCCAGGATGTGGACCAGGTCGTGCTGCACGGCGGCGTCGAGGCCTGCGAACGGCTCGTCGAGGAGCAACAGTCGCGCGCCGCGCGCGATCGCGCGCGCCATCAGCACCCGCCGGCGCTGCCCGCCCGAGAGCTGCCCCACCTGCCGGTTCGCCATCGGCGCGAGTTGCACGCGCTCCAGCGCGTCCATCGCGGCGGTCCGGTCGCCCTTCGACCAGCGCCCGAATGGGCGCAGCGAGCGATAGCGTCCCATGAGGACGACATCGAGGACGCTCGCGGGGAAGTCCCAGTCGACCTCCTCGACCTGCGGCATGTAGGCAATGTCCTCGCGCGCCCGCGCGACCGGACGGCCGAACGCGAGCACCTCGCCGCGCTGCGGCTTGATCAGGCCCAGCATCGACTTGAACAGCGTCGACTTCCCCGCGCCATTCGGCCCGATGAGGCCCACGAGCTCGCCGACCGGCACGCGCAGGTTCACGCCCTCGATGGCCGGCGGGAAGCCGGGGTATCCCGCCGTCAGGTCGCGCGCGACCAGCGCGAAGCCCTCGTGCTCATGCTCCGGGGCGAGCGGCTCGCGCGCGGGAACGTGCCCGTGCGGATCGGAGGAGATGTCCTCGACTGCCGGCTCCGACACGAGCACACCCTCTCCAGGGGACGCCGAACGCGGGACGCGTAGCGTACCCGGCGATGCCGCTGCGTGATCGTTCATCGAGCGAGCCCGTCGACCAGCGCCGCCACGTTAGCGCGCATCATCTCCGCGTACGTCGGCGTGTCCTCGGTCAGCGTGCTCCGCAGGACGAGGACGCGCGCGCCGGACTCCTGTGCGATCAGGTCCAGCGACTGTGCGCTGAACTGCGGCTCCTTGAACACCGCCGTCAACCCCAGCGTCCGCACCAGCTCGACGATCTCGGCGATCGCCTGTGCGCTCGTCGCCTGGTTCGGGTTCGACGGCGCGACCGAGGCGACGACCTCCAGCCCGTACTCCGCAGCGAGGTACCGGTACGCATCGTGGAACGCGACGATCGTCCGCCCTCCTTCGGGGATCGCCGCGAGCCCGGAGCGTACCTCCGCGTTCAGCGCCTCCAGTTCCGCGATCAGTTCCCCGGCGCGCTCCTCGTACCCGGACGCGTGCGTCGCGTCCGCCGCCACGAGGGCGTCCCGGATGTTCTCCACGTAGCCGATCGCGTTCGGCACGGACAGCCAGAGGTGCGGGTCGTGGCCGGCCTCGTCGTGGTCCTCGTCCCCGTGGTTCTCGTCCTCGTGGTCGCCCTCTTCGTGGTCGCCCTCTTCGTGGTCCTCGTGCTCGTCGTGGTCGTGGTCGTGCCCGCCCTCGAGCGCAGGCAGGCCGTCGGCAGCGGTGACGATCGAGGCACCCGCACGCGCGTTCTGGGTCACGATGCCGAGGAGTCCCTCCTCCAGCCCGTAGCCATTCACGATCAGCACGTCCGCCTCCGCGACATCGCGCGCAGAGGTCGTCGAGGGCTGCCAGGAGTGGAGGTCCACCCCCATCGGGATGAGCGCACCCACGCTCGCGTCGTCGCCGGCGATCCGGCTCGCGAACTCGGCGAGCAGCGGGGTGGTCGCGACCACGCGAAGCCCACCGCCCTCACCCCCTTCCGAGGACGAACAGGCCGCCGAGACGAACAGAGCGGAGAACAGGACGATCGGGACCAGGAAGCCCAGGCGCGGTCGTGACATCGGTTCCTACTGACACTAGGTATCGGTTAGGTGAGGAACATATCGATACCACGTGTCAATTGCAAGCGATCGAGACTGTGTCGCAGGAAGGGTCATCGGAAGGGGTCGCGGGAAGGCCTAGTTCGACGCGACGCGGCAGGCGGGACAGCGGCCGTACAGCTCCAGCCGGTGCGCCTCCACGGTGAACCCCGTGGACTCCTCGACTTCGCGCAGCACGGACTCGAGGGCGGGCGAGGAGAAGTCCTCCGCGGCTCCGCAGTCGACGCACAGGACGTGGTGGTGGTGCTCCTCGGGCGCCAGGCGGTAGGCCAGCGTCCCATCGTCCAGCACGACCTGGCACACGACGCCGAGGTCCTGCAGCAGCCGGAGCGTGCGGAACACGGTTGCTCGCCCCACCTCGGGCGTCGCGCTCACCACCGACTCGGCGACGAAGTGGTCGCCCAGCGACGCCATCATCTCCAGCAGGTGCCGCCGGGGCGACGTGAGGCGGTACCCGCGACGCGAGAGCAGCCGTTCGATGGCATCGGGGCTGACCTGACTCATGACGCCTCGGAGGGCGCGAGCGCACAGCGCGTCGCGTGGTGGATCTTGCTACCCATCCATCGTCTCGACGCACCCGTGCCCTGTCAACGAATGGCTCGACGGCGCACAATGGCACCGTGACGAACCGACACTGGCGAGCCGCGCTCTGGATCTCGATGCTCACGTTCACGGCGTGGGTCGCCTGGAGCGCCCGCATCGCCCTCCTGCCGTTCGCCGTCGGGGCGATCGCCGCGTACGCGCTCTCACCGGTCGTGGACTCGATGGCGAGTGTCATCCCCGCGCGGACGCGCCAGCACGATGTCCTCCGCCGTGGCTTCGTCGTCCTGGTCCTGTACACCGCCGCCTTCGGTGCGCTGGGTGGCATCGGCGTCGCGGTCGTCCCCACGGCCGTCGACCAGTCGGGCGAGTTCCTCGAGGCCCTCCCGCAGACCGTCGACGAGGCCCGCCTCCAGCTCACCGGCTGGGTGGACCGCTACCGCGCGAACATCCCGGACGACCTGCGCGAGGAGATCGACGCCGCGATCGAGGACATCAGCGCGAACTCCGCGGAGATGGCCGGCACGATCATCACCGGCACGCTCGGCTCCCTCACCAGCGCGATCGCGCTCATCTCGGGCTTCCTCATCGTGCCGTTCTGGCTCTTCTACGCCCTGCGCGACCGCCATTTCATCGAGCGGAACTTCATGAGGGCCGTCCCGGGCTCGATGCAGGACGATGTCGCACACGTCGCGCGGATCGCGGACAGCCTTCTCGGGCGGTACATCCGCGGACAGTTGCTCCTCGGCCTCATCGTGGGGACCGCCGTCGCGATCGCCCTGTCCCTGCTGGACGTGCAGTTCGCCATCGGCCTCGGGCTGTGGGCGGGCATCACGGAGCTCATCCCGATCATCGGGCCGTGGCTCGGTGGCATCCCGGCGGTGATCCTCGTCCTGGCGACCGCGCCGGACCTGCTGCTCCCGGTCATCCTCGTGTACGTCGTCGTCCAGCAACTGGAGAACAACCTGCTGGTCCCGAGGATCCAGGGCCGCGCGGTGGATATCCACCCGGCGATGGTCATCATGCTGCTGGTCGTCTTCGGCGCCGTCTGGGGCCTCATCGGCATGATCGTGGCCGTCCCGGCCACCGCGATCATCCGCGAGCTCTTCTGGTACGTGGACCGGCGCCTCCGAGGCGTCACGCCGGACGCGGCGTTCGCCGCGAGCCACGTGGGACGCGCCTCCGTCGACCTGCCGCTCGACGAGCACCTCGACGAACCCGCGACGCAGGCCGCGGAGGACGCCGCCGTCAGCACGGATCCGGAAAACGACGACGAGTACGAAGACGGACTGGAGCGGGATTCGGCTGGCTAGCTGTCAGCCAAGCCGATCGAGGGCCATTCGGGGCCTCATGAGAACCGGTGAGAACTGGTGAGAAAGAGAGTGACGCGTCCGACGGGCCCCTCCGAACCGCCGGACGCGTCACCGGGACAGGCCGCTACTTCCCCATCGCCCCCTTCAGGACGACCGGGCCATCTGAGCCACCGGCGCTGCTCGCAACCACGAACAACCGTGCCGGCGTCTGCTCTCGCTCGAACGTGAGGACCACAGTGGCATCCCCGTTCGAGGTCGGGATAAACGTGTTCGCGAGGACGAGCTCTGAGCCTTCGTCCTCCAGCCAGACCTTGTACGTCGCCCCCACCGGCAGCGGCGGCAGCGCGTACACCAGCAGGACGCCCGCGGACTGCTCCGGACTGTAGATGTACTGCCCGTGCCCGCCGTGCGCCGCGCCCGTCGCCCCCAGGGTGACGATGCGAGCGTCATCCGCGGCCTGCACGGCGAGGAGCGTCTGCTGGTCTCTGATCGCGGTCTCCAGCCGCAGCCCCAGCGTCTCCGCCTGCTGCGCGTTCACCGTGGTCTGGTCGAGGGTGTCGAGCCGCTTGGCGCTCGCCTCCACCACCGCCGCGAGGGCGGACTGCTCGGCACGCAGGCCGGTGATCGTGTTCTGTAGCGAGACGGCCCACACGGAGACGAGTGCGAGCGCTGCCGCGAGGCCGGCTGCCGGCAGGAACCGGCGCCAGTTCGGGCCATTGCGCCACGGGCTGCGGGTCCGGCGGGCAGCCTCCAGCACACGGACACGAAGCGTCGGGTCGGCGCGTCGGAGCGGCACCGACATCGCGATCATCTCGGCCAGGTCCAGATACGCCTCATACTCCCGCTCGGCGGTCGCGTCGTTGCGGATCAGGCGCTCAGCGTCACGCGCGTCCGGGTCGCTCAGCGACCCGAGGGCGTAGCCGGCCAGCAGTGCCTCGCGCTCGTCGGGAGTCACGGTGCGCCTGTCCCCTCATCATTCGGCCCGCCGTCATCGGCGGCCATGAACTCGGCCAGGGAGTCGCGGAGCTTCCGCATCCCCAGCCGGATCCTCGTCTTCACGGTCCCCAGCGGATCCCCGGTCACGTCCGAGATCTCCGCCTGCGTCAGCCCGGAGAAGTACGCCAGCTCAATCGCCCGGCGCTGCTCCGGAGGCAGCCGCGTCATCGCTGTCCGGACGGCCTCCCGCTGCTCCTGGAGTTCCACGCCCAGCGCCGGATCGTCCATCCGGTCTGTCGTGGCTACCCCGTCCAGCGGGCTGGAGTCGTCCTCTTCTGCATCTTCAGACCGGTTTCGCCGGGAGACGCGACGGAGCTCGTCCAGCGCGCGGTTCCGGGTCACCGACATCAACCACGAGATAAACCGCCCGCGTCCCGGGTCGAAGGAGGCCGGCTGCCGCCAGAGGCGGAGGAAGACCTCCTGCACCACGTCCTCAGCCAGCTGAGGATCGTGCAGGACCCGGAGGCTGACCGAGAAGACCAGCGTGGAGTACCGGTCATACAACCGCTCCAGCGCCTGGATCTCACCGCGGCCCAGGGCCTCCATCAGGGCTGCGTCCGCCGCCGTCCGTTCCGGCCCGGCCGTCCGAGCGCGCGGCGAGCCACCACCCGTAGACGTTACGTCGCGGAGATGCGTCCGGATTCCCGGGGGCTGCCGCCGTGGCGCCGGGTCTGTCACGGGTCCTCCCGAGCGGGGAGCAGGGGGTGAAGAGGGGCGGATCGATGTGCCGGGCGATCATACCCAAAACGCGAGGGCGCAACCTGACCAAAGCACGCCCTCCCGGGACGCCCTCGCAACGCCGGCGCTCCCACGGATCGTGGCGTCAGACGGCGTGCCCGGTGCTGAACAGCAGCCCCCGCGCGAGCACCTCGCCCGCGAGGATCGCGCCGAGGGCGATGTAGAGCAGCCCCGTCGCGGACATCATCCCGCGGATCTGAGCCGCCCGGAACGCGAGCCAGGTCACGACGATCGGGAACAGCAGCCCGACGCCCACCCGCAGCCAGAACGCCGGGTTCGCCCCCAGGCTCACGCCCAGCCCGTCCGACAGCGGCACCTCCCGCGCCGGCACGAGCGTCCCGACCAGCACGAGGAGCCCCTGCAGCACCAGCGCCCCGAGGACCACCAGCGCCATCTGCTCCATCGGTTCCTTGGGCAACCGGCCGGACGTCAGGTACCAGTGCCCCCACATCATCGCCATCAACGACCCACCGAGGACCGCCGTGGAGGCGAGCACGCTGAGCACGGCGAGCACCGGCGTCCACACCGGCGGCGATACGAACAGGCCGAGGACCACCATCGCGACGATGCCCGCGGCGCTCCCGGCGATCCCGGCCTGGATCGCGCGCTGTCGCTGGCCCGTCATCGCGAACGCCAGGTGGGCCACGCTCCCCGCGAGGAATAGCGCGAACGCCACGCCGAACGGTCGGTACCAGGACTCTTCGACGCGATACCCCTCGATGTCCGCGCTCGGGCTGATGGCGAGGTAGGCCCACATCGCGAACACGGCGAGCGGGACGAGGGTCAGCGCACTCGCCTTCACGTACCCCACCGTCACCTGAGCGCGGCGGTCGAACACGACGACCATGATCAGCGAGCCGACGGCCAGTTCGGCCAGCAGCAGGAGGACGGTGTAGGGCAGGGATGCAGCACTCACGCCGCCATCGTCGGCGCGGCCCCGAATACGCTCAACGTCGCCGGCATCGTCCCGCCCGGCACGTACAGCGGATGGCGCGGCTCGCCGCGTCCCGTCACGCCGAGGCACCACGCATCTGGTGGCAGTAGACGGCGCACCGCCTCGGCGCGACCGGCCAGTCGAGGATGCACGTTCCCCCACGCCGCGACGACTACCTCGGCGTCTCGTATTGCCGTCCGGAGCGTGTGTTCACCACGCGGCCCGAGGGCATCGCCGGCCTCGAGGAGGGCGCGCGGGTGTGGCGTGCGCAGCGCGAACAGGTTCACCACCTGCAGCGCACTGAATCCCCACTCCTGCGAGAACGAGATGCAGCGCCGGATCGTCGGGTCGTCCCGCCGCTCGTCGGCCATCGACGGGTTGAGCATCACCCACGTCAGCGTCCGGCCCTCGCCCCACCGCCGCCCGAGGGCGTACCGATACCGCCGGTCGCGAGAGTACGACGCCGTGCGCTCCATCACCGCACGAGGTCCTCGACGCTGCCGCCCCACCGGACCGCCTGCAGGCGGTTCCCGGCGGGATCGCGAAACGTCAGCACCACCGCGCCGGGGATGTCCTCGACCCGCTCCATCTCGAACGCGGTCCGCGCGAGGGCGTCACGGAAGGCCTCGGCATCGGAGATGCGGAACGCGGCCACGACGTCAGATGCCGGGGTGCCTCGCACCACCATCACGTCCACGTCCGCAAGGTGGAGTCGGATGCGCTCCGGGGCCGCGTCCTCGACGACGACGGCGCCGAGGGCGTCCCGATACGCCGCCACGAGCGCCCCCACATCGGCGGCGCGCAGCAACAGGTGGTCCAGTGAGCCCAACACCGCCACGCAGCCCTCGTCCCATCGCGTGCGCACCGAAATTGCCCGGTTCCACGCCGGCCGATGGTAGGCGCGGAGCCCCCGGCTATGTCACCATCACCACATGCCGCAATACATCGTGGCGCAACACGGGGACCGCCGACGTTACCTCGTCAAAGCACTGCACGAGGTCGCGCGGCGTATCAGCCGTCTTGTCCAGACGATGGACGAGGAGATGCTGGACAGCCGCGCCAGCGGCGACGAATGGTCGGTCGCCCAGATCATCGGTTACCTCCGCGACGCGGAGCGCGAGGACTACGACGCCCTCGCCACGATGGTGCGCGTCGATGGCTCCCGCATCCAGGACCGCCGCGCCATGCACGGCCCCAACGAGGAGGGCTATCACGCCGACGATGTCTCCGACCTGCTGTGGGACTTCCTCACGCTGCGCGAGGAGACCGTCTGGCTCCTGCAGAGCGCGGGATCCTCGTGGCACAACGTCGGCGTCCACCCCTACCGCGGCGAGGTGGAGCTGCAGGACTACGTGATGGAGATGAACGTCCGTGACCTGGACGCCATGTGGCGCATCCAGCGCGCCCGTGACGAGCATCGCCCGCCGGGGGAGGCCCAGGTCATCGGCGCCGCGGACATCTAGGCTCGCACCCCGCGCCTCAGGCCCGCTGCCCCCACCGCTCGTACGAGACGTACTCACCGAGGTCCATGCGCCGGTCGCCTCGACCCTGCGGGCGTCCTCCACCCTTCGGGTAGCCGAAGGTGATCGCCATCGCCACGATCTGGTTGCCCGGCAGGCCGAGCACCTCGCGCGCCTCGTCGTCGTGCTGGATCCCCACCGGACACGAGGCGATGCCGAGGGCATTCGCGGCGATCATCATGTTCTGCGCCGCGCGCCCGGCATCGAACGGCCGGGAGCCCTCCACGCGGACGACCACGACCACCAGCGGACTCGCCGGGAGGTGGGTGGTGAAGTCCCCGCAGGCAGCGAGCGCCTGCTTCTGCTCACCTGAGGTTACGACGATCAGCCGGATCGGCTGCTCGTTCTTCGAGGAACCGGCCATCCGCGCGGCCTGTAAGAGCCGCTGCAGATGGCCGTCCTCCACCGGGCGAGCGTCGTACTCGCGCGTGTCCCGCTTCGTGACGATGGCCTCGTACGCGTCCATGGCATCCCCCGCTCGGCGGGAGGCTACCAGAGAGTCACCGCGGGACGCCTACCACCTGCTCCGCGTGCCGAATCCTCCGACCGCCAGGACGATCAGGACGACGATCACCACGAGGAGTACGTTCTGCGTGATCGCGAACGTGCCGCCGCCGAAGAGAAGGAGCAACAAGAGCAACAGTAAGATGAGTCCCATGGCACTGCCTTTCGTTGCCGGAAGGCTACGGGAGACAGCGCCCGGATCAGCGTCGACTACGTGTCATTACACATGCGCGTGTCGAAAGGTCGTTGCAGAGTCTTCGACCGCGCGTTCCGAGGCCTCAGGCGGGGTCCGAGGAGCGCTACCAGGCGGGCGCGCCGAGGAGCTCTTCGACCGCCGGCATCAGCTGCTCCGGCTCCGTGAATGGACCGAGGCAGGCCGACCCGGAGCACACATACGCCACCTTCGCGACGTCCGGCAGGCGCAACTGCTCGATGAGATTCGCGTCGCCTACCCGGTCCAGGCGCTGCACCGTGCGTCCCGGAAGCCGGAGGCGTAACGCCGCCGCGTGCAGCGGATCGGCCACCATGTCCGGCTCGCCCGCGGCGTACTCCGCCACGATCTTGAACTCCGGCTCCGCGGAGAGCAGCCGGTCCACCACCCGCGCATAGTTCGCGCCGCTCAGCCCGCGCCCTTCGAGGCCCGGCGCGAAGGCGCCGAGCGTCTCCTGCGCCTGCGCGAGGTGGCGCTCGTCGTGCGTCAGGCGCGCCAGCCAGGTCAGCGCCTCGGCCATGTCCGCATTCGCCTCGATCGGGTACAGCGGTTCGCCGAGGAGCCCCGTCTCGTCGCCGCCCTCGGCGATGTCGCGGAACCCGAGGCCCGGCTCGTGCCAGTCCCGGTCCACCACGCGCGCGATCTGACGCGCCTGCTCGAAGTAGTGCATCTGCCCGGAGATCTCGTATGCCTCGAGCAGTGCCAGCAGCACCTGTGCCTGGTCGTCCAGCACGCCGAGCGTCCGAGGCCCCCCGTCCCATGCGTGGTACATCCCGGCCTCACCGGCCCGCATGCGGCTCAGCAGGAAGTCCACCACGCGACGCCCGCTCGTGACCCAGTCGCGCCGGTCGAGGAGCAGCCCGGCCTGGAGCAGTCCGCGCGCCACGACGGCCGCGGCGCCCGAGAAGACGCGGCGGTCCACCCCCATCGCGCCGGGCGCGGTCACCTCGGCGTTGACGATCGCGCCCGAGGCATCCCCCAGCGCGCTGACGAGATACGCCGCCGTGCCCTCGATCACGTCCTGCAGCACGGAACGCGCTTCCTCGTCGGACTGCGCGACCTCCGACAGCGCGAGCAGCATCGCGCCCTGGGTGCGGGCCAGCTTCTCGGAGATCGGCTCCGCCCAGTCCGCGAGGGTGGCGTAGCGGAAGAACCCACCGTCCACCCGGTCGTACAGCCCGCCCTGCGCGAGCCCCTGTGCGAGGGCAAACCCGCGGTTGAACTCCGGCACCAGCCCGCGCCGGTGGTAGGCGTAGCGGAGCAGCCGCAGCACGTCCGCGTGCGGGTGCAGGCCGACCGTCCCGGCGTCCTCGATGAGGCCCGGCGGATCCTCCACCCAGCGCTGCTCCACGATCCCGAGCGCGATCTCGAGGATCGAGGGCGTCAGTGCACCCGGAGCGCGAGTCGCCCGCGCGGCCGCGCGTTCCGCAGCCCGCATCGCGCGGGCGGCCTCGACGCGCTGCGTCACCGCCTCGCGGTCGCGGTACCACTCGTCGAGGACCGCGCGCGCCGCATGCACCAGCCCGTCGCCGTCCAGAGGCCCGTCGATGCGGATCGGGTCGCCCTCGGGCGTGAGGAACGCCACCGCCGGCGTCTGCGGCGCATACCGCGCCGCCACGTCCGGGCGCTCGTCGGCGTCGACACGGATCGAGGTGAACTGCGAGGTCAGGAGGTCGATCACGCGGGCGTCGGAGTAGGCGTCCTCGTCCATGGCATGCGAGGCCGTCGACCACGCCGTCACCACGCTCAGGAAGACCGGCCGGTCGGTGTCGCGCGCGTCCTCGAAGGCGATGGGATCCCACTCCCGCCAGGGGATCTCGCGGGCGCGGTTGGGGCGCGGCGAGAACGGGAACAGGCCCTCGGGCGTCATCGTCAGTGGGGACAACCGGCACCCCCTGTCGCCGGCGGCAAGGCCACCAGCGCTACGAGATCGAGCGTACCACTCGTCGCCGTCCACGCCTGTCCGATGAACCCCCCGGTGCGATGCTCAGAGCGGCTTCGCGAGCTCCACCTCGAGCCCGGCGTTCGGATCGGACTGCTCCCGCCCCGTTTCGAGGTACCCGCAGCGCCGGTAGAAGCGCAGCGCGCGCTCGTTCGTGGCCGCCGCCCACAGCGTGAGCCGCTCGACGCCACCCGCCGCCGCGAACGCCTCGCACGCGCCGAGAAGCGCCGCGCCCCACGCGCCACCGCGCAGGTCCTCGTCCAGCCACATCTGGTTCACCTCGGCGGCATCGAGGTCCTCGATCGTGACGCTCACGAGCCCACCGAACGTCCCGTCGCCCCGGTCGAGGGCGAACCCGGCGATCCCCGGACGAGAGAGCCGCGCCGTGTTCGCACGCCAGGCGTCGTCGTCCCGCGACGAAGCATCCGCGAACGTCGTCCCGTACGCGTAAGGCGCGAGCCGCAACGCGCGCAGGCGTACCTCGCGGTACGCCTCCATCTCGTCCGGGCGGATGCGTCGGACCTCCACAGACCTGCTCCTGACCGTGCGGGCTAGATGCCGAGGTCGTCCTTACCGAGGAGCGCGCGCGCCAGCGAACAGCGTCCGATGTGGCCGTTCCCGTGCGCGATCAGCACCTGGAGGCTGTGCTCCGCCTTCGACCGTTCGCCCCACGGGTTCACGGTCGTGACCTCGGCCAGCTCCTCGGCGGTCATCGCACCGAGGCGCGCGACGGCCGCGGCGCGCACCGCCTCGATGTACTCGACGAACTCGGCGGGCTCCGGGAAGCGGAGGGCGCGAGCCTCCTCGTCGGTCATCCCCGTGCCCTGCGCCACCTTCGGCAGCCCGAACCGCTCGACGTACCCGTCGCGCAGCCAGACCGGCCGCTCGCGGTCGAAGACGAAGAACACCACGTTGTCGACCGTGCGGACCACGTGCCACACATCGAACCCGATCGAGTGCGCCCGCTCCGAGGGCTGGCGGTTGAGTTCCTCGAGCGTCAGGTCCTCGACGGAGCGGCGGCAGTTCACGAGCAGCCGGTCGAGGTGCAGCGCAAGTTGCTCGGACAGGTCGACGGCGGCCATCCCCTACGCCCGACCGCGCGCGGAGTAGATCACGTACGCGCCGATGCCGATGAGCACGGCCGGCCAGATGAGGCCCGCTCCGGCCCATCCGAACCACGAGGTCCACACCCAGGACGTACGCAGCAGCATCAGGCACCCGAGCGCGAGGATGATCACGCCGAGCATGAGGAGCATGCCGTCCGATCCGCCCCCTCCCGAAGCAGCCCGCACCGGGGCGGCGCCCTCCGCGTCCGGGATGATGAACCACATCAGCACGTAGGCGACGACCACCCCGAGCCCGAGGCCCGGCAGGAACAGGCCGACGACGAACAGCACGCGGATGATCGTGGGGTCGGTGTCGAAGTACTCGGCGAGGCCGCCCGCCACACCGCCGAGCTTGCGGTTATGGCTTTTGGTGAGGCGCTTCCCCCCACCGCTGGGGCCGGGACCGCTCACGTTACTTCCGCTCCGCGAGCAGGCCCTCGATCACCTTCAGGTCCCCGTCCGAGATCTTGTGGAGGTTCCCCCGGAAGCACATCCCGAGCTTCTTCGGGCCGAAGTTGCGGGTCTTGTCCAGAAGGTCGGTGATGTCGCGCACGTCGATCTCGTTGCCGGGCTTCGCGATCACCACCGGCTTCGTGTTGATGCGGTACGGGAAGTCCTCATCCGGCTTCCCCTCGCTCTCGAGGCCGATGTCGCTGTGGTCCTCGAACGCCTCGCCGGTCACCTCGACGACCCCGCCGAGGAGCACCTTGCCCGTGAGGTAGAAGACGATGCGGTCGCCAGGCTGCATGTCGCCGGACTGCTTCTGCCGGCTGGACTTGAACGCCGTCACGTCGAACTTGCGCTTCCGCAGCACCTCGAAGTTCTCCGGCGACCCCACGGTGATCCAGGCTTGCGACATGCGAGTACCTCCACTGCGATCGCAGGATAGCGGAGCGCGCGAGGCGTACCGAGAGCACGGTGTCGCCGAACACGGACGCCACACGCGAAGAAGCCCCGCTCTCGCGGGGCTTCTCGATTCACCTCGGACGCCGCCCGAGGACGGTATCGCTAGTGGCAGGGCCGCGGCGTGCCGCCGCCGCCCGCCGCCTGGAACGACGACCCGCACGCGCACGAGGACGTCGCGTTCGGGTTGTAGATCGTGAAGCCGGACTTCATGAGGTCCTCGACGTAGTCGATCTCGGCGCCGGCGATCATCGGCTTCGACTCCTGGTCGATGACGACGCGGACGCCGTCCTCCATCTCGATCACCTCGTCGTCCGCCTCGACGGACGGCGCGATCGACATGCCGTACTGGTACCCGGAACAGCCGCCGCCCACCACGAAGACGCGGAGGAGGCTGCCGGCCTGGCCCTTGGACTGGAGGATGTTCTTCGCCTTCACAGCGGCGCGGTCCGTGATCGTGACCAGCGGCCCGTCGTAGACCGGGGTGGCCTCAACGGTCGGCTGCGAGGAGATGGTCGCGCCCATGCCGGGCAGAGGAATGGTGGTCATCTGTTCATCCCTTTCGGGGGTGCCCCCAGATTCTATCAGGCTGCACGGTAGAAATTCATGCGATCCAGACCGTCTTCGCGTTCACGAAGGATCGGATCCCCGGTTCCGCCAGCTCGCGGCCGTACCCGGAGCGCTTGATCCCCCCGAACGGCAGCCTCGGGTCGCTCTTCACGATGCCATTCACCGCCACGTGCCCGGCCTCGATCTCCGAGGCGAGCATCCGCCCCCGCGCCGGGTCGGTGAAGATCGCAGCGCCGAGGCCATACCGGGAGTCGTTCGCGACGCGGATCGCCTCCTCCACGCTCGCGACGCGGGCCACGGCGGCGAGCGGCCCGAACGTCTCCTCGCGCATCGCCGTGTGCGCCACGGAGCACTCCCCGAGGAGCGTCGGCTGGAAGAAGAACCCCGGCCCGTCGATCGGCATCCCACCTGCCTCGACGCGCGCGCCGTCGTCCGCGCTGCGCTGCAACTGGTCCGCGAGGTCCTCCACCAGGTCCCGCCGCGCGAGGGGGCCGACGTCCGTGTCCTCCAGCATCGGGTCGCCGACGGAGAGCGCCTCCATGCGCGCGCGCATGCCCTCGATCACCGCGTCGTACACCGGCGCCTCCACGATGAACCGCTTGGCCGCGATGCAGGACTGGCCGGAGTTGATCACCCGCGCCTTCACGGCCGCCTCGACGGCTGCGTCGATGTCCGCGTCCGCGAGGATGATGAACGGATCGGATCCGCCGAGTTCCAGGACGGACGGCTTGATCGCCTGCCCGGCCGCCGCGCCGATGGCGCTCCCGGCCGCCTCGGACCCGGTCAGCGTCACCGCCGCGATGCGGTCGTCCGCCACCATCGAGGTCGCGGTGCGGGCGCTGACCAGCAGGCTCTGGAACACGCCGTCCGGCGCGCCGGCCTCGCGGAAGACCTCGTCGATGGCGCGCGAGCACCCGGGCACGTTCGACGCGTGCTTCAGCACGCCGACATTGCCAGCTATCAGCGCCGGAGCGGCGAAACGGAACACCTGCCAGAACGGGAAGTTCCACGGCATCACCGCCAGCACCGTACCCAGCGGGTCGAACCGCACGAACGACTCGCTCGCGTCCGACGGCGCAGGCTCCGAGGCGAGCAGGCGCTCGCCGTGCTCGGCGAAGTAGTCGCAGCCCGTGGCGCTCTTCTCCACCTCGGCGCGCGCCTCCTTGATGGGCTTCCCCATCTCCAAGGTGATCAGTCGGGCGAACTCCTCCTGCCGCTCGCGCAGCACGCGCGCGGCGCCCACCACCACCCGTGCGCGCACCTCGAACGGCTGTTGCCGCCACTCGCGGTACGCCACCCCGGCCTGGTCGAGGGCGCTGTCGACGCGGCCCTCGTCGTCCTCGTACTCCGCAAGGGGTTCGCCGGTCGCGGGGTTGATCGCAGTGATGGGCTTGGTCGTCGTCATGGCTCACTCCTTGCGGAAAGCGTAGGACGACGGATCGTGCGAGGTGCTGCGCGGACGTGCGAAGGAACGCCGAACGTCTGTCTACTCCGTGGTACGCGCCTCGGGCGCCTCGGAGGGCGCGGAGGCCTCGGCAGCCCACGCGTCGTCCGCTTCCTGCTCGTACTGCGCCTGGAGGCGGCGCGGCGGGAGGGCGAACAGCATGACCGGCACCCCGCTCAGGACGAGGAGGCTCGAGATGAGCCATGCCGAGGTATATCCGCCGCTCACGTCGAACAGGTACCCGACCAGCCAGGCGCCCACCGCGCCGCCCGTCGTGAAGAACAGTCGCGCCCAGCCGTTGATCTGGCCGAAGTGCTTCGTCCCGAAGTAGTCCGCAAGCATCGCCGGGCGCACCGGGACCATGCCACCGAACCCGACGGCCACGACGGCGATCGCCGCGATCGCCTGCGGGAACGTCTCCGCGAATACGAGGGCGAGCTCACCGCCACCCATCAGCGCCATCGCGGTCGCCATCACGAAGCGTTTCTCGTACCGGTCGGCGAGGAAGCCGAACCCGAGGCGGCCAACGATCGAGGTGAGCGTGAACACGGTCGCGGTCGCACCGGCCGCCGTCGTCGAGAGGCCGATCGTGATCTCCATGTACGGGATCTGATGGACGATGAACCCGGCCGAACCCAGCTGGGCCAGGACGATGGCGAAGCTGACCAGCGCGAACGCCGCGGACCGGACCGCCACGCGCGGTGGGATGCCCCAGTCGTACCCCTTCTCCACCTCGCCCTCGGCGAGCGGGATGCCGTCCATCGGCTGGTGGTGGTCGCGAGGCCGGGCGCGCACGAAGCGCGACGCCGTGAGGCCGATCACGAGCACCACGACCGCGATGATCCGCAGCGCCGTCCGCCAGCCGAGCTCGTCCACCATGTAGGCGAAGACGACCACCATCGTCCCGCCGAGGCCGGCGCCCACGGTCATGAAGGACATCGCCCGCGCCCGTCGCCGGCGGAACCAGGTCGCGATCGCTGACTGCCCCACCTGGCCGCCCGCCGCCGTCGTCCCGATCGCGATGACGAACATCGCGAGGTAGAACTGCCACAGCGAGGCCATCACGGATATCCCGAGGATCCCGATCACCATCAGCACGATGCCGTAGTACAGCGTCCGCGTGGGCCCCCACCGGTCGATCGAGTACCCCACGAGGGGTGACGCGATGCCGCCGACCTCTGACCGCACGGAGAACGCGATCGAGGTCGCCGCCGCGCTCCAGCCGAACTCGGCGCGCACGCTCGTGAAGATCGCGCCGAAGCCGTACACGAACGAGGACGAGATCAGGAAGATGAGGAACCCGGCCGCGACGACCACGGTCCAGCCCTCGTACAGGCCGGACTTCGGAGCAGGTCGCAGGTCGGACAGCGCCATGCGCGCCATCATTGACCCGTCGCGGGCTAGGTGCGAAACAAGTTCAGGGACGCATCACAAACGCAGCGGTCGAGGCGTCACGCCCGGACGAGGTACCCGCACTGGAACTTGTGCGGCACGCGATACGGCGGCAGCGGGACCACTTCGGCATGCAGCAACTCGCCCAGCATCCGCTGGTCGTGGTCGCACGGCAGCGCCGGGGCGTCCGGATCGTCCACGCGCGTGCAGAGGCAGCCCCGCCCGAGGAGATAGACCTCGCCGTCCTGGACGGTGACCTCGAAGTCGATGCCCTCCTCCGCGACGAGCGTGGCGAGAGAGCGCGCACGCGCCTCGATCGTCGTGCCCTGCACGCGCGGGCCGTACTCGGCAGCCAGCCGCGAGGCCATGCGGTCGAACACGACGTCTGCAATCTGCCGCCCGGTGCGGCCGGCGGTCTCCGCTTCGCCGAGGGAGATGATCTCGCCGAGGAGCCGGTGCGTCATGCGCACGTAGTGGTGCGGGAACATCCCCGCGCCCACCTCGGTCAGCGTGAACACGTGCTTCGGGCGCCCGGCGCCTCCCCGCACCTGCGCCACCGAGACGAAGTCGTCGCGCAGCAGCACGTCGAGGTGGCGACGTACCGTCGCCGGCGACAGCCCGATCTCGCGGGCGAGGTCGTCGACCGACATCGAGGTATGCCGACGCAGAAGGGCGAGGATCTCGTCCCGCGTACCATCCGGCCGCCTCGCTCCGATAGCCATGCCGACAGCGTAGGTGGGTTTGAACCGTTTAGGTGCAAAGAATGCGCTAAACCTCCCAGCGCCTCCGCCCCCTCTCCCGTCCCGGGAGAGGGATGGGGTGAGGGCCTCTCGCTCGGGTTCCCGGCCGCGCGGCGTATCCTTCACCACATGGCCGGCGCACCCCGCATCTACCTCGACCACGCCGCGACGACGCCCCCGGACCCCGAGGTCGTCGAGGCGATGCTGCCCTACCTCCACGGCATCTGGCACAACCCATCCTCGATCTACGTCGAGGCGCAGGAAGCCGCGAAGGCCCTCGACCGCGCACGCGCGAAGATCGCGACGCTCGTCGGCGCCGCCGACGCCGAGGAGATCGTCTTCACCTCGGGCGGCTCGGAGTCGGACAACCTCGCGCTCCGCGGGGTGGTCGCCGCCTCCACCCGTCGAGGCAAGCACGTCATCACGAGCGCCGTTGAGCATCACGCGATCCTCGACCCCCTCGAGCAGATGGAGCGCGAGGGCGTCGCGGAGGTCACGGTGCTCCCTGTCCGCCCTGACGGCACCGTCGACCCCGCCGCCGTCGAGGACGCCGTCCGCGAGGACACCGTGCTCGTCTCGGTGATGCACGCGAACAACGAGGTCGGCGCGCTCAACGACATCGCCGAGGTCGCCCGGCGGGTGCGCGCGAAGAACCCTCGGACGGTCGTCCACACGGACGCCGTGCAGTCCGCCGCCCACCTCGGCGTCCACGTGGACCGCCTCGGCGTCGACCTCATGACCTTCACCGCGCACAAGCTGTACGGACCGCGGGGCGCCGGGGCGCTGTACGTGCGGCACGGGACGCCCCTGCAGGGCCAGATCCTCGGCGGTGGGCAGGAGCGACGCATCCGCGCCGGCACGGAGAACACCCCCGCCATCGTCGGCTTCGCCCGCGCGATGGAACTCGCCGCCGAGCGCCGCGAGGCGGACGTCTCCCACGAGCGCGCCCTCCAGGAACGCCTCATCGAGGAACTCCCGCGTCGCGTCCCGATGCTGGCGATCACCGGCCCGCGCGAGGCGAATCAGCGCCTCCCCGGCAGCGTCTCGTGCGCCGTCGGTTATGTAGAGGGCGAGTCCGTCCTCCTGGCGCTCGACCTCGCCGGGATCGCCGCCTCGTCCGGATCCGCCTGCACCACCGGCTCCGTGGAGCCCTCGCACGTCCTCGTCGCGATGGGGATGCCCTCCGAGCTCGCGCGTGGGTCGCTCCGCTTCACGCTCGGCCGCCAGAACACGGACGCCGATGTCGACCGCCTGCTGGAGGTGCTCCCCGGCATCGTGCAGCGCCTGCGCGCGCTCTCGCCGATCCCGGTCACCGAGGCCCCCACCGACTGGGCGCCCTGGCTTGCCCCGTAGGCTCGGTCGCCCGAGGGCTCGTCGCGTATCCTCCAGCGTGCCGGTCACGAACGTGGAAGCCAGTCATGCACGATAGAAGGAGGCCCCATGGCCTACGCGATCAACCACATCCACCTGAAGGCCAATGACCCGAAGCAGTCCGCGGACTGGTGGGTGGACGCCTTCGGCTTCACGATCTTCAGCGACACTGTCCGTGACGCCGGGGACCGCTTCATCGCGATGGACAGCAGCAACGGCGTCCGCGTGAACATCTCAGAGGCGCTCCCGGGCCAGCCGCCCCTCGCCCCGGGCGACGCCGGGGTCCACCAGGGCCTGGAGCACTTCGGCCTCGACTCCGAGGACCTCGAGGCCGACATCGAGCGCCTCACCGGCCTCGGCGCCGAGGTGATGCAGGGGCCCACGGAGATGGGCCCCATCCGCATCTGCTTCCTGAAGGCCCCGGACAATGTCCGCATCGAGCTGATCCAGCGGGGATAGGCCGTCGTCGCGTTCGAGGGCTCGCGTTGCCGCTCAGGCGGCGCGAGCGATAGCATTCGCCACACGCACGAGCGGGGGCATCGCTTGACCAACATCCCGATCTTCAACGCCAGCCACCCCGGAGGCCCCGGCGAGATCACGATGCCGTACCCCGGCACCCGCACCGCCGAGGAAGCCGCCGCCATCGAGGAGGAAGTCCGCAAGAACATCCTCGTCACCTCGGTGGATGGGCTCCTGAACTGGTCGCGGGCGCACTCGCTCTGGCCGGCCATGTTCGGCCTCGCCTGCTGCGCCATCGAGATGATCGCGAGCGCGTCCTCGCGCTACGACATCGCCCGCTTCGGCATGGAGGTCTTCCGCGCCTCGCCGCGCCAGGCGGACCTGATGATCGTCGCCGGCACCGTGACCTGGAAGATGGCGCCCGTGGTGCGCCGCATCTACATGCAGATGGCGGAGCCGAAGTGGGTCATCTCCATGGGTGGCTGCGCCACCATGGGTGGCCCCTTCGCCTACGCCTACTCCGTGCTGCCGGGCGTGAACCTCGTGACCCCCGTGGACGTGTACGTCCCCGGCTGTCCGCCCCGCCCGGAGTCGCTGCTGCAGGCGCTGATGATGCTGCAGGAGAAGATCAAGCACTACGAGGTGACCGGACAGCGCGAGCGCCCGGAGCCGGACGGTGACTTCTCGGCCTACCTCCCCGAGGGCGACCCGATCCGCCGCGAGCTCGAGTCGCTCTTCTACCCGTACCCGGGCCTGGACGACCCCGACCGCCTCTCCGGAGGCGTCCCGCTGGCGAACCGCTAGCGCGGTCGGCGCGAGACTCTACTCATCCGTCACCCGGCCGAGACTGACCGCAACGCGCCCGGTCGAGATACTGGCGCCATGCGTCGTCGCCGTCCCCTCGCGACCCTCGGCCCGCTGCTCGTCCTCGCGGCGCTCGCGGTCGCGTGCGCGCAGGCGCCGGCCACGACGAACTTCGGCGATCCCGAGGGCACGGGCGGCGTGGTCGGCAGCTCCGGCTCGAACGTCGTCCTCCCCACCGGCCCGACGCTGGACACCATCCCGGTCTGGCTCCGCGAGCACGGGATCCTGCTCTGGAAGCCCGCCGTGGGTGTCGCCGGCACCTACGCGTTCGAGATCGAGAACATCGGCGATCAGCCGCACGACTTCATCATCGTGCAGGTGCCGAGCATCGAACGCATCCCGATCCGAAGCGACCGTGCGATCCTCCACGACCTGAAGGTCGTCGCCCGCTCGCCGCTGCTCCAGCCGGAGCAGACCACCACGATGCTCGCAAACCTCGAGCAGTCCGGCGCCTACGTCGTGCTCTCCAGCCATGACCGCGACTTCGGCCTCGGCATGGCGTCGATCCTCACGGTGGGCGATGCGCCCACCGGCCGAGTCGACCCGCTCCCGACACCACCCCCGGACGACGGTGAGACGGTCGCCGTGTTCATGGTGGACGACGCGATGTTCCTCCACACCAACGCCGTCAATTCCGGCATCGTCACCTTCAACGTCCAGAACATCGGCCCCTCCCCGCATGACTTCGTCGTGCTCCGCTGGCGAGGTGACCCTACCGCCCTCCCGGTCGACGAAGCGGGCGAGGTGCTCATGGACGGCCTCATCGTGATGGACCGCCTGGACACGCTGGCCAGCGGCGAGGCCGCAGTGCTCGAGGTTGAACTGGAGCAGGACTTCGCCTACGTCGTGCTCTCCTCTCTGCCGGGCGACTACGCGAAGGGCATGGGCGCCCAGGTGGTGCCGCGGTAGGTGCGGGTGGTCGCAGGAACGAAGCGCGCCGGAGGACCGGTTGACACGCCTCCGACGGTAGGCGGAGCATCAGGGCCGGCCGCAGGGCCACCACCCATCCCAGCAGCCAATGACCACCAGCGAGTCGGCGCGCGTCCCTGTCTGCGGCGCAGCCAGCAGCCGTAGACTCGCCCCGGTCCAGCACAAGACGGTGAGGAGCACCACATGATTCGAAGCGTGATCGAGCGGCTCGTCCGCCCCTCGCAGACCGCGTACGCCCACTGCGACCTGCCCTGCGGCGTCTACGACCCCGCGCAGGCCCGCATTGAGGCGGAGTCCGTGAAGGCGATCCAGGAGCGCTACCAGAAGGCCGGCGACATGAAGTCGGCCCCGGAGTCCGTGGAGGACTACAAGTCGCGCTGCCTCAGCATCAAGGAAGCCCGCGCCGACATGGTGAAGGACCACCTGTGGGTGCTCTGGACCGACTACTTCAAGCCGCCTCACCTGGAGAAGTACCCGCAGCTGCACGAGCTGTTCTGGAACGCCACCAAGGAAGCCGGCCTCGCGAAGAAGTCGCAGGACCCGGCGCAGGGCCAGAAGCTCCTGGACCTCATCAAGGAGATCGACACGATCTTCTGGGAGACCAAGAAGGCCTGATCCGAAGGACGGGGCCGCTTCGGCCAGCAGTCCGAACGGCCGGGGGCAACCCCGGCCGTTCTCGTAGGGAATCATCCATCCACATCCGCACTCGTCCGCTCGCGCTCGTCGCCGCCTCGTCCGCCCTCCTCGCCGGCGCGCTCGCTGCCGCACGCTCCGTCCGAAGGCGCTACCTGCGTGTGGCCGTGGCGGGCGAAAGCATGACCCCGGCGCTCCGGCCGGACGACTTCCTCGTCCTGCGCGCGGGGCCACCGAGGGCGCACGACGCGTCCGGGGCGTTCGGACTCGTGGTCGCGGTCCGCGACCCGCGGCCGGAGGGCGATGGCCGTCTGCTCCTCAAGCGCATCGTCGGCGTGCCGGGCGACTCACTCCGCGTCGGTGGCGGCAGCGTCCAGGTGAACGGCCGCGCCCTGGACGAGCCGTACGCCGAGGGCGACACGCCCTACGAGCAGCATCGAGGCATCAACCGGCTCGAGGATGGCGAATTCTTCGTCCTCGGCGACAACCGCGCCGCCTCCACCGACAGTCGCGACTTCGGCCCTGTCCCGGCGAGCGCCATCGTCGGCACCGCCGTCCTGCGGTACTGGCCGCTCGGCCGCGCCGGGCGCCTCAGCCGCCCGTTACGCCGCTTCGTCGAGGCGCCCGAGCCGCACGAGCATGCCGCGCCCGCTCCCTCCACGCAGCCCCTCCCCTGGGTGGAACGCACGCCCGAGGCCTGACTCCGTCCTGACGGGATGTCGACGGCCCACGGCTCACGCCCGGATCGTGCGGGGATTCCCTGATCACGTCGCGACCCCTACACGGCGAAGATCGCTACGGAGTCGCCGCGACTCCGCATAACGGTCCAGCGCCGGGAGGCATCGTGAGTCCAGCGGGGAACCTCGGGTACGGGAACGACGCCGCGCGCGCCGCCACCGAGGATCCGTTCGCCCTCGCCCGTGCCCGTCTCGTCGCACGCATCGCCCGCGAGCAGTCGCCCCGGCCGGACCTCCCCCGGGTCGACGAGCTCATCGCCGAGGTCGCGGAGCTCCAGCCCCTGCCGGCGGTCGCGACGAAGATCCTGCAACTCGGCGAGAGCCAGTTCTCCGCCCATGAGCTCGCCACCCTGATCGCCAGCGACCAGGTGATGACCTCTCGCCTGCTTCGCCTCGCGAACTCCGCCTACTACGGCTCGTCGCGCAGGATCGGCACCGTGCGGGACGCCGTCGTGCTCCTCGGCTTCCGTACCGTCCACCAGGTCGCGCTCGCGGCATGCCTCGTCGGCAACCCGCAGCCGCTCGCCAACATCGAGTACGACGAGTTCTGGCAGTTCTCCATCGCGACCGGACTCCTCGCCGAGATCCTCGCGAGGACCGAGGGCCACCACCAGGACGAGGCCTTCACGGCCGGCGTGATCCACAACATCGGGCTGCTCACGCTGGACCAGAACCGTCCGCGCGTCCTGACCGAGGTCATGACGCGGGCACGCCAGCGGCACGAGACCCTGCACCAGGCGGAACGCGGGCTCCTCGGCTACACGGACGCGGACCTCGGTGGCGCGCTCACCCTCCACTGGAACTTCCCGGAGAGCCTCGCCGCTTCGGTCCAGCAGCACGCCAACCTCGACGCCCCGCCCCCGAGCGACTCGCTCGCGGCCGTCGTCATGCGCGCCCGGATCTTCGCCCGCTCGTACGGGCTGTCGGACGGCCTCCGCGACCGGCCGGATCCACTCCCGGATGCCGCACAGGTGTCGAACAGCGTGTTCACCAGCTCGCTGGAACGCGAGGGCGGCATGGACCGCATCCTCGAGCGCGCGGACGCCTTCATCGCCGCCGCCCTCGGCTAAGGCGGAGCCTCCGAGTCGGCTGCCCTAGGCGGAAGCGCCGGCGGATCGCGCCGCCAGCGAGCGCACCCGCTCGACGAACTCGTCGATGTCGAACGGTTTACCCATCGCTGCGTCTGCGCCCACCTCGCTCGCGGCCCGGGCCGCGCCGAAGGCTGAGAGCACGAGCACTGGCATCGTGTAACTGCGAGACCGCAGCAGCGCATACAGGGCCGCACCGTCCATCTGCGGCATCTGCAGGTCGAGGACGACCACGTCGAACTCGTGGTCGATCAACTCGAGCGCCCGCTCCGCGCTCGACGCGGCGGCGACCGCCCACCCCTCCGACTCCAGGACTCGCTCGATCATCCGGAGGATCGCGAGGTCGTCGTCTACGACCAGGATGCGGAGCGGTGGCGTGTCCGTAACGGGTTCTATTCCTACCCCGGCACAGTTCATGTCGGCGGCAGGCGGAAGAGGAACGTGCTCCCGCCACCCTGCCGAGGCTCGAACCCAATCCAGCCGCCATGCGCATCGATCGCCTTCTGGCACACCGCGAGGCCGAGCCCCATCCCGGGCCGTCCTTCCCGGGTCGAGGCGGCGCGGTAGAAGGGCTCGAAGATCCGGGCGACGGCGTCCGCATCGATCCCGGGGCCGCGGTCCATCACCTGGACTTCTGCACCGCCCTGGTCGCTACGCCGGATCACAACCTGCACGGCCGACCCGGCGGGACTGTACTTGTCGGCATTGCTGAAGAGGTTCTGGACGACCAGGCGGATGAGGCTCTCAGCCGCTGTCACCAGCGGGACATCGCTACTCACGTCCAGCACGTACTCCCGGTGACGTGCTCGTGCGGTCCGGGCCACGTCCTCAACCACCTCCACGAGGTCGAACTCCGCCATCCCGATGTCGCGCTCGGCGCTGAGGCGCGTGAGGACCAGCAGGTCCTCGATGATGCTCTGCAGCCGCTCCGCCTCGTCCGTGATGTCCGTGAGCGACTCGATCCGGCTCGATGCGGACATCTGCTCGCCGCGGCGGAGGAGCAGCTGGGCGTTGCCCACCACGCTGGCCACCGGCGTCCGCAGTTCATGCGAGACCAGGCTCATGAACTGGTCCTTGAGCGCCATCGACGCCCGAAGGGCCTCCTCCGCGGCCTTCTGTGCACTGATGTCACGCGCGATCTTGGACGCCCCGACCACCTCACCCGCATCGTTCTTGACAGGGGAGACGGTCAGCGAGATGGGGACCAGCGATCCGTCCTTGCGCTGACGGATCGTCTCGAAGTGGTCGACCCGTTCGCCGCGCCGGATGCGGAGGAGCACCTCGTCCTCCTCCGCCTGGAGGTCATGCGGGATGATGCGGCGGATCGACTGTCCAATCATCTCGGCGGCGGGGAAGCCGAAGATCCGCTCGGCGCCCGGGTTCCAGGACTGCACGATCCCGTCGAGCGTCTTGCTCACGATCGCATCGTCCGAGGACTCGACGATCGCGCTCAGGTGGTGGGCGATCTGCGCGCCGTGGTACGTCTCAGTCGCGGCCGGCTCGCGCCGCCGCTTCTCGTCCTCGCTCGGCGACGGAACATTCACGCGATTCTCACCCGGCCTCCCAACCTTCAGGCCCTCAAGACCCGACGAGGAATAGGTGTAGCCCGAAGACAGCGCAAAAGGCATAACACCCGGCCCACACTCGGCACAGGTTCCGGACGAAGGAGCCGCCAGCCTCCTTCGCGAGGCAGATCCGGGCATTCCACGGCCACGCGAGGCCTAAAATCACCCCTCGTAACCCGCCCCCTCTTGCACCTCGGCGCGCGATTCTGTAGAACAGTTAGCACTCAGCCCGACAGAGTGCTAAAACCGTCGGGCTCACACGAGACGATCAAGAGTCGAACCCAATTCGGAGCGTCGGGCGGATGCCCTCCGTCGGCGCGCGAGGATAAGAAGGACGAGCCATGGCCAAGCAGTTGCTCTTCGACGAAGAGGCGCGCCAGGCGCTGCGCTCCGGCATCGACGCACTCGCGGACGCGGTCAAGATGACCCTCGGGCCGCGCGGTCGCAACGTCGTGCTGGACAAGCGATTCGGTGCCCCCACCATCACGAACGACGGCGTCACCATCGCCAAGGACATCGAACTGGGCGACCGGTTCGAGAACATTGGCGCCCAGCTCGCCAAGGAGATCGCCTCCAAGACCAACGACATCGCTGGTGACGGCACCACGACCGCCACGGTCCTCGGCCAGGCCATCGTCCACGAGGGCATGAAGAACGTCGCCGCCGGCGCGGACCCCATGGCCCTCAAGCGCGGCATCGAGGCCGGCTCGCGGGTCATCCGTGAGGCCGTCGGCAAGAACGCCACGAAGGTCACCACGCGCGAGCAGATGGCGCAGGTCGCGTCCATCTCCGCGGCCTCCAAGGAGGTCGGTGAGCTCATCGGCGAGGTGATGGAGCAGGCCGGCAAGGACGGCGTCATCACCATCGAGGAAGGCCGCGGCGTCGAGACCGAGATCGAGTACGTCGAGGGCATGTCCTTCGACCGTGGCTTCATCTCCCCCTACTTCGTCACGAACCCGGAGCGCATGGAAGCCGTCATCGAGGACCCCTACATCCTCGTCACGGACCGCAAGCTCTCGTCCGTCAACGACGTCCTGCCGTGGCTCGAGAAGCAGCTCCAGATCTCCAAGAACCTCCTCATCATCGCGGAGGACGTGGACGGCGAAGCGCTGGCCACCCTCGCGGTGAACAAGCTCCGTGGCACCATCAACGTGGTCGCCGTGAAGGCCCCCGGCTTCGGTGACCGCCGCAAGGAGAACCTCGGCGACATCGCCGCCCTCACCGGCGCGCAGCTCATCTCGCAGGAGCTGAACCGCTCGCTGGACAGCGTCACCACCGCGGACTTCGGCCGCGCCCGCAGCATCGTCGTCTCCAAGGAGGAGACCGCGATCATCGAGGGCAAGGGCGCGAAGAAGGCGCTGGACGAGCGCATCAAGATGATCCGCGCCTCGCTGGAGCGCGCCACCTCGGACTGGGACCGCGAGAAGCTCCAGGAGCGCCTGGGCAAGCTCTCCGGCTCCGTCGCCATCATCAAGGTCGGCGCGGCCACCGAGGTCGAGCTCACCGAGAAGAAGCACCGCGTGGAGGACGCCCTGTCCGCCACCCGCGCGGCCGTCGAGGAAGGCATCGTCCCCGGCGGTGGTGTCGCGTTCCTGAACGCGCTCCCCGCCCTGGACAAGATCGACGTCGAGAACATGAACCTGGACGAGCGCACGGGCCTCAAGATCCTGCGCCGCGCGCTGGAGGAGCCGCTCCGCCGGATCGCCACCAACGCCGGCCAGGACGGCTCGGTCGTCGTGCAGAAGGTCATCGGCCTCAAGCGTGGCCAGGGCTACGACGCCGCCGCTGACGCCTACGGCGACATGATCGGCCTGGGCATCATCGACCCGGCGAAGGTCACCAAGGCCGCGCTGGAGAACGCTGTCTCGATCGCGGGCATGGTCCTCACGACCAACGTCCTCGTGACGGACGCCCCGGACGACTCCCGCCCGAATGCCGGCATGACCGCCGACATGGGAGGCATGTACTAACCCGGGGCCACCCCTCCGGACTCGGGTTGGAGACGGGGGCGGGCAACCGCCCCCGTTCCGTTCCCTCAACCCGCAACGATCGAGGTGGACGGGAACGGCGATGAGCGGCACGTCGTCTCATTGATACACACCGGCGCGATGACCCATGCGCGCCGGGACGCCGGAACACGACGCGGATGCAGTGCTCGGAGACACCAGTGTTCGGAGACAACGGCCCCGTCATCGATCTCGACTCTGCCGCCGAGGCGATCGCGGAGGCGGAGGTCCTCGTCATCGGATTCGACTTCACCCAGGACCGCGTGCTCATCGATCTGCGCAGCGACCCTCGAGGCACGCCGCCGCTCGTGGAGCTCGTCGAGCCTCTCGGCTCCGCGACCGAGCGCACCCTCTGGCTCCAGGAACGCCGGCCGGAGGTCGCCCCGCCGGAGCGGTTCATCTTCATGGGATGGCCGCACACCGCTCAGTTCCTCGGCGACGCCGCCCTCTTCGACATGGTCGCCACACGCCTCCGCTCCGAGCAGGGCAT
Source organism: uncultured Dehalococcoidaceae bacterium (assembly GCA_964414675.1). Classification (GTDB taxonomy): domain Bacteria; phylum Chloroflexota; class Dehalococcoidia; order UBA2979; family UBA2979; genus W-Chloroflexi-9. The sequence continues at coordinate 46,197 of CAYPYF010000008.1, forward strand.
CGACGCCACCGAAGACCTCGACGGCATCATGCGCGAGCTCCGAAAGCGAGAGCGCCTCGACACCCGCAGCGCCGTGATGGGCACCGAGGGGTTCGAGACGCTCTGGTCGCGCGTGCGCCGGTAGGCCGCGCTTCGGTCCTGGTTCGTCGCTCGCCTAACGCTGCCTTCTCTCTCGCAACTCGGCAGGCGACGCCCTGACCGCTCCGACTGTTGCTTCGCCCTACTGCCGCGTTGCCCTACTTCGTGGCGAGGTACTGCTCGAGGTGGTCCAGCGTCTGGCCCATGCCCTCCTCGATGCCCATCCCGATCACCTGGTCACGCTCGTCGTTGGACGCGAAGCGGATGTCCATCTCCAGCGTCGTCTGTGCGGGACTGCGCTCGATGAAGTTGATCGTGACCTTCGAGGAAGGCGGGACGATGTTGCGGTCCGCGTCCGAGAACGCGTCCTCGTAGGCCAGCCGCTCCGGCGCCGTGATCTCCTCGAACGTCGCGATGCCCCAGGCCTGCTCGCCGTCCGGCCCGGTCATGCAGTAATGCCAGACTCCGCCGACGCGGCAGTCCATGTCGCTGACCGTCAGCGGCCAGCCCTCCGGCCCGAACCACTGCTTCAGGGCGTCCCCGTCCGTGTACGCCTGGAACACCAGCTCGCGAGGGAAGTCGAACGTCCGCACCACCTTCAGCGAGCGCTCCGCCACTTCCACAGACATCGTGTGAGCCATCTTCGTTACTCCTTTGGTGCATGGGCCTGCGCCTGCAGGCCCTTCAAGTAGTCGTCCAGCCGGCCGAAGCGGTCCTCCCACAACTGCCGGTACTCATCCAGCCAGCCCGTCGCCGTCGCCAGCCCTTCCGGGCGGATCCGGCACGGTCGGTACTGTGCATTTCGACCCCGCTCGATCAGCCCCGCCCGCTCCAGCACCTTCAGGTGCCGCGAGATGGCCGGCAGGCTGATGTCGAACGGCTCAGCGAGCTCGTTCACGGACGCCTCGCCCTCCGCCAGCCGTGCGAGGATCGCCCGCCTGGTCGGATCGGCCAGTGCCCCGAAGAGCGCGCTGAGTTCGTCCTCGATCATGGCGGGCTCGCGCCGCCTCCTCGTTCCCGGTCGTCAGTCATCACATCCCCCACCCGGTCCGCCGAGTTGCCCCGGCTCTCGTCTAATGCCAGTATCTAACCAGTCAGTTAATTAGCCGTCAAGTTAAATAATCTGACGATTCCTCCGAGGTTCCCCGACCCACGATCCCGCGCACGTACGATGCCACCCGGATGTTGACGAGATGGAGGGCACCCGATGCCAGTCGCGCACGTCAACGGCCCGGAGCTGTGCGTCGAGCCGATGCCTACGAGGCCTTCGCCGCGTCCCTGCTCGACGAGGGGAACGCCTCCGCCTAGCCGGCCGTCCACCACGGGTCGGCGTCCGCGTCGCGGTCGCCTCGTCCGATGAACCACGCGATGGCCGCGCCCGCCAGCATGACGACGACGCCCGCGATGAACACCTCGCGGAACGTGTCCACCTGCGCCTCCGCCACCAGCGTCTCGAACTCCGGCGAGTCGAACGCGATCGACCCGGCGCGCGCGTAGAACCGTCCGAGGCCGCTCGACGTGAGCAGCGCCGCACCGACCAGCATCCCGGTCACCCTCGAGAGTGTCAGCCACGCCGAGGCGGCCGCGCGGTGGTCGTCGTCGACGCGCTGGAGGACTGCTGCGGTCAGCGGCGCGATCACCAGGCCGAAGCCGAACCCGCCCACCAGTTGCGGCACGGAGCGCGTCACCTCGGACAGGTCGCGGTCCCACGCCTGCAGCCCGACGAAGCACCCGGCCGCGAGGACGCACCCGACCACCGCCGTCGCACGCAGCCCGAGGCGCCCCGCGAACCATCCGCCAGCGAGTGCGCCGAGCGGCACCGCGACGGTGAGGCGCATCAGCGTCAGCCCGCCTTCGAGGGCGCCCTCGACCAGCACAAGGTTGACGAACAGCGGTACCCCGATGAGCACGCCAATCAGCCCCACCCCCACGAGGAAGTGCGCGAGGTTCGCCGCGAGGATCGGCCGTCGCGCGAGGTCGGCGAGCGGCGCCATCGGCTCCGGCGTCCGGCGCTCGTGGATCACGAACCACGCGCCGAGCCCGATCGCCAGCGCGAGGAGCGTCACCGTCCCGACGATCGGCCTCGGCGCGTTCGGGTCGTCCACCAATGCGAACGTCAGCACCGCCAGCGCGAGGCCCATGAGCGCCGCACCCGCCCAGTCGATGCGCCCTCGGCGCTGCTCGACACCCGCGAGGCGATACGCCAGCACCGCGATCGGCAGCGTCATCGGCAGGTTGATCCAGAACACCCAGCGCCAGCCCCAGAGTTCGGCGATGCCGCCGCCCCAGAGCGGTCCCAGCAGCGCGCCCGCCTCGGACGCCGCGGCGATCGCGCCGAGGCCCATGAGGCGCTTCTCGCGCGGCAACTCGCTCACCACGATCGCCATCGCCACCGGCACCACGCCGCCACCGCCGACCGCCTGGAGCGCCCGCGCGAGGACCAGCGGCGTGAACGACGGACTGAGCGCCACCAGCGCACTGCCGACCATGAACACGCCGAGGCACGCCGCGAACACGCGCGCGTGCCCGAACACGTCTGCGATGCGCCCCACGATCGGCAACGCCACGAGGTACCCGAGCAGGTACGCGTTCACCACCCAGGACGCCCGGTAGAAGTCGTCCACGGTGAGGCCGATGTCGTTCACGATCGGCGGCAGCACCGTCACGATCGAGGTCTGGTCGTCGGCGGCCACGAACACGCCGGCAGCGACTGCGAACAGCAGCCAGCGCTGCTTCTGCGCCGCCCCGACCGGAGTCGCCTTCGCGGAGGTCACCGCTGGCGCCTCAGTTCGGCGCCGTGATCTCGACGACCTCGTCGAAGTCGCTGAGGGTAAGGCGGCGCAGGACGTTGTCCGCATCGTTCGGCGCAATTGGCCCGACCACCTCGATGCGTCGCACGAGGAGGTCGTCCACCCCGATCCACACCCGCGTCGTCACGGCGTTCCCCGGCCGCGTATTGCCCACGAACGCCTGGAGGTTCCCCGAGTCCACCGAGGTCTGGAGGACGTACGAGTCCACCCCGTCGACTCCCTCGCGGTCGACGACCTCGACGCCCGTCGCCGCCCGCATCAGGCCGGTCACGCCCGTCGCCGGGTCGAAGAGGCTGGAGATGTCGAGTTCGTCCTGCCGCTGCCACCGCCCCGTGATCGGGTTCTGGAGGTAGCCCTCCCCGGGGAGCACCACGATGCCGGTCTTGATGTTCGTCGCGGCGAACCGCGCCTCTACCTCGAGTTGCATGCGGTCTGTGCCCTGCACCGCGCCCTCCGCATGCATCATGTTGATGCCCGCCACGATCTGCGTCGCGCCGTTCTCGTGGTCCACCTCGAAGGCGAACGACTCCACCTGCTCCATCCGGTCAGCCGACCGCGCGAGCAGGTCCGTCGCGTCCACGTCGGAGAAGTCCCCGCCGCCGTCATCGCCGCTGCACCCCACGAGGAACGCCACGGCCATGACCGCTGCCGCCACGACGAGGATGGACGCGAATCGGTGACGCATGGAGACCTCCCGGGACTGCCGTGATCCTCGCACACGCCGCGCTCTAGGATGGTCACATGCCACGTGCCACGCGTCCCAACACCGCTGCATCCGCGCCCGCGCCCGGATGGACGCCAGAGGAGATCATCGCGCTCCTCGACGAGGCGTACGGCCGCGCCCCGCAGCAGACCTCGAACGACCCGCTGTTCGAACTCGTCCTCACGCTGCTCTCCCAGCACACCTCGGACCTCAACTCCGGCGAGGCGATGCACCGCCTCGTCGAGCGATTCCCCGCCTGGGACGATGTGCTCGACGCTCCCGTCTCAGACCTCGAAGACGCGATCCGTCCCGGCGGCCTCGCCCCGACCAAGTCGAAGCGCCTGCACGCCCTCCTCACCGAGGTGAAACAGCGCCGTCCGGACTGGGACCTGGAGTTCCTCGCCGACCTGCCGATGGACGAGGCGAAGGCCTGGCTGACCTCGATCAACGGCGTCGGCCCCAAGACGGCGGCGTGCGTGCTGCTCTTCGCCCTCGGACGCCCGGCGCTCCCGGTGGACACCCACGTCGAGCGCGTCTCGAAACGCCTCGGCCTCGTCCCCGCGAAGATGCCGGCAGACAAGGCGCACGCCGTCCTCGAAGCCATGGTCCCGCCCGACCAGGTCTACGCGTTTCACGTCGACCTCATCCAGCACGGTCGTCGCACGTGCCACGCCCGCGGCCCGAAGTGCGACTCGTGCGTCCTCGAACCGCGCTGCCCGAAGGTCGGCGTCGGCTAGCGCTTACTCGACATCGGGACGGTCGAGGAGCAACTGCAGCTCCACGGACGAGCGCCACGTCCCGAACTTACGCCCGGTCTCCAGTTCGTGCCCGACCTCCTGGTAGCCCAGCTGCTGGTGCAGCACGATGCTCCCGAGGTTCTCCGCGTCGATGAACGCGACCACGGAGCGGATCCCCATCCAGCGCGCCCGCTCCACGAGCTCCGAGAGGATGGTCCGTCCCAGCCCCTGGCGCTGGTGCGCCGGGTCGATCATCACCGTGTTCTCGCGCGTGTACTGGTAGCCGCGGCGTCCCCGGTACTTCGTGAGGTACCCGAACCCGACGAGGTCGTCGCCGATCGTCGCGACCAGGACCGGCTCTTCCTCTGGCGTGCGCGCCTGGAACCACTCGAGCCGGCGCTCGTCCGGCCACTCGTCCAGTTCCCACGTCGCGAAGCCCTCGCGCACCTCGCGGTTGTAAATGCGGTTGATCGCGGCGAGGTCCGCCTCGCGGGCCTGGCGGATCATCGGGAACGTCATGCGCGGACTCCGGGAGCATGGGCTGGAAAGTCGCCAGTATGGCAGATATCGCCTGCGGCGGACCCCGCCCTATACTGCGCAACCATCGAGGAACGACCCCTCCGAGGAAGGACAGGGCACTCCATGACGACGAAGTACGGCCGCATCGCCCCGCGCTCGCTGCGCAACCGGGCGGACGCACGCCGTCGTCGTCCGCGATCGCTCGGCCACTCGCTGATCGCGTAACGGAGACTTCGATGACCTCACCCCTGACCGCAGACGGCGGCCTCAGCCTCGACTGGATCGATGGTGGCGGCGTCACCACGCCCGCCGGCTTCGTCGCCGGCGGCGCATACGCCGGCATCAAGACCTACGGCCCCGAACCCCGACTCGACGTTGGCATCCTCGCCGCCGAGGGTGACACGCCCCTCGTCGCTGCGGGCGTCTTCACCCAGAACGCCGTCACCGGGCACTCCGTCACCCACGGTCGCCGGCTCCTTGCCGCCACCTCGGAGGTGCGCGGCGTCGTCGTGAACTCCGGGAACGCCAACACCGCCACCGGCACGCAGGGCGCCGAGGACTGCGCGCGCATGGCAGCGCTCGCCGGAGCGCGCATCGGGGGCACCGCGGACACCGTGCTCGTCGGCTCCACCGGCGTCATCGGGCGGCTGCTGCCGATGGACCGCCTCGCCACGGCCGTCGAGGCGGTCGACCTCTCGCGCGAGGGCGGCTACGACTTCGCCCGCGCGATCATGACCACCGACACGCACGAGAAGCAGTACGCGCTCCGCTTCACCGTGGACGGCCGCACCTATCACGTGGGCGGCTGCGCCAAGGGCTCCGGGATGATCCACCCGGACATGGCGACGATGTACGGCTTCATCACCACCGACGCACCAGTGGACGCCGACTGGCTCCGCACTGCCTGGAAGTCCGTCGTCGATGTCTCGTTCAACATGATCGATGTCGACATGGACACGTCCACCTCCGACATGGGCATCGTCC
>CAYPYF010000008.1:52037-56199 GCA_964414675.1 uncultured Dehalococcoidaceae bacterium
CCTCGCCTCCGGCGGCGCCGGCGGCGACCCGCTCGACGCCGCGCACCCGGCCGCCGAGGCCCTCACGGCCGCCCTCGCCGCGGTGTCGCAGCGACTCGCGAAGGCGATCGCCCGCGACGGGGAGGGCGCGACCTGCCTCATCGAGGTGACCGTGACGGGGGCCGCGTCCGTCGAGGACGCCCGCCTCGCCGCCCGCACGATCACCTCGTCGCCGCTCATGAAGACGGCCGTCACGGGACGCGACCCGAACTGGGGCCGCGCGATGATGGCCGCCGGGCGCTCCGGCGCGAAGATGGACCAGGATCGCGCGAGCGTCTGGATCGGCCCGCACTGCGTGCTCCAGGACGGCCAGCTCGCCGGCGCGGACCTCAAGGCTGTCTCCGATGCGATGGCCGGCGAGCTCGTCACGATCCGCGTCGACCTCGCCGTCGGCGACGCCTCGGCGACCGCGTGGGGCTGCAACCTCACGCACGAGTACGTCAGCATCAACGCCGACTACACCACCTAGGCCACACGGCCCCCACACGCAGCCTCAGAGGACTCCCATGCCTGACACCAACCCGACCACCGTCGTGAAGATCGGCGGCTCCACGCTCGGCTCCCAGGACACGTCGCTCCAGGACGTCGTCGAGCTCCACCGCGAGGGCGCGCGTCCCGTGGTGGTGCACGGCGGCGGCGCGATGATCACCGACTGGCTGAAGAAGATGGAGATCGAGTCCATCTTCGTGGACGGTCTCCGATCCACCAACGCGGCCGCGCTGGAGGTGGTGGTCGGCGTCCTCCGCGGCGTCGTGAACGCGCACCTCGTGGGCGAGCACGTTGCCCTCGGCGGGCGTGCCGTCGGCGTCTCCGGGGTCGATGGCGGCGCGGTCAAGGCCCGCCGCTACGACGAGCGCCTGGGCTACGTCGGCGAGGTCACCGAGGTGGACGCGACGTTCATCCAGTCGCTCCTCGACGCTGGCGTCATCCCGGTGATCGCGCCCATCGGCCTGGAGCCGCCCTCGCAGCCGCTCAACATCAACGCCGACACGGTCGCCGGCGAGGTCGCCCGCGCCCTCCGCGCCGACTCGCTCGTGTTCCTGACGGACGTAGACGGCCTTCTCGACGCCTCGAAGACGCTCATTCCGGAGGTCAGTCCGTCCGTCGCGGCGTCGCTCCGCGAAGCCGGCGTCCTCTCAGGCGGTATGATTCCGAAGATCGACGCCTGCTTCCGCGCCGCGGAAGTAGGGGTGCGCGCGTTCATCGCAAACGGTACGCAGCCCGCTACCCTCCGAAGAATCGCTCGTGGCGACGCGGTCGGCACCCGCATCACCGACTAACCAGGGCGATGGCACACAGGAAGCGGGGGACCTCCATGTCCTTCTTCGACGACCGAGACCGGGGTGACCTGGGCCCGCCACCCGAACCGTTCCGCTTTGGGCGGGGTGGTGGTGGCGCGGGTAGTTCCAGCGGTGAGTTCCGCTCGCCCGTGCCACTGCGCTGGCTCGGCGTCGCGGCGGGCCTGCTGGTCGCCTACATCGTCCTGAACGTCCTCAAGTCCATCTACGTGGACCTGCTGTGGTTCGACTCCATCGGCTACAGCGGCGTGTACTCCACCGTCATCACGTCGAAGATCGTCCTCTTCCTGACCGGGGCGCTCGTCTCGGGCGTCGTCATCGGCGCGAACATCATGATCGCGCGCCGCTTCGCCCCGCAGGGACTGGAGGAGTCGTTCATCGAAGAGGTGGACGCCACCTCGATCCGCCGCGTCGTCACCGTCCTGCTCATCGCCGCCACCGTCTTCATGGCCGTGATCTTCGGCAGCGTGGCCGGAGGGGCGTGGGAGACGATCCTCTCGTGGATGAACCGCGTCGAGTTCGGCCGCGAGGACGCGCAGTTCGGGCGTGACCTGTCGTTCTACGTCTTCACGCTCCCCGCCTGGTCGTTCATCCAGTCCTGGCTGCTGGGCCTCACGATCATCTCGGCGCTCGGCGCCGGCGCGGTCTACGGCCTCGCCCTCTCGCTCCAGCGCTTCGAGTGGCGCATCACCCCGGCGATGCGGGTCCACCTCTCGATCCTCGTCGGGATCGCGCTGCTGCTCATCGCCGTCCAGTCCTACCTCGGCATCTTCGGGCTCGTGAACTCACCGGGCGGCATCGTCTACGGCGCCGGGTACACGGACCTGAACGCGAGGCTGCCCGCGCAGTACGTGATCGCCGGCCTCGCGGCCGCCACCGGCCTCGTCGTCATCGCCAACGCGTTCCTGTCCAGGGACTCGTTCCGCCTACCGCTCTTCGTCGGCGGCCTCTGGCTGCTTTCCACCTTCGTCGGCGGGGTGATCTACCCCTCCTTCGTCCAGCGCTTCCAGGTGGAGCCGAACGAGCGCACCCGCGAGAGCCAGTACATCGCCCGCAACATCGAGGCCACCCGATACGCCTTCGGCCTCGAGGACCTCGAGGAGCGCCAGTACCCGGCAAACCCGAGCGTCACGGACGAGGAGATCGCGGAGAACCCCGAGACCATCGAGAACATCCGCCTGCTCGACCCGATCCCGCTGCGCAGCACGTTCAACCAGATCCAGGCCCTCCGGCGCTTCTACGTCTTCACCGATATCGACGTGGACCGCTACACCGTGGACGGCAAGATCCAGCAGGTCATGGCCTCCGCGCGCGAGCTCGACATCGGGCGCGCCGAGGACCGCAACTGGACCCGCGACCGGCTGCAACTCACGCACGGCTTCGGCGCCGTGGTCTCACCGGTCAACGAGGTCAGCAGCGAAGGCCTGCCACACCTCATCACGTCGAACATCCCGCCGGTCTCCGACACGATCCCGATCACGCTGGATGGCTCCCGGATCTACTTCGGCGAGATCACCCACCAGTACATCGTGGGCAGCTCGGTCGAGCCGGAGTTCGACTACCCGGTCGGCGAGGGCAATGAGACGAACTCCTTCCCCTACGACCGCGGCATCCCCATGGACTCGTTCCTGAAGCGGTTCGCCCTCGCCTGGCACCTGGGCGACCAGAACCTGCTCATCTCCGGCCAGATCGATGGTGACTCGCGGCTCCTGATGAACCGCGCCATCCAGCCCCGGATCAAGGAGGTCGCGCCATTCCTGCTGCTGGACGGTGACCCGTACGCCGTGATCATTGACGGCGAGCTGAGCTGGTTCCAGCCGGCGTACACCGTCGCCTCGAACATCCCGTACTCCCAGCCATCTGGCTCCGTGAACTACATGCGCCACAGCGTGCTGGTCACCGTCGACGCGCAGACGGGCGACACGACGTTCTACCTGATCGACCCCTCTGACCCGATCGCCGCCACGTGGGCGAAGATCTTCCCGGACCTGTTTACCTCGATGGGCGACATGCCGGCCGAGGTCCAGGCGCACATGCGCTACCCGCTGGACATGTTCAAGGTCCAGGCGCGCCAGTACCTGACCTACCACATCACCAACCCGAGCGACTTCTTCACGGCCGAGGATGTCTGGAACATCCCCACCGAGCGCTTCGGCAACGAAGAGCAGCCGGTCGAGCCGTACTACGTCGTGCTGCGCCTCCCGCGAGGCGACAACACGGAGGAGACGCTGGAGGAAGTCGAGTTCGTCCTGATCATGCCGTTCACGCCCGCCGGAGGCAGGCGCAACACGGTGGCGTGGCTCGCGGGCCGCTCGGACGGCGAGAACTTCGGCGGCCTGCGCGCCTACCGGTTCCCCACCGACACCACGGTCTTCGGCCCCGCGCAGATCGAGGCGCGCATCGACCAGAACCCGATTTTGTGGCTGACGCTGGGGATGACGAAATCGCTGGCGGTGGTGACGGGGTTGTTGGCGGTGGCCATCATCGCCGCGCGCTGGAACGCGGACCGCGCCGAGGCTCGCGCGGAACACTTCGCCAAGGTGTGGCGCCCGCTGATTTTGCAGCGGATCATGGGCGAAAAGCCCACGCTGCCGAAGATCGCGCCGCCGGACTGGCCCCACCTGTTCGTCTTGTGGAACCACCTGCATGAGTCGCTGCAAGGCGACGCGCGCGACCACCTGAACCAGTTGGCGAAGGAAGTGGGCATGCGCGATATGTCGCGCCGCTACATGGAGGGCACGGATCTGCGCCGCCAGGTGCTGGCCTTGCTGGCCGCCGGCAACATGCGCGACCAGGCGGCGTGGGCGAAGGCGTCTGAAATGGTG